>NZ_JBEXXQ010000011.1:0-206242 GCF_040630525.1 Streptomyces sp. NPDC005799
CAGACCCCCCCGTACGCCGGCCCCCCCACCCCCGACGGGCCCTCACCGCCCGGTGAGGGCCCTTCGGTTGTGCGGGGACTCAGACCACCTGGTGGAGCCACCGCACGGGCGCGCCCTCGCCCGCGTACCGGAACGGCTCCAACTCGTCGTCCCACGGCTTGCCGAGCAGCTTGGCGATCTCGGCCTCCAGGTCGGTCTCGTCGCGCTGGGACCGGGTCAGGGCGGCGCGCAGCCGGTCCTCCGGGATCAGGATGTCGCCGTGGATGCCGGTGACAGCGTGGAAGATGCCCAGCTCTGGGGTGCAGCTGTAGCGCTCGCCCTCGGCGGTGGGGCAGGGCTCGGCCGTGACCTCGAAGCGCAGCAGATGCCAGCCGCGCAGCGCCGACGCCAGTTTGGAGGCGGTACCGACCTCGCCCTTCCAGGAGAACTCCGAGCGCCAGGTGCCCGGCGCGGCCGGCTGCCGGATCCAGTCGAGGTTGACGCGTGTGCCGAGCACCCCGGCCACGGCCCACTCGACGTGCGGGCACAGCGCGCGCGGCGCGGAGTGCACGTACAGAACTCCACGTGTCGTCACCGGGACCTCCGGGCAGAGCGGGACATCTTGCGAACTGGCGGACGGTTGTGGCCGGGGCCACGTTTGATGGCGAGGCTACCGTGCGGCGGCGCAAGGAGTGTGACGTACCGTCGGTCCCGATGCGCCGAAACGCCCGCCATTCACCCGGCAGGACGCTTGTACGGGTGCGAACCGTTGCACGCCGCGGGGTTCGGGAACTCCCGCGCGTTGTCATGAGGGGGAGCTCCCTGTACGTCGACCGAGGGGAACAGCAGCGGATGCGGAAGCCGAGCCACCGTTCACGGGCCGCGCTCGCCGTCACGGCGGCGGCCGTTCTGGGCGTCGCCGGCTGCGACGCCGTCGGTGGCGACACGACCGCACCCACGCACCGCCCGAGGCCGACGCCGTCCTGGGACGTCAGCCCCAGCTCCATCGCGGCCGTCGGCGACTCCATCACCCGTGGTTTCGACGCGTGCACGGTGCTGTCGGACTGCCCCGAGGTGTCCTGGGCGACCGGTACGAACACCGAGGTCGACAGTCTCGCCGTCCGGCTGCTGGGCAGGGCGCGGGCGGCCGAGCGGAGCTGGAACTACGCGGTGACCGGGGCCCGGATGGCGGACCTGCCCGGGCAGATCGCGCAGGCGGTGGTGAAGCGGCCGCAGTTGGTGACGGTGATGGTGGGCGCCAACGACGCCTGCCGCAGCTCGACGTCGGCGATGACCCCGGTGGCCGACTTCCGGGCCGGCTTTCAGGACGCGCTGACCTCGCTGCGCAGGCAACTGCCGAAGACCCAGGTGTACGTGGCGAGCGTGCCGAACCTGAAGCGGCTGTGGTCCGAGGGCCGCACCAACGCGCTGGGCAAGCAGATCTGGAAGCTCGGCATCTGCCCCTCGATGCTGGGTGACGCGGACGCGCTGGACTCGGCGGCGACCCTGCGCCGGGACACCGTGCAGAAGCGCGTGGAGGACTACAACAAGGTGCTGAAGGAGGTGTGCGCCAAGGACCGCCGCTGCCGCTTCGACCAGAACGCGGTGTACGACTACCGGTTCGGCACCGACCAACTGAGCCACTGGGACTGGTTCCACCCCAGTGTGAACGGACAGGCCCGACTGGCGGAGATCGCCTACCGCACGGTCACCGCGAAAGGACGCCTGACAGGCACGTGACTTAGGGTTTCGCTCATGAGCGAACACTTCGGCACACTTCCCGACGGCACCCCGGTCCACCGCTGGACCCTGGAGCGGGCCGGAGTGCGGGTGCGGATCCTGTCGTACGGCGGGATCGTGCAGTCGGTGGAGATCCCGGACCGCACCGGCCACCGGGCGAACGTGGTGCTGGGGTTCGCCGACCTGGACGGCTATCTCGGCTGCCCCGGACCGTACTTCGGCGCCCTGATCGGCCGGTACGCCAACCGGATCGCGGGCGCCCGCTTCCCGCTGGACGGGGTGACCTACGCCCTGGAGCCGAACAACGCGCCCAACTCCCTGCACGGCGGTGAGCACGGCTTCGACAAACGCGTGTGGGACGCCCTGCCGGTGGAGCACGGGGTGCGGCTCACCCGGGTCAGCCCGCACGGCGAGGAGGGCTTCCCGGGCCGGCTGGAGGTCTCAGCGACGTACACGCTGGAGGCGGACGGCTCGCTGCGGATCGGGTACGAGGCGGTGACGGACGCGCCGACCATCGTGAACCTGACGAACCACTCGTACTGGAACCTGGCCGGCTCCGGTAGCGCGTCCGGCCACGAACTGCGCGTCGACGCCTCCCGCTACACCCCGGTCGACGCCGACCTGATCCCGACCGGTGAGCTCGATGACGTCACCGGCACACGGTTCGACTTCCGCCGGCCACGCAAGACGGGCTCCGGCTACGACCACAACTTCGTGCTCGTCGGCGGGGTGACGCAGACTCCGCGCGAGGTCGCCGAGCTGCACGACCCGGCGTCCGGCCGCGTCCTGACCGTGACGACCACCGAACCCGGCCTCCAGCTCTACACCGCCGACCATCTGCCCGAGCCCTTCACCCCGGGTGACGGCATCGCCCTGGAGACCCAGCACTTCCCCGACTCGCCGAACCGCCCGGACTTCCCCAGCACGGTGCTGCGCCCGGGCGGGGTGTTCCGCTCGGAGACGGCGTACGGCTTCGGGGTGCGCTGACCGCACGTGTGAGCCCCGGCCCAGGGGTCAGGTCCCGGGCCGGGGCTGTCTGTGGGGAGACTTGTCCCGGATCAGACGTTAATCGTCGCGGTGAGGCGGCGGTCCGTGATCGAGCGGCTGACCTGGATCTCGTACGAACCCTTCACAAACGACCACGAGCCGCTCGCTTCGTCCCACACCTCGAAGGCGCGGCGAGGCAGCGTGACGACCGCTTCGGCGCTCTCGCCGGGTCCGGCCTCGACGCCCGCGAAGCCGGCCAGATACCGGTCCGGACGCTCGGGGCCGGGTTCGGCCGGCGCCAGGTAGACCTGGACGACCTCCCGTCCCGCACGCCCGCCGGTGTTCCTGATCCGGACCCGCACCACGCTGTCGCCCTCGACCTGCACCGACTCATAGCTCCACTCGGTGTAGCCGAGGCCGTGGCCGAAGGGGTACGAGGGGGTGCGGCCCTCCTTCTCCCAGGCGCGGTAGCCGATGAACACGTCCTCGGTGTACGGCAGTTCGCCGTTCTCGGGGACCACCCGGGTGACCGGGGCGTCGGCCAGGGAGCCCCAGGTGGTGGGCAGCCGGCCGCCGGGCTCGTGGACGCCGGTGAGAACGTCCGCGAGGGCCGCGCCGCCCTCCTGGCCCGGGAACCAGCTCAGCAGCACGGCGGCGACCTCCTCGCGCCAGGGCAGTTCGACCGGGGAGCCGGAGTTGACGACCACGACGGTGTTGGGATTGGCGGCGGCGACGGCGCGGACCAGATCGTCCTGGCGGCCGGGCAGCGCGAGGTCCTTGCGGTCGAAGCCCTCCGACTCCACCCGGTCGGTGGTGGCGACCACCACCACGGCCGTGTCGGCGGCGCGCGCGGCCTCGACGGCCTCGGCGATCAGCTCGTCCGCGTCGCGCTGCGGCTCCTGGTGGGCGAGCGCGAAGGCGACGACCTTGAAGGGGGTCCCCTCGGGGAGCGCGATCACGTGGTGGAGGGAGACCTCGACCGGTTCACCCGCGGTCAGTTCGACCTCGGCGCGGGGCACGGGCGCGCCGAAGAACGCCTCGAAGGGGTCGCTGTCGTCGGCGGGGCGCTGGACGTCGTCGTAGTACGTGGTGCCGGCGACGGTGAGGGTGAAGGCGCCGGTGCCCTTGATCCCGAGGGTCTGCGTCCCGGAGTCGCGGGGGGTGAAGGTGCCGGTCAGCTCCACGGTGTGGAGGTTGTCGTGGGTGACGCCCTCGGGGAGGTCGGTGCCCATCCACTGGATCTGGCCGCTGGGGGTGCCGCGGGTGCCGATGACCTCGCCGGCCGCGTCCCGGCACACCGCGCGCAGCTCGAAGCCCCGGTCGGCGACGGCCAGTTCGGTGTTGGGGTCGGCGCCGACGGCGTAGCTGAGGCTGCCCTCGGGGAGGGCGGCGGTGAGGCCGTCGAGCGGGGAGACGATCCGGTCCGGGAAGACGGTGGCCGAACCGCCGCCCAGGACGCGGGCGTCGCGGGCGGCGGCGCCGATGAGGGCGACGGTGCCGGGCCTGAGCGGAAGGGCGTCGTTCTCGTTGCGGACCAGGACGAAGGAGCGGCGGGCGATCTCGCGGGCCAGCGCCTCGCCGTCCACGGTCGCGGGCGGTTCGGTCACGGCGGGCTCGGCGGACTCCAGGGCACCGACGCGGGCGGCGAGCCGCAGGACGTTGCGGACGGCCGCGTCGACCGTGGCCTCCTCGACCTCGCCGTCCCGCACGGCCTGGGCGAGCGCGGGGCCGTAGACGGTCTGCGGGCCGGGCATGGCCACGTCCAGGCCGCCCTCGATGGCGGCGGCCGTCGAGCGGGCGGCCATCCAGTCGGAGACGTTGTAGCCGTCGAAGCCCCACTCGCCGCGCAGCACGCCGTTCACCAGACGGGCGTGCTCGGTCATCGTCGTGCCGTTGACCGTGTTGTAGGCGGTCATGACGCCCCAGGGGCGGGCCTCGGCGACGATGATCTCGAAGGGCGCCAGGTACAGCTCGCGCAGCGCCCGCTCGCTCACCAGGTTGTTCACGGTGAAGCGGTCGGTCTCGGCGTCGTTGGCGACGAAGTGCTTGACGGTGGTGCCGACGCCGCCGGACTGGACGCCGGCGACATAGCCGGCGCCGATGCGTCCCGTCAGGTACGGGTCCTCGCTGTAGGCCTCGAAGTGCCGTCCGCCGAGCGGGGACCGGTGGAGGTTGACGGTCGGCGCGAGCAGCACGTGCACGCCCTTGCGCCGGGCCTCCTGGGCGAGCAGCGTGCCGGCGCGGCGGGCGAGAGCCGGGTCCCAGGTGGCGGCGAGGGCGGTCGGGGAGGGCAGGGCGATGGAGGGGTCGTCGGCGGTCCAGCGCACGCCCCGCACGCCGATCGGGCCGTCGGACATGACGAGGGACTTCAGCCCGATCTCCGGCAGCGCGGGCAGTGACCACACGTCCTGCCCGGACAGCAGCCGGGCCTTCGCGTCCAGGTCCAGCTTGCCCAGCGCCGCCTCGACGGCGGCCTCGCGCGCCTGGCCGGCCGGAGAGGTGTCTGCGGTTCCCGCCATCGGGGTCTCCTCATCGAGTCAGGTCGTCGTCCTGTGGGCCATCGTGCACCCGTTACCTGTAACACGGTAGGTTTCGTTATGGTGCCGTAACATTGACTGTGGGGCAATGCCGTACGGTGACGCCATGAACGCCAGGGTCAGGAGCGAGGAACGGCGCGCGGAGATCGTGCGGGCGGCGCTGGAGGTGATCGCCGAGCGCGGGTACCGGGGCGCGAGCCTGGCCGCGGTGGCGGAGCGGGTCGGGCTCACCCAGCAGGGGCTGCTGCACTACTTCCCGACGAAGGAGGCGCTGCTGGTCGCCGTGCTGAAGGAACGCGACCAGTGGGACGCCGTACCGGCGACGCAGTGGCGGGTGGACCTGCTGGCCTCGCTGGTCGAGTACAACGCGATGCGGCCCGGCATCATCCAGACCTTCTCGGCGCTGCTGGGCGAGAGCGTGACGGAGGGGCATCCGGCGCGGGCGTACTTCACCGAGCGCTACCGGCAGGTGCGCGAGAGCATGGCGGGGGTCCTGCGCACCGCGTACGGCGACCGCCTCCCGAACGGCCTGACGCCGGAGCGCACGGCCCCGCTCCTGGTCGCGGTGATGGACGGCCTCCAGTACCAGTGGCTCCTGGACCCGGACTCGGTGGACATGCCGGCCGCGTTCCGCGACTTCCTGGCGCTGCTCGGCGAGGAGGTCTGAACTCCGGTGCTACTGCCGCCAGATGACGGCGAGCGCCTTGCTCACCGCGACGACCGCGGCGAAGGCGACCGCCCAGGCCACCGCCCCGGCGGCGAACAGCGCGGCCACACCCGCCCCGAACCAGACCGCCTCGAAACCGACGCGGACCGCGCCGCGCGTCTTGTACGACGCCTTCTGCGAGCCGAACAGGGCCCACAGGACGACGAGTACGGCCGGGCCGCCGAGACCCAGCACCCAGGTGAGCGGGGCCGCCACGTCACGGGTGAAGCCCCAGTACCCGACGGCCGCGAGGGCGCCGAGCTCGATCAGGAACAGCACACCCAGATTCACGGCCTTCACGGTCCTCATGCGCGGCAGTATCCCGGTTCACACGCCATGGCGTAGACCACTTCCGTCACGGGATACTGCGGACGTCCGCACCACGCTCCCCCACGACGGCGACGGAAGGACTGAACTCCCTTGGCTTCCCTACGTGTTCGGATCGGCATTCTCGGACTGGCCATGATGGCCTCAGTGGCCTCCCCGGTGACGGCGAGTGCCGCCGCGACCGCTCCCTCCCCCACCGTCGAGGAACAGCGCCTCGACAAGGCGGTGCCGCAGGAGATACTCCGGCGCTCCGGGTTCGACGACGTGGCACCGGAGTTGGCACGCGAGCTGGGCTCGACGCACTCCTACGCCCAGGCGCGGCGGATCGTCGTGCGCGAGGGATCGGCGCTGTGGCGGCGGGCCGTGGACCGGGTGCAGGGGCGCGGACCGGCCGGCGGGGACCTGAGCCGGGACGACGACCGGCCGCTGTACTGGGCCAGGTTGGGGCTGACCCGGGAACTACGGACCTGGGAGCCTGGGTTCGCGCTGAGCGACGCGCAACGGAACGCGCTGATCGAGCAGTTGGAGCGGACCTCTCGCGGACAGACCGACGTGCGCTATCCGCACGGCAAGGGGCTCAGGCGGATCCTCCTCACCGGCTTCGACCCATTCACCCTCGACCGGGACATCCGGATCTCCAACCCCTCCGGCGCCACCGCGCTCGCCCTCGACGGCACGGTGATCCGGACCGCGAAGGGTCCGGCGCGCATCGAGACGGTCGTCTTCCCGGTGCGCTGGCAGGACTTCGCGCAGGGGACGGTGGAGCGGACGCTGCGGCGGTATCTGCCGAAGGTCGACCTGTTCACCACGGTGAGCCAGGGGCGGGTCGGGCGGTTCGACGTGGAGCGGACCAACGGGGCCTGGCGGGGCGGCTTCCCGGACAACGACAACATCTCGCGCACCGAGACCGTCCCGGTGACCGACCCCGCATCGCAGCCGCAGTGGACGACGACCACGCTGCCGTACCGGCAGATCGTGGCCGCGGACACGGGACGCTTCCCGGTCTACGACCACACCGAGGTGACCGAGATCCCGGCGGGAGGGACGACGGAGGTCGTACGGCCGGACGGTCCCACCCCGGGCTCCACGGCGCGAGCCGGTGGCGGCGGGAACTACCTCTCCAACGAGATCGCCTACCGGGCGACCCTGCTGCGGGACCGGCTGGGGCTGCACGACACCCTGCCGGGCGGGCATGTGCACACGCCGGTGCTGCAGTTCGGGGCGGGCAACACGGATCCGGCGAGCGGGACGGTGACCGATCCGGAGTTCGTGCGCAACCGGCTGGACATCGTGGCGCAGGTGCGGGCGATCCTCACCGTGGCGGCCGACGCGGCCTTCGGGAAGTGAGTGGCTTCAGAGAGTGAGCGGCTTCAGGAAATAGCCGGCTCGTCCTCGGAGTCGCCCTCCCCGGACTCGCCCTCCCCGCTCTCCTCGCCCAGCAGCTCCCGCGCCATCAGCGTCGCGCCCGCGACCGCGCCCGGCATCAGGAACACCGCCACGAACGGCACCACGAAGGCGACGGCCAGCGGGGTGCCGAAGCCCCAGACGAGGGTTCTGCGGGAGCGCAGGAGGGCGAGGCGGGCGCGGAGTTCGACGCCGCGGCGCTGGAGGGCGACGGCGGTGAGCTCCTCGGTGAGGAAGAAACCGGTGACGAAGAAGCCGATCACCGGGACGACCGTCTGTCCGACGAAGGGGATGAAACCGAGGGCGAACAGCAGGACGCCCCAGAGCGCGGCACGGACGACGATCCGCAGACTGTCGCGGGCCGAGATCCACAGCTCGCGCCAGAGCGGCAGGCCGGACTCGGGTGCCGTGCCGTCCGGGGACACGTCCCGGTCGACCTTCTCGGAGAGGTTCTCGTAGAAGGGCTGGCCGATCAGGAGGGTGACGGCGGTGAAGGTGACGACGGCCAGCAGCAGGCCGAGGGCGAACAGCACGGCGGTGAGCAGGCCGCGGAAGGCGCCCCGCCAGGGGCTGGACCAGTCGTCGGCGAAGGGCGTCGACCAGCCCACGAAGTCCTGGCCCCACAGGGCGAGGGAGGTGAGGGCAGCGACGTACAGGACGAGGGTTATCAGGCCCGGGAGCAGGCCGAAGCCGTACTGTCTCCGGTGTCCGGCCACCCAGCGTTGGCCTTTCAGGAGATAGGTGAAGCCCGCCCCAAGATCGCGCATGGGGAAGACTTTACGTTGCCGGCACCGCCACGACGATCCCCCTCTCGGCCGCGGGCGACACGGCCGCCGACACCCGTGTCGCCACCGCCCGGGCCAGCCGCCCCGTCCGCGTGGCCGCCGCGAGGAGCAGGGGCTGGACCTGTTCCAGGGCCGAGACGAACAGGTCCTCGCCGGCGACCAGGACCGGCCCGGCGGCCTTCGTCGCCGTCGCGGCCGCCTCCGTGAGGTCGGCCAGCGGCGGGAGGGTGGCGCGGACGACGCCCGCTCCGGTGGCCGCCGCGCGTTCGGCGAGGGTGACCTGGAGGGGCATCAGGGGGGCCAGGGCGGCGGTCAGGGCGTCGGCGATGCGGCGCAGTTCCGGGGAGGAGTCGCGCAGGACGTCGGCGGCGGCGCGGAGGACCGGCGTGACGGCGAGCAGGGCGCCCGCGGCCACGCCGGCCGTCGCGGGAATCAGGGGTGACGTCGCCTCGAGAAGGTCGCCGAGGGCGTTCGCGAACTCCTCGACGGCCGGCTCCAGCGCGTCCAGCACGGGCAGCAGGCTGTCGCCGAGGGCGGTCAGCAGGGCCTGCGCCGGTTCGCTGACGGGGTGGACGGCGAGCGGTGCCCCGCTGGTGCCGAGGCGGGTGAGGGTGTCGACGATGCGGTAGAAGGCCTCCTGGGCCTGCGGCGAGGCGCTGGCCTCCGCCAGTTCCGCGGTGGTCTCGCGCAGCACCCGCAGCGCTTCGGCGCCCGAGCCGTCGCGCGGGTCGAAGGTGTTGAGGGCGATCCTGGTGATGTTCCCGGCCGTCTCCAGGAGTTGGCCGGTGATGTCGGTGGTGTTGCGTGCCATGCGCAGCACGTCCTGCCTGCTGGGGAGCGGAGGGATCGTTGCCATGGGCTCTCCTCGCCTCACGGACGTCACCGGTCGGTCGCCCCCTCAGCATGCCCCCTTCGCGTGCCGCGTGCTGGGCCATCCGGGGCATCGGTGACGCGAACTCTCGCCGCGTGCGGTTGAGTCGTACAGGTACATCGCGCCGTATCGATCTCGGGGAGCTCCCACAGAGGCGTGCAGCGGTTCAGGTGAGGAGAGCGGATGACGAAGGAGATCCACGGCGCCGTCGCCGATGGCTTCGAGGCGGTGCGTGAGGAGTTCGCCGCGTTCGTCGCGGGGGAACGGGACGACTACGAGGGGCAGTTGTGCGCCTATGTGCACGGCCGCAGGGTGGTCGACCTGTGGGCGGGGGACGGTGTCGCGGCCGACTCCCTCTACGCCGTGTACTCGTCGACCAAGGGAGCCGCGCATCTCGTGGTGGCCCTGCTGGTGCAGGACGGCACGCTGGAACTGGACCGCAAAGTCACCTACTACTGGCCGGAGTTCGCCGCGGAGGGCAAGGGGGCGCTGACGCTGCGCGAGCTGATCTCGCACCGGGCGGGCGTGGTCGGCACGGACACCGGCTTCACGGCCGAGGAGATGGCCGACGACCGGGCGATCGCGGAGCGGCTCGCCGACCAGAAGCCGTTCTGGCGTCCGGGTTCGGCGTTCGGCTACCACGCGCTGGTGATCGGCGCGCTGACCGGTGAGGTGGTGCGGCGGGCCACCGGCCACACGCTCCAGCAGGTGTACGAGGAGCGGATCCGGGCGCCGTACGGCCTCGACTTCCATCTGGGGCTGCCGGCCGCGCTGGAGTCCCGGTACCGGCCCGTGCAGCCGATGATGCCGACTCCGCAGCAGCAGGCGGCGCTGGACGCGGCCCAGACCGGCCCGCACACGCTGGCCTCGATCGCCTTCAACACGCATGTGCCGAACCCGGGGACGCTGGTCGACTACGCCAACTCCCGTACCGTGCGCGCCAAGGGTCCGGCGTCGGCGGGCGGGGTGGCGGCCGCGCGGGGGCTGGCCGGGATGTACGCGGCGACGATCAGCGAACTCGCCGACCGTCCGCCGCTGCTGAAGCCGGACACGATCGCCGAGGTGGGCCAGATCCACTCCATCGGCTACGACCTGGTGGCCCGCACCCACAAGTCGTACGGCCTCGGCTTCCAGGCCACCGCCGACACCTGGCATCCCTTCCTGGGCGCGGGCGCCTTCGGCCACAGCGGCGCCGGCGGCTCCCAGGCCTTCGCCGACCCCCGCACGGGCCTGTCCTACGGCTACACCCGCCGCCGCCTCGCCTTCCCGGGCGGAGCGGCCCCGGAAAACCAACGCCTGGTCAGAGCCGTACACACGGCGGCACTGACGGTCTGACGGCCCAGCGCCCCCAACCCCGTCCACAGTCCCGACCCCCGGCCCATCACAACCAACGGCACATGCCCACCAACCCCGGCCGTCCCCACGCCACCGACCGCGAAGAGAGCCGGAGGGGGCGCGCCGGTGTCGACAGGCCGAACGCGCGGAGGCGCGAAGCGCTGAGCACGATCGGTCTGTCGACACCGGCACAAAGCGCCCCCGGAGGCGAACGAAGCCAAAAGAGAGGCGGCGCGAAGCGCTGAGCACGATCGGCCTGTCGACACCGGCACAAAGCGCCCCCGGAGGCGAACGAAGCCAAAAGAGAGGCCGCACCCCACGTCCAAGGGTGCGGCCTTCGTCTGGGGAACGAGTGGGTCGGAGTGGCGTCACGGTGATGTCGCCATGACCGTGACGTCTTACAGCTTGACGATCATCTTGCCCGTGTTGTCGCCGCGCAGGACGCCGAGGAACGCCTCCAGGTTGTTCTCGATGCCCTCGACCACGGTCTCCCGGTACTTCAGCCGGCCCGAGGCGACCCACGGGGCCACCTCGCGGACGAACTCCGGCTGCAGGTCGTAGTGGTCGCCGACCAGGAAGCCCTCGATGCGGCCGCGGGTCTGGATCAGCCGGGCGAGGTTGCGCGGGCCCGGCGCGGGCTCGGTGTTGTTGTAGACGGAGATCATCCCGCACACGGCGATCCGGCCGCCCTGGTTGAGCTGCCCGATCGCGGCCTCCAGGTGGTCACCGCCGACGTTGTCGAAGTAGACGTCGATCCCGTCGGGCGCGGCCTCGCGCAGCTGCTCGCTCACCGAGCCGTTCTTGTAGTTGAACGCGGCGTCGAAGCCGTACTCCTCCACGAGCAGCTTGACCTTCTCGTCGGAGCCGGCCGAGCCGATGACCCGCGAGGCGCCCTTCAGCTTGGCGATCTGCCCCACCTGGCTGCCGACCGCGCCGGCCGCGCCGGAGACGAAGACGGAGTCGCCCTCCTTGAAGGAGGCGGTGCGCAGCAGACCGGCGTAGGCGGTGAGGCCGGTCATGCCGAGAACGCCGAGGTACGTCGACAGGGGCGCGGCGTCCGCGTCCACCTTGACGGCGTTCTTCGCGTCCACCACCGCGTACTCGCGCCAGCCGAAGAAGTGCAGCACGTGGTCGCCGACGGCGATGCCCTCGGCGTTGGAGGCGACGACCTCGCCGACCGCGCCGCCCTGCATGACCTTGCCCAGCTCGAAGGGGGCGACGTAGGACTTCGCGGCGCTCATCCGGCCACGCATGTACGGGTCGACGGAGAGGTACTCGTTGCGGACGAGGACCTGGCCCTCGCCCGGCGTCGGGGCCTCCGTCTCGACCAGGGCGAAGTCCTCGGGCTTCGGCCAGCCGACGGGACGGCTGAGCAGGTGCCATTCGCGGTTGATCATGACAGGGCCTTTCCTTGCGTATGAGGTGCCTTGCGGAGCGTGTGCATTGCCTGCGGAGACAGTGCCCGCGGAGGCAAATACTTCAGCATCTGAAACAACCATGCCGCTGAATATTTCAGGTTGTCAAGTAACCGGGTACCCTGGAACCATGTCCACCACACCGAAGACCCGTCGGCCCGACGCGCTGACCCTGGAGGTCGTCGAGCTCATCGGCGACGTCGTGGCCCGTTTCTACGCGGACTACGAGGACGCGGCGGGCGAGCACGCGCTCACCGGCACCCAGGCACGCCTGCTGAGCCTGCTGTCGCTGGAGCCACTGCCGATGCGGAAGCTGGCGCAGAAGCTGAAGTGCGAGCCGTCCAACGTCACCGGGATCGTGGACCGCCTGGAGTCGCGGGGACTGGTGGAGCGCCGCCCGGACCCGGCGGACCGCCGGGTGAAGCTGGCGGCGGCGACGGACGAGGGGCGCCGGGTCGCCCGGGAGCTGCGCGAGGGACTGCGCTTCGCGCGCGAGCCGCTCGCGGGCCTCTCCGAGGAGGAGCGGCTGTCTTTGCGGGATTTGCTACAGCGGATGCTGGCGGCCTGAGCCGAGGGTGGACCCCGGGTCGACGGCGGGCCCCGGGCCGAGGGCGGGCCCCGCGTCGAGGGCGGGCCCCGCGTCGAGGGCGGGCCCGAGCCTCAGCTGCACCACCACAGGAACCGTGTGCAGGTCTGCGACGGGGACGGGTCCGGGCTGGAGGCCGAGGTCGTCGGGGCCGACGCGGTGGGGGTCGCGGCCGGACCGGTCGCGGCAGGGGTGCTCGGACGGGTGGTGACCGTCGCGGACTGGGCACCCTGCGAGGGCTTGTCGTCCTTGGACTTGTCCTTGGGGGACTTCGAGGACGACGGGGAGGCCGAGGGATCGGCCGTGGATGCGGGAGCGCCCGTGCCCGTCCTGTCGGCCACCGGCTTCGCGGTGGTGCCCGCCTCCTTCGAGGCGTCGCCGTCCGCCGAGTCGCCCCCGGCCGCGGCCGGCTTCGGGGTGGAGAAGGGCGCGTCCATGCCCAGCTCCGCCAGGCTGAGCCCGCCGGCCGCCAGCACGACCGCCGTGACGATCAGCAGCGTCCGCCGGCGTCGGCGTCGATGCGCCGCGGCCTTGCGGTCCCGTCGGCTCGCGGCACCCCCGGGACCCGTGGAACCGGCGACCGCGTCGGCCCCCTCCGCGTCCCCGCCACGGCCGCGTCCACGCCCCCGGCTCTGCCCGCGCCGTGCCGCCCGGCCCTCCGCCGGGACACCCACCGGGCCGGCGCCCTCAGCGCCGTCGCCCTCACCACCGGGGCCCGCGGCGCCGACGAAGCTCTCGGCCTCCTCCGCGTCCCCGCCACGGCCGCGTCCACGCCCCCGGCTCTGCGCGCGCCGTGCCGCCCGGCCGCCGGTCGGGGCAGCCGCCTCCCGGTGGTCGTCCTCGGTGCCGCCTTCCTCCGGGCCGCCACCCTCGGTGCCGTCGTCCTCGTCGCCGTACGGGCCCTCATCGCCGTAGCCGTCGTAGGCGGGCACGCGCGCGCGTTCCGTCTGTGCGCGGAGCTCTTCGAGGGACGCGCCGCAGCCCGGGCAGGCGAGGGCGCCGTTGAGGTGCCGTCGGCACGGGTGGCAGTAGTCCATGACGCGGGAAGACTAAGTTCCTGACGGGTCACGTTCCTAGGCACGGCTGTGAAGGTTGTGTAATGAACGGCCCATCGCGGCGTGGCGAGTTGAGGCATCCTTCCCGATCGCACCGAAACCGCCGTCGAAAGCCGCACCGAAAGCAGTGTCGAAACCGTTATGCGTTCGACCCATTGACACTCCCCATACCCCGTCCTTACTGTCACGCCAGCATTTCGAACGTGTGACGAAATATCGAACAGCTGAGGGGCAATCTCCGTGCGCATCACCGGAATCAGCACACACGTGGTCGGGACGCCTTGGCGCAACCTGACCTACGTCCAGGTGCACACCGACGAAGGGATCACGGGAGTCGGCGAGACCCGGATGCTCGGTCACACCGACGCGCTGATCGGCTATCTGCGTGAGGCCGAGGCCAACCACATTCTGGGCTCCGACCCCTTCGCGGTGGAAGACCTCGTGCGCCGGATGAAGTACGGCGACTACGGCCGCGCGGGCGAGATCGTGATGTCCGGCATCGCGGTGATCGAGATGGCCTGCTGGGACATCAAGGGCAAGGCGCTCGGCGTGCCGGTCTGGCAGCTGCTGGGCGGCAAGGTCACCGACAAGGTCAAGGCGTACGCCAACGGCTGGTACACCACGGAGCGGACTCCGGAGGCCTATCACAAGGCCGCGCAGGGCGTCGTGGAACGCGGCTACAAGGCGCTGAAGATCGACCCCTTCGGCACCGGCCACTTCGAGCTGGACCACGAGCAGACCCTGTACGCGGTCTCCCTGATCGAGGCCGTGCGCGACGCGATCGGCCCCGACGCCGAGCTGATGCTGGAGATGCACGGCCGCTTCTCCCCCGCCACCGCCGTCCGTCTCGCGAACGAGCTGGCGCCCTTCAAGCCCGCGTGGCTGGAGGAACCCTGCCCGCCGGAGAACCTGAAGGCGCTGGAGAAGGTCGCCGCCAAGGTCGACATCCCGGTCGCCACCGGTGAGCGCATCCACGACCGGATCGAGTTCCGCGAGCTCTTCGAGAGCCAGGCCGTCGACATCATCCAGCCGGACGTCGGCCACATCGGCGGCATCTGGGAGACCCGCAAGCTCGCCGCCACCGCCGAGACCCACTACGTGCTCGTCGCCCCGCACAACGTGGGCGGCTCGGTGCTCACCGCCGCCTCTCTCCAGGTCGGCTTCACCTCCCCCAACTTCAAGATCCTGGAGCACTTCAACGACTTCGCGGACGCGGAGATCAAGAAGGTGGTCAAGGGGGCGCCGGAGGTCGTGGACGGCTACTTCCACCTCTCCGACAAGCCCGGCCTCGGGGTCGAGCTGGACGTCGACGCCGCCGCCGAGTTCCCGCAGCAGCAGGCCCGTTTCGACCTGTGGGCCGAGGGCTGGGAGCAGCGCAAGCCCAAGGGCAGCAAGTGAGCGGCGCCGTCGTCATCGAGGCGCCCGGCGAGCACCGGCTCACCGAGCACACGCCTCGGCCGCCGGAGGCCGGCGAGGCCCTGGTCCGCGTCCACGCGGTCGGCATCTGCGGCAGCGACCGCGAGGTGTACCAGGGCAACCGGCCCGAGGGGTACGTCCGCTATCCGGTCACCCCGGGCCACGAGTGGTCCGGGACGGTCGAGGCGGTCGGGGCCGGGGTGCCTTCGAGTCTTGTCGGCCGCAAGGTCGTCGGCGAGGGCTTCCGCAACTGCCAGGTCTGCGATCGTTGTCATGCGGGCGAGACCACGCTGTGCACGGCCGGGTACGAGGAGACCGGGTTCACCGAGCCGGGGGCCATGGCCACCACGCTCACCCTGCCGGCCCGGTTGCTGCACGTCCTGCCCGACGACGCCGATCTGACGGCCGCCGCGCTCCTGGAGCCGGCCGCCTGTATCGCGGCCGCCGCGCTCAAGGCGAACGCGCTGCCGGGTGAGCGGGTCGCGGTCGTGGGCACGGGCACGCTCGGGATGTTCGCCGTTCAGTTCCTGAAGGCGGGCTCCCCGGCGGAGCTGCTGGTGGTCGGGACGCGACCCGACCGGGCGGAGCTGTCGAAAGCTTTCGGTGCCACCGACTTCCGTACGAAGGACCAGGAGCTCCCCGACGACTTCGACGTGGTGATCGAAACCGCCGGGTCCGCGTCCGCCGCGCGCACCGCCGCCTCCCTGCTCAGGCGAGGCGGACGCCTGGTCCTGACGGGGATCCCGGCGCCGGGCGCCGAGGGTCTCGACCCGACCGATCTCGTCGTACGGCAGCTGGAGGTGCACACCGTCTTCGGTGCGCCGCCGGACGCCTGGGCGCACACGGTGCGGGTGTTCGGGGCCGGGCTGCTCGATCCCCTGCCCCTGGTCACGCACGAGCTGCCGCTGGAGGAGTTCCCGCAGGCGATCGAGCTGGTCGGGTCCGGCGATCCGAAGGTGGGCAAGGTGCTGCTCCGCCCCTAGACGTACGCCGGTACGGGGGCGACCTGACGGCCCCCGTACCGGCGTACACCAGCCCCCCATGACTTGAGCCGCGAACCTCGTCCGAAATATCGAACACGAAGGACAGCTTGTGACGACCGACGCTTCCGCCTCGGCGGCCCGCCGACCCGGTGAGCAGGCGCTCACCGCCCTCGGTCTGGGCGCGCCCGCCCCCGACCCCGCCGACGCCTCTCCGCACACCTTCCCCGGCGGCGGCAAGTGGCGCACCGAGATCCCCTCGTGCGAGGGGCCCGAAGCGCTGGCCGTCGTACTCAAGGAGTCCTCGCGCCTGGACGTGCCGATCCACCGGATCAGCCAGGGCAGCGGGGTGTGGATGCTGACCGACGCCGAGATCACCGAGATGGTCGAGGCGACGGCCGAACGCGACATCGAGCTCTGCCTGTTCACCGGCCCGCGCGGCACCTGGGACATCGGCGGCTCGGTACGGTCCGACTCACGGGGGGCCGGACTGCGCGCCCGGGGCCACGACGCCGTCGCCGGATGCGTCGAAGACGCCGTGCGGGCAACGGAGTTGGGCGTCAAGTGCCTGCTCGTCGCCGACGAGGGCGTGCTGTGGACGCTGCACCGGGCGCGCGAGGCGGGGATCATCCCGGCGGACACCACGCTGAAGGTCTCGGCGCTGATCGGCCCCGTCAACCCCGCCTCGTACGCGGTGTACGAGCGGCTCGGCGCCGACTCCCTCAACGTGCCCAGCGACCTGACGCTGGATCACCTCACCGAGATCCGGCGGGTGTCGGCCGCCCCCATGGACATGTACATCGAGGCCCCCGACGACCTCGGCGGCTACATCCGGATGTACGAGGTCGCCGAGCTCATCCGCCGCGGCGCGCCGCTGTACCTGAAGTTCGGCCTGTCCAAGAGCCCCGGCATCTACCCGTACGGGCACCATCTGCGGGACCTGACGCTGGCCACCGCGCGAGAGCGGGTGCGACGGGGGCGGCTCGCCCTGGATCTGCTCGCCCGGCACGGAGCCGAGGGCGAGATGGCGCCCCTCGGCTCCCGGCTGCCCGGAACGCTCAACCGGTTCGAAACCACCGCATAACGTTCCGGAAACTCCTCTTCACAAAAGAAGACGTAGTCCCACAGAATCCCACAAACCCTCGGTCTCCCGCACCGCCTCGGAGCGTCTACGCATCGCCAGGCCGAGCCCCGTCCCCACACACACATCAAGGATGATGATCATGCGTACTCGCAGAGCCGCATTCGCCGCCATAGCCGGCGCCGCCTCGCTCGCCCTCACCCTGTCCGCCTGCGGACAGAGCAGCTCGGGCGGCAGCAAGGAGAAGGCCGCCGACACCAAGGGCGGGACCATCGGCATCGCGATGCCGACCAAGTCCTCCGAGCGCTGGATCGCCGACGGCAACAACGTCGTCAAGGACCTGAAGGCCAAGGGCTACAAGACCAAGCTGGTCTACGGCGAGGACGACCCCGACACCCAGGTCTCGCAGATCGAGAACCTGATCACGCAGGGCGTCAAGGGCCTGATCGTCGCGGCCATCGACAACAAGTCCCTGAACAACGTGCTTCAGGAGGCCGCGTCGGCCAACATCCCGGTCATCGCCTACGACCGCCTCATCCTCGGCACCAAGAACGTCGACTACTACGCCTCGTTCGACAACGAGAAGGTCGGCGTGCTCCAGGGCACGTACATCATCCAGAAGCTCGGTCTGGACAAGGGCAAGAAGGGCCCCTTCAACATCGAGCTGTTCGCGGGCTCCAACGACGACAACAACACCAAGTACTTCTTCAACGGCGCGATGAGCGTGCTCCAGCCGTACATCGACAAGAAGCAGCTGGTGGTCAAGTCCAAGCAGACCGCCCTCAACCAGGTCACCACCCTGCGCTGGGACGGCGCCACCGCCCAGAAGCGCATGGAGGACATCCTGACCTCCACGTACTCCAGCGCCAAGGTCGACGCGGTCCTCTCGCCGTACGACGGCATCTCCATCGGCATCCTCGCCGCCCTGAAGTCGGACGGCTACGGCTCCGCCAGCAAGCCGCTGCCGGTCATCACCGGCCAGGACGCCGAACTCGCCTCGGTGAAGTCGATCATCGCGGGCCAGCAGACGCAGACCGTCTACAAGGACACCCGCAAGCTCGCCGACGTGGCCGCGGCCATGGTGGACGACGTCCTCAACAAGAAGACGCCCCAGACCAACGACACCAAGACCTACGACAACGGCACCAAGGTCGTCCCGGCCATGCTGCTGCAGCCGGTGAGCGTGGACAAGACCAACTACGAGGACGTCCTCGTCAAGGGCGGCTACTACACCGACGCCGAACTCAAGTAACCCCGCCCACCTACTGATTGGAAGGCACGACCATGGCGGGACCCGTCCTGGAAATGCGCTCTATCGTCAAGACCTTTCCCGGCGTCAAGGCACTGTCGGACGTCACACTGACCGTCCGTCAGGGCGAGGTCCACGCCATCTGCGGGGAGAACGGCGCCGGCAAGTCCACCCTGATGAAGGTGCTCTCCGGCGTCCATCCGCACGGCTCCTACGAGGGCGAGATCCTCTTCGAGGGAGAGGTCTGCGAGTTCAAGGACATCCGGGCCAGTGAGCACCGGGGCATCGTGATCATCCACCAGGAGCTGGCGCTGTCGCCGTACCTCTCCCTGGCGGAGAACATCTTCCTCGGCAACGAGCACGCCAAGGGCGGGTTCATCGACTGGCGGGAGACCCTGCGGCACGCCACCGAACTGCTGCGCCGGGTCGGTCTGGAGGACCACCCGGAGACCCGCGTCGCCGACATCGGCGTGGGCAAGCAGCAGCTGGTGGAGATCGCGAAGGCGCTGTCGAAGAAGGTCAAGCTGCTCATCCTGGATGAGCCGACCGCGGCCCTGAACGACGAGGACAGCGACAAACTCCTCAATCTCATCCTGGAGTTGAAGAACCAGGGCATCACCTCGATCATCATCTCCCACAAGCTCAACGAGATCCGCAAGGTGGCCGACTCGGTGACCATCCTGCGCGACGGGCGGTCCATCGAGACCCTCGACGTGAAGGCGAAGGAGACCACCGAGGACCGGATCATCTCCGGCATGGTCGGCCGCGACCTCGACCACCGCTTCCCCGAGCGCACCCCGCACGAGGCGGCGGACCCGAAGGCGGCGCCCGCGCTGGAGATCCGCAACTGGACCGTGCACCACCCCATCGACCAGCAGCGCAAGGTGGTCGACGACGTCTCGATCAACGTGCGCCGCGGGGAGATCGTGGGCATCGCGGGCCTGATGGGCGCCGGCCGCACCGAACTGGCGATGAGCGTGTTCGGGCGCACCTACGGCCGGTACACGGGCGGCACGGTCCTCAAGGACGGCACGGAGATCCGTACCAAGACCGTCTCGGAGGCGGTCGACAACGGCATCGCGTACGTCACCGAGGACCGCAAGCACTACGGCCTCAACCTCATCGACACCATCAACCGCAACATCTCGCTGACCGCGCTCACCAAGGTCGCCAAGCGGGGCGTGGTCGACGAGCACGAGGAGCGGCAGGTCGCCGAGGGCTTCCGCAAGTCCATGAACATCAAGGCGCCGACCGTCTTCGAGCCGGTGGGCAAGCTGTCCGGCGGCAACCAGCAGAAGGTCGTCCTCAGCAAGTGGATCTTCGCGGGTCCGGACGTGCTGATCCTGGACGAGCCCACGCGCGGTATCGACGTGGGCGCCAAGTACGAGATCTACACGGTCATCGACCAGCTGGCCGCCCAGGGCAAGGCGGTCGTCTTCATCTCCTCCGAACTGCCCGAGCTGCTCGGCATGTGCGACCGCATCTACACGATGGCCGCCGGGCGGCTGACGGGTGAGGTTCCGCGGGCCGAGGCCACGCAGGAAGTGCTGATGCGCCACATGACAAAGGACAAAGAGGTATCGCGATGAGCACGGACGTCACCGACAAGGTCTCGGCGGCCCCGCCGCCGGGCAAGGGCGGCTCGGGCGACGGCACGGGCCTGGTGCAGCTGGTGCTGGGCGGGCTGCGCCGCAACATGCGCCAGTACGGCATGCTGATCGCGCTGGGCCTGATCGTCGTCCTCTTCCAGGTCTGGACGGGCGGGGACCTGCTGCTGCCGCGCAACGTCTCCAACCTGGTGCTGCAGAACAGCTACATCCTGATCCTGGCGATCGGCATGATGCTGGTCATCATCGCCGGGCACATCGACCTCTCGGTCGGCTCACTGACCGCGTTCGTGGGCGCGTTCGCGGCCGTACTGACGGTCAGTCACGGGGTGCCGTGGCCGGTCGCGTTGGTGCTGTGCCTGCTGATGGGCGCGGTGGCCGGTGCCGTACAGGGCGTGTTGATCGCCTACTTCGGCATACCGTCCTTCATCGTCACACTCGCCGGCATGCTGCTCTTCCGCGGTCTGACCGAGATCCTGCTCAAGGGCCAGACCCTCGGCCCGTTCCCGAACGGTCTGCAGAAGCTCGGCAACGGCTTCCTGCCGGCGGTCGGCCCGAACACCAACTACCACAACATCACGCTGCTGCTCGGCCTGGTGCTGATCGTGGCCGTGGTGTGGCAGGAGGTCCGTGACCGGCGCCGGCAGGCGGAGTTCTCCCTCGAGGTGGTGCCGAGGAACCTCTTCCTGCTCAAGCTGGTCGCCATCGTCGCCGCGATCCTCGCCCTGACCATGCTGCTGGCCAGCTACAACGGCGCCCCGATCATCCTGATCGTGCTCGGTGTGCTGGTGGTCGGCTACGGCTACGTCATGCGCAACGCGGTCTTCGGCCGGCACATCTACGCGATCGGCGGCAATCTGCCGGCCGCGAAGCTGTCCGGCGTCAAGGACAAGAAGGTCACCTTCTACGTCTTCCTGAACATGGGCGTGCTCGCGGCCCTGGCGGGTCTGGTGGTCGCCTCCCGTCTGAACGCGGCCTCGCCGAAGGCGGGCCTGAACTTCGAACTCGAGGCGATCGCCTCGTCGTTCATCGGTGGCGCGTCCATGAGCGGCGGTGTGGGAACCGTCCTCGGCGCGATCATCGGTGGTCTCGTCCTCGGTGTGCTGAACAACGGCATGAACCTTCTCGGCGTCGGCACCGACTGGCAACAGGTCATCAAGGGCCTCGCCCTGCTGGCCGCGGTCGGCTTCGACGTCTGGAACAAGCGCAAGTCCGGTTCATAAGTCAGCTCGGGCCCCGCCGGAAGCGGCGGGGCCCCACCCCTTCAAGGGAGCCGCACATGGAACTGAACAGACGCACGGTCATCGCAGGAGCCGCGGCGGCGGGACTCGCCGCCACCACCCTCGGAGCGGGTACGGCCGAGGCAGCCCCGGGAGGCAGGAAGAAGCCCGTGAAGGAGCTCTTCGGCAAGCTCGCCGACGGCACGAAGGTCTACCGCTGGTCGCTGGAGAACGGCGGGACGCGGCTGAGGGTCCTCAACTGGGGCGGTGTGGTCCAGGGGCTGGAGATCCCGGACCGGCACGGCCACCACGCCAACGTCTCCCTCGGCTTCGACAACATCGAGGACTACGTCGCGAAGACGCCGTACTTCGGTGCCCTGATCGGCCGGTACGGCAACCGCATCGACAAGGGCAAGTTCACCCTGGACGGCAAGAGCTACCAGCTGTCCGTGAACGACGGCGTCAACCACCTGCACGGCGGCACCCAGGGCTTCGACAAGCACATCTGGGACGTCGAGCCGTTCACCAAGGGCTCCGACGTCGGCCTCCACCTGCACTACACCAGCATCGACGGCGAGATGGGCTACCCGGGCACGCTGCGGGCGAAGGTGACGTACACGCTCACCAAGCACGGCGACTGGCGGATCGACTACGAGGCCACCACCGACAAGGCCACCGTCATCAACCTGACCAGCCACGTCTACTGGAACCTGGCCGGCGAGGGCAGCGGCACGATCGAGAACCACGAGCTCACGATCGCGGCCTCCCGCTACACGCCCACCGACTCGGGCCTCATCCCGACCGGCGAGCTGGCGAAGGTGGCCGGCACCCCGTTCGACTTCCGCAAGACCAAGACGATCGGCCGCGACATCCGCGCCGGCCACGTCCAGCAGGTGCAGGCCAAGGGCTTCGACCACAACTGGGTCCTGGACAAGGGGATCACGTCCAGGCCCGAGCACGTGGCGACGCTGCGCGACCCGCACTCCGGCCGCACCCTGAGGATCGCCACCGACCAGCCGGGCCTGCAGTTCTACTCCGGCAACTTCCTCGACGGCACCCTCACCGGCACCGGCGGCCACACCTACCGCCAGGGCGACGCCCTGTGCCTGGAGACGCAGCACTTCCCGGACTCGCCGAACCACCCGAACTTCCCGTCGACGGTGCTGCGCCCGGGACAGACATACCGGACGTCGACGGTCCATTCGTTCGGCGTGTGACGGCGGGCACCAGGCGGGGGACGTACAACAGGAGCGTCCGGTTCCCGAAGTCACACTAGTTTCACATCCGTTGAACGGCGCCACTGGCGACTCCGTATCCATGGGTGGCCCGCGCTCCCCCGCGCGGGCCACCCGAACACGACGGGCCCGGTCGTCCCCACCGGGCCCGCCTCATACGGAGGTTCCATGGCCGACAACGTCACCTCGCTGTTCCGCAGCAACGCGGCACACAGCCCGTCGATGGCGGCGCTGACGCGGGAGGGCGGCGACGGGACCGGCCCGGTGGACTTCTGCATTCCCTGCAACCCCTACTTCCCCACCCCGGCGATGTTCGAGGAGATGGCGGCGCGGCTGCGCGAGATCGTCACCTACTACCCGAGCAGCGCCGACACGATCACGTCCGAACTGTGCGAGCTGCTGCAACTTCCGCCGCAGTGCGTGGCGATGGGCAACGGCTCGACCGAGCTGATCACCTGGATCGACCACCTGCTGGTCCGTGAGTCCCTCGCCATCCCCGTCCCCACCTTCGGCCGCTGGACCGACCAGCCCATGGAGACCGGCAAGCGGGTCGACATGTTCCCGCTGCAGGAATCCAACGGCTTCGCCCTGGATCTCGCCCAGTACGCCGAGTTCATCCGCAAACGCGGCACCCGGGTCGCGGTGATCTGCAACCCGAACAACCCCGACGGCGGCTTTCTGCAGAAGCAGCGGCTGGTGCAGTTCATGGACGCCATGGCCGACCTGGACCTGATCGTCGTCGACGAGTCGTTCCTGGAGTTCGCGGACGCGGAGGCCGAGCCGTCGGTCGTCCAGGAGGCCATGCTCAGGCCCAATGTGATCGTCCTGCGCAGCCTCGGCAAGAACTTCGGTCTGCACGGCATACGCTTCGGCTACCTCGTCGCCAACCCGGCGCTGGCCGGGCGAGTCCGCTCCATGCTGCCGAAGTGGAACCTCAACGCCTTCGCCGAACACGTGGTGTTCATGCTCAGGGAGCACGGCGCGGAGTACGCGCAGAGCCTTCAGCAGATCCGCCGGGACCGTCTGGACATGGCCGGCCAGCTGTCCTCCCTCCCCGGCCTGACCGTCTACCCCTCCCAGGGCAACTTCCTCTTCGTGCGCCTGCCCGTCGGCGCCGAGGGGACCGTGGTCCGGGACCGGATGCTCACCGAGCACCGGATCCTGGTCCGTGAATGCGGCAACAAGATCGGTTCGTCCAGCCGCTTCCTGAGACTCGTGGTGCGCCCCCAGGTGGACGTGCGTCGCCTGGTGTCCGGCCTGGAACAGGTGCTCTACGGGACCAGGAGGGGAGCTGCCGTACCCGAGCTGAGCGCAGGGACCAGCTACAGCTCGGGTACGGCGGCCGTGGACCGCCTGGTCAGCGCGACCAACGGGGCGGGCATGCAGGGACTCGCGGCGATGGCCTCCGGCGGCTCCGGAGGCGGGGGTTCGCTCGGCGGGGCCGGGATGCCGATGCCGGCGGTCGCGGCGGCGGCACCCATGCAGGGCGGGAGTGTCGGGGGCGGGATGCCGATGCCGGCGGCGGCGCCGATGCCGTCGGTCGCTCAGATGCCGGCCGTCGCTCAGATGCCGTCGGTCGCTCAGATGCCTTCCCCCGCCCAGATGCCGGCGGTTGCCCAGATGCCGGCGGCCCAGATGCCGGCTCCGCAGCCCGCGCCGGTGGCGCCGATGCCGACACCGGTTCCCGCGCAGGCTCCGGCCCCCATGCCCGCTCCGGCCCCCATGCTCGCTCCCCTGCCGACGCCGGCTCCGGTAGCGACGCCCGCGCCGATGGCCCCGGCCGCCGCGATGCCCACCGGTCCGACGCCGCCGGGGGTTCCCGCCCGCGGAGGCCTCACGGCGGCGCAGGTACGGGGCATGACCGCGCCGCCCGGACTCACGCCGGCACCGGCCACCGGGTGGCCGAACGCGCAAAGCTGGCCCAACGCGGCGGGGGCGTAACGGTGGTCTAGGGGATCGTCCTCACCGCCGGTGACGGGATGCCCTCGCGGGGCGGCAAAAGCCGCTCCACGACGAGCAGTCGGCTTGGACGTCACCGCCGTCCGGGACGGCCTCGGTGAAGTCCCCGGCGACGAAGGCACACCGGCCGTCCAGGCCCGCCCCGGACAGCTCCAGCCGGGCCGCCTCCAGGGCCTTCGGCCGTTCCAGCCCGGCAAGTTGATGCCGGAACGCATAGGCTCCGCGCCATGACCGAATCCGACAGACCCGTTGGCCCCGCTGGCCCCAAAGCACCTCGCGCACTGGCCCGTTCGGCGCAGGGGGCGATAGTCGTGGCGGCCGGCGTCGAGGTGGTCCGGGCCCTGACGCTCAGAGCGCACCGCCTTCACCCGGCCGACACCACGTCGGGCAGGGCGGGCCTCGTCTCGATGGTGTCCGTCTACGCCAGGACCGTGGCCACGGTCCTGTTCCTGGTGTGGTTCCACCGGTGCCGCCACAACGCCCGGGTCATCACCCCCGGCGCGGACCTCGGCTCCGACGTGTGGGCCGTGGTCGCGTGGCTCATCCCCTTGGTCAACGCCTGGTTCCCGCGTGGACTGCTTCTCGCGACGCTGCGGGCCAGCGGAGGGGAGGCCGGACAGGAACGTGCCGGCGTCCTCGTGAACGCCTGGTGGGTGGCGTGGGCGGGGCATCTCGTGATCGCCGCCCCGCGCGTCGACGTCATGCCGGTGGTCTGATCCGCCCCGAGGGCAGGTCGACCTCGGCCCGCACGGTCTTCCCCAAGGGCTCACGGTCCAGTACCTCCCAGCGATCGGCGAGCGCGTCGACGAGGACGAGGCCACGGCCCTGCTCGTCGAGGGGGTGGGACGGCCGCACATCACAGGGCTTCGGGGGCCGGGGCTCGCTGCGGGTGTCGCTGACCTCGATACGAACGCTGCCCGTGGGAAGGGACAGCCGCAGCTCGAAGTCCCGCCCCGGGACGCGGCCGTGGGTCACCGCGTTGGCGGCCAACTCGGCGACGATCACCGCGACGGCCTCGGAGACGTCACTGCCATGGGGGATGCCCCAGGCGTGCAGCTGATTCAGGGCGAGGTGCCGGGCGAGTCGGGCGCCGCGCGGGGTGGGGCTGAGGCGCTGCGTGAACATACGTACGGTAATCGGGGGTTGGGGAGTGATCGGTGCGGTCATGGGCCCAATCTGACGACCGCAAAGGTGACTTCACCAGGGCATGCGCGCGTACGCTGCCGTAGCGTACGCGGCTACGGACTGGACAGTACATGTGACGGGCCGTGACCATGAGCGCGGGAGGTGACCGACCGTGGTCGATGGTGGCGGTGAGCCGGAGTCGTCGGACAGCATGCGGACCTTCGGGGTCGTGCATCAGGCGTTGCGGGAGCACGCGGGGATCAGCCGGGAGGAGTACGCCGACCTGGTGCGGTTCTCCAAGCACACGGTGGCGTCCGTGGAGTTGGGCCGACGCATGCCGGATCAGGCCTTCGTCGAGCGGGCGGAGGAGTTGCTGGGCAACACGGGCGCGCTGCTGAAGGCGTTGCCTACGTTGGCTCGGCAACCGGGGCTGGCGGCTTGGTTTCGGCGGTGGGCGCGGTTGGAGGCGACCGCGATCACCCTCTACACATACGAATGCCGGTTGATCCCCGGACTGTTGCAGACCGAGGCGTATGGGCGGACGCTGTTCACGAACCAGCTTCCGCCGCTGGACGACGAGCAGATCGAGGCCCAATGGATCGCACGGGCGGAGCGTCAACGCCTGCTTCGGGAAAGGCCGAACACGGCGTTCGGCTTCATCCTGGAGGAGCACCTGTTCCAGCGGCGGACGGGCGGTACGGAGATCACGCGTGAACTCATCGACCACGTACTGGAGATCGCGGATCTGCGGAACGTCGAGATCCAGATCATGCCGACGCTCCAGGAGACGCACGCCGGGCTGGACGGTCCGGTGCAGTTGCTGGAGACGCCGGAGAACCAGTGGTTCGCCTACTGCGAGGGACAGCGAGGTGGCCTGCTCATCTCCGAGCCGAAAGAGGTCAGCGTCCTCCAACGGCGGTATGCCAGGATGCGGTCACAGGCTCTCACTCTCACGGACTCCTTGAGCCTGTTGCAGCGGATGCGAGGAGACCTATGACCACCGGCGAACTCTCCTGGTTCAAGTCGAGCTACAGCAGCGGCGGCGACGGCGACTGCGTCGAGGTCGCCATAACCCCCGCCACCATCCACGTCCGCGACTCCAAGAACCGCCGGGCACCGCACCTCGCCCTGTCCCCCCGGACGTGGGCGGACTTCGTGGCGCACGCGCGTCGGGAGTCCCGTGAGTCGTCTCGGGGGCGTTGAGTACCGTTCTGCCGTGTCCATGCCTTCCGCGCCGCAATCGCCGTACCAGACGCCTGTCTCCCCCTGGGGCACTACGCCCCCTGCCCCGCCGTCGAAGAGCCGGGCCCCCCTCGTGGCCGCGATCATCGGCGGGGTTGTCTTCCTGGTCGTCGAGCTTTTGGTGACGCTGGCGCTGATAGGCAAGGAGCTCGAGAGCGGTTATCCCCGAGGACAGTTCTCCCTGACCGTGCCGCGAACCCTGCTGGACGGCCGCTTCGTGCTGGAAAAGGACGACTCCCTGACCGAGGGCCCGGCGCTGCAAAGGATCTGGAGGCACAGCTGGGATGCCGAGGACGTCCACGGCGTCTCCGCCGTCTACCGGCCCGCGAGCGTCGAACGGGGTGATCTCGTAGTGACCGGCATGTACGGGCGGTTCAAGAACGCCGATGAGGTGCGCTCCCGCGTGCTGGCGGACAACGCCTCCAAGAACAGCCGGGGCACGGTACTCACGCCTCCGGAAGATGACACCCCCTCCGGCTCCCGCATCACCATCAGCTGCGAGGCGCTGACCCGGACCTGGACCGACGGATCGACACTCACCTACCCCGTCTGCGTCTGGGCGGACGGCAATACCTGGGCCCGGGTGGCAGACATGACTCTCATTGCCTCAAGGAACCTCGACCTGAAGGCCACCGCGCGGAGTACCCTCCAGATCCGCTCCGAGATGATGAAGCCGATCACCTGAGCGATCAGAGCGCTGTCGTGACCGGACGGGGGCAGCCCGCAGTCGTACGGGCCGCCCCCTCACGGGTCACGACGTCGGGCACGTCTTCCACGCCATGTGGTAGATCGTGCTGATGTCCCCGTCGGTCGAGTCCATCGTCATGAAGCTGACCTTGCCGGGGTTCGCCGTGCCCGCGTTCACTCTCAGCTCGGTGTTGATGTTGAAGTTGCGCTGGACTCCGCAGGGCGCCCAGACCAGTTGGGCCCAGTCGGTGGAGTCGGTGGCCTGCCAGTCGTCGTTGTACGAGCCGCTGAACGGGTGGGTCTTGGGCACCGTGTTGGAGGAGCCCTGGAAGTAGTACGAGGCCTTCTGCGTCGCGGACGCGCCCGGCTGGAGCGAGAGGAAGCCCCGGTAGTCGGCGCTGGCGATCGCGTAGGTGAAGCCCTGCGGGACGTGGACGATCAGGTTGAGCTGGCAGTTCTTGCGGAAGGCCGTGGGGTCGGAGTTACCGCCGGCCTGGGCGAGGTACTGGCTGTAGGTCACCGTGAAGGCGGTGTTATCCGGGGAGACGGCGACAGCGGCCGTCCCCTGGGGGCAGCCGGAGCCGTTCACGGTCGCCACGTCGATGACGATCTTGTCCGGGGGCGGGTTGTCGAACACGGGGGACGAGTGGTGCGCGGGCAGTGTGGTGGTGAGGAGAGCGGCTACGGCGCCGCTCAGCAGGAGTCCGCCAGGCATGGTCTCTCCGGTTCTGTGAGTGGGGGGTGGCACGCCCCCGCACCTTTGAAGGAACCGTGAGCTTTCTGTGAAGGCCGGAGGCGATCCGCATCGTAGGGACGCGGACATGACATGGACAGGACGAACTCCGGCCATTCACAGCAGGGGATTTCACAGCCGCGACGGCGACGAGGACAGCCGCCGGATCGGCAGGGCCCTACGGGTTCTCCCAGGCCGCCGGCTCCGCCGCCAGCGCGCGCACCGGTTCCGGCAGGGCGTCCGCCGCGATGTCGGCGATGGTGACGCCCTCCAGGATGCGGCGGACATTGGCGCGCAGGGCGATCCACAGCGGGAGCAGGGGCTGGGCCGAACCGGTGTACTCCAGGCCCGTGGGCCGCTCCCCGCGCACGGAGACGATCGGCCCGTCCACCGCCCGGATGACGTCCGCGACCGTGATCTTTCCTGCCTCCCGCGCCAGCCGGTAACCGCCGCCGCCCCCGCGCCGGCTGTCGACGATGCCGGCGCGCCGCAGATCGCCGAGGATCCCCTCCAGGAACTTGTGCGGGATGTCCTGCGTGGCGGCGATGGCCTCCGCCTTCACCGAACCGCCGTCCTGCCGCACGGCCAGTTCAAGAACCGCCCGTACCGCGTAATCCGCCCGCGCCGAGATCCTCATAGGACCATTCTGCCGGTCCGCCCGTACACAATGATCCCGCACGCGCCCGCCGACGTACGGCACGACGGGAGGCTCCGATGGGGCTCAGCAGACGTACCTTCACCGCGCTCGCCGGCACCACGGCGCTCGGCCTGACCCTCGGCGGCAGCGCCGCCGCGACCTGCGCCTACGCCGCACCGACCACGCCCACGGGGCCCGCGCCCGCGCCGCCCGCTGCGGACGGCGAGGACCACACCGTCGGTTTCGACCGCTACTCACTCATCGTCGACGGCCGCCGCCTGGTCGTCTGGTCCGGCGAGATGCACCCCTTCCGGCTGCCGAGTCCCTCCCTGTGGCGGGACGTCCTGCAGAAGATGCGCGCCCACGGCTACAACGCGGTCAGCGTCTACGTGTCGTGGAACTACCACTCCCCCGCCCCGGGCCGGTACGACTTCACCGGCGTCCGCGACCTCGACCTGTTCCTGCGCACGGCCGCCGAGACCGGCCTGTACGTCATCCTCCGCCCCGGCCCCTACATCAACGCCGAGATCGACGCAGGCGGCTTCCCCGGCTGGCTGACCGCCACGGAGGGCACGGCACGCACCGCCGACCCCACCTATCTCTCCCACGTCGACGAATGGCTGACGCACGTCGACACCATCGCCGCCCGGCACCTCTACACCGACGGCGGCGGCACGATCCTGCTCTACCAGATCGAGAACGAGTACGACGCCCACCCTCAGGACGAGACGGGCCGTGCCTACATGGCCCACCTCTACGAGAAGGTGCGCGCGGACGGCATCGACGTCCCGCTCTTCCACAACGACAAGGGGCGCAACGGATACTGGATCCCCGGCTCCTTCGACACCGGCGGCGAGCAGGGGCGTTGGCTGTACGGCTTCGACGGGTACCCGCCCGCCGACCAAGTACCGCCGGACTGGGGGCACTTCGGGACCGGCGGAGTGAAGGGCGGGGCGACGGCGAGTCCGCGGACGCCCGGATTCATGCCGGAGTTCGGCGGCGGCTGGTTCGACCCGTGGGGCGGGGTCTGGTTCGACCGGAAGGGGTACGCGGAGTCGCGGCGGCAGCGGGACGCGGCGTACGAGCGGCGCTTCTACCTCACCAACCTCGCCAACGGCATCACCCTGCACAACGTCTACATGACCTTCGGCGGCACCTCCTGGGGCTGGCTGCCCGCGCCGGTCGTCTACACCTCCTACGACTACGGGGCCGCCTTCGACGAGGGCCGGCAGCCCACCGCCAAGCTCGTCCCCATGCACCAGCTCGGCCATCTGCTGCGCCACGTCCCCGACTTCGCCAAGCTGGACCGCGCGGCGGACGTCACGGCGGCCGGGCTGAAGGCGTACCACCTGGCCAACCCGGACACCGGCGCCGACGTGTACGTCCTGCGCAACGACGGTACGGAGCCGGTCACGTCGACCGTCCCCGGCACCGACGTCCCGGTCACCGTCCCGGCGCGGGACGCGCGGCTGCTTGCCGCCGGGATCGAGCTCGGGCGACGGAAGATGCGGTACTCCAACGCCCAGCCCATGCTCACCCTCACCGCCGGCCGCCAGGAGATCGCCGTGCTCACCGGGCGGCCGGGCGAGGTGACGGTGACCGCGCTGGAGTGCCCGCTACGGCCCACGGTGCGGGTGCTTGCCGGGGGCGCGACCCACACGTACGCCGACGGTCTGCTGCGGATCGAGGCCCGACTCGACGGGCTGACCCGGGTGTCGGTCTCCGGCGGCGGCACCTCCACCCCGCTCCTGCTGCTCCTCGCCGACGACGACACCTCGCTGCGGCTGTTCCCCTACGACACCCCGTCCGGCCCGGTGCTGGTGTACGGCCCCGCGCTGCTGCGGACGGCAAAGGTGAGCGGAAAGGCGGTACGGCTGACCGGGGACACCGTCCGGGCGGCCGAGCTGGAGGTGTGGGGACCGCACGGGATCGGTGAAGTGCGCTGGAACGAGGCGAAGTTGACCGTGCGGTCGACGTCCTCCGGCAGCCTCCGGGGAACGCGGTCGCTGCCCGGCGCCAGGACCGTGGCCCTGCCCGCGCTGAGCGGATGGCGGCGCAGGACGGAGAACCCCGAGTCCGCCGCCGGCTTCGACGACTCCACCTGGCAGGTCGCCCGGAAGACGTCCTCGTACAGCACGACACCCGTCCCGGAGGGGCAGCCCGTCCTGTTCGCCGACGACTACGGCTACCACTACGGCGACGTCTGGTACCGCGGGCACTTCACGGACGCCCGGGGCGCGCGGTCCGTGTCGCTCGCCTACGGCGCCGGCACGCAGGGGCTGCTGATGGCCTGGCTGGACGGGCGGGCGCTGGGCACGCACCGGATGCCGGTTCCGGACAACGCCAGTGTCCGGCAAGGGAGTTGGACGGCCACGGCGGAGTTCGCCGTACCGGAGGCGCTGCGTACGGGCGGCTCGCATGTGCTGTCCGTCCTCGTCCGGCGGATGCAGCACGACCAGGACGGCAAGGCGCGGGACACGCACAAGGCGGCCCGCGGACTGACCTCGGTGGCCTTCGACGGGGCCGCCCCCGCGGTCAGTTGGCGGCTGCAGGGTGAGGGGCCGGTCGATCCGGTGCGCGGGCCGCAGAACAACGGCGGGCTGCACGGGGAGCGGCACGGGTGGCATCTGCCGGGGTTCGGCGACGGCGACTGGGAGGCGGTGACCTTGCCGCGGGCCGATCGCCGACAGGGGGTGACCTGGTACCGGACGGGTTTCAAGCTCGCGGTCGATCCCGGGACGGACGCCTCGATCGGGCTGACGCTTGTCGACGACCCGGTCCTCGCCTACCGGGCCCAGATCTTCCTCAACGGCTGGAACATGGGCCAGTACATCAACGACGTGGGTCCGCAGCACACCTTCGTCCTGCCGAACGGGATTCTGCGCACACGTGGTTCCAACACCATCGCGCTGGCCGTACTGTCCGACGGGACCACGCTGTCCGGCCCGTCCGAGGTACGGCTGACGCTGCTGGGAGCGGCGGCGGGCGGGGTGCCGGTGGCGCCGGTGTGACAGGAATGCCCAGCAGGGCATGACCCGAGAAGGGGGAGCATCGTGCGAAGACGGCGTTTCATCAGTGGATTAGTGGGAGCCGGGGCCGGACTCGGGCCGGCCTCGGCGAGTGCGCGCGCGGCGACCCGGGACGGCGGGGGCTCGACCGGCGCGGGCAGGACGGACGGTACGCGTTCGGCGACCGCCGGGGTGCCCCACGACTGGCAGGCCGTACCGGCCCCCGACTGCACGCCCGCCGCGCAGCTTCTCGGCGTCGCGGCCGCCGGCCCCGACCTCGCCTGGGCGGTCGGCGAGGAAGGCCGCAACGGCAGCACCCAGGGCAGGCCCCTCGCCCTCGTCTGGGACGGCACGAGCTGGACCAGGCTCACCCTCTCCCACCTCGCCTTCGGCGGCGCGCTGCGCTCCGTCGCCGGCACGTCGCGCCAGGCCTGGGCCGTGGGCACCGGCGCGCATCTCCTGCGCTGGGACGGCGGTACCTGGCAGGAGGCCGACTTCCCGGGCCGGTCGGCGTCCGGCACAACCCTCACCGGTGTCGCGGTCGACGCCGACGACGGTGTGTGGGTCTGCGGCCGGAACAGCGGCGGCTCGGTCCTGCTGCACGGCGTCGACGGCACGTGGTCCTGGATCGCGCCCCCGCCGAGCGCGACTACCGCCACCCCGTCCGGTGTCCGCGTCACCGGCTCCGGCGAGGTCTGGGTCTACGACAGCGCCCTCGTCGCCCGCTGGGACGGCACGGCCTGGACCGAACTGACCGCGGCCGGCGGCTTCCGGCCCGCCGTCACCGGCCTGCTCCCGGTCGCCGCCGACGACATCTGGCTCACCGGCTACGACTACGGAGTCGGCGGCCCGCCCGGCAAGCCCCCGAGCGTCACCCTCAAGCACTGGGACGGCACCGCCTGGACGGCCGTCACCGCCCCGTTCACCGTCGGCACGCTCACCGGGATCGTCGACGACGGACAGGGCGGCCCGGACCGTATCGCCGGCTGGGACTTCTGGGACCAGACCCGGGCGCACTACCTGCGCTGGGACGGCGGGAGCTGGGTGAGCGAGCGCGGGCCGACCGCCGCGACACCCGTCCTGCCGGAGGCCATCGCGTCCGTGCCCGGCACGGGCGGGTACTGGTCCGTCGGGACGACGTCCTCGTCCCCGTACCCGCCCGCTCAGGTGCACATCGAGCGGTAGCCAGTCAGGCCAGCCGGATCACGTTCCACGACAGCGGTTCCAGTACGGCGTCGAGGGTGCCGCCCTGCAGCGTGGTGCCCTCGACGCCGTGCGGGAGGACCCGCTCGGGCTCGGCGAGCGTGTTGCGCGCGTCCGGGTCGGCGTCGGACAGGGCGCTGTGCTCGACCACGGACGTCAGGTCCAGGCCGTTGAGGGCGACTTCGAGAGGCAGCGCCTCGGTCCGGCTGCGGTTGACGGCGAAGACGGTGACGGTGCCGTCCTCGGCGCGCACGGCGGTGGCGTGCAGCAGGTCGGCCTCGCCGTACTTCTTCGTCTCGTACGTCGGTGAGTCCACCCGTACGTCGAGGACCTGGCCGCGGCCGTACCGGGCGGCCTGGGCGAAGGGGAAGAAGGTCGTCTGCCGCCAGGCGGGGCCGCCGGGCTCGGTCATGATCGGGGCGATGACGTTGACGAGCTGGGCGAGGCAGGCGACGGTGACGCGGTCGGCGTGCCGCAGCAGCGCGATGAGGAGCGAGCCGAAGACGACGGCGTCCAGGGCGCTGTAGTTGTCCTCCAGCAGGCGGGGGGCCTCCGCCCAGTCCCGCGCGCCGGAGTTCTCGATCTCGTGCCACTCCGACATGTACCAGACGTTCCACTCGTCGAAGGAGAGGTTGATCTTCTTCTTGGACTTGAGCTTGGCACCCACGTGGTCGGCGGTGACGATCACGTTCTCGATGAAGGACTCCATGTCGACGGCGGAGGCCAGGAAGGAGTCGACGTCACCGTCCTCGGGCTGGTAATAGGCGTGCAGGGAGATGTAGTCGACGAGGTCGTAGGTCTCCTCCAGGACCTTCGCCTCCCACGCCGCGAAGGTCGGCATGGACTGGCTGGAGGAGCCGCAGGCGACGAGTTCGACGTCCGGGTCGATCTGGCGCATGGCGCGGGCCGTCTCGGCGGCGACGCGGCCGTACTCCTCGGCGGTCTTGTGGCCGGTCTGCCAGGGGCCGTCCATCTCGTTGCCGAGGCACCAGAGCCTGATGCCGAAGGGGTCCTTGTCGCCGTGGGCGACGCGGAGGTCGGAGAGAGCGGTGCCGCCGGGGTGGTTGGCGTACTCCTGGAGTTCGAGGGCCTCGGCGACGCCCCGGGTACCGAGGTTGAGGGCCATCATGGGCTCGGCGTGGGGGCCGATCTTCTTCAGGAAGGCGATGTACTCGGAGAGGCCGAAGCGGTTGGTCTCCGTGGAGCGCCAGGCGAGATCGAGACGACGGGGGCGGTCCTCGGCGGGGCCGACGGAGTCCTCCCACTTGTAGCCGGAGACGAAGTTGCCGCCGGGGTAACGGACGGCGGTGACGCCGAGTTCGCGGACCAGGTCGAGGACGTCCTGGCGGATGCCGTCCTGGTCGGCGGTGGGGTGGCCGGGTTCGAAGACGCCGGTGTAGACGCAGCGGCCGAGGTGTTCGACGAAGGAGCCGAAGAGACGGGGGTCGACCTTGCCCACGGTGAAGGCGGGGTCGAGGGTGAAGCGGGCGGTGCTCTTGCTCATGGAAACCTTTCGAAACGGGGTCACTTGACCACAGGCCAGTCATGCACCCAACCAAGCCGGTTCAGGCCCAGCTTCGGGGTGCCGTTGTCGTCCGCGTCGTAGTAGTGGTACGCCAGCCAGTCCTGGCCCTTGTCGCGGAAGACCGACTCCCCTCCCGTGCCGATGTACCTGCCGTGGCCGGCCAGGAGCAGGTCGCCGCCTCCCTCCAGCAGGGGCTTGCCCGTGCTGTCCGCGTAGGGGCCTGTCACCTTTGTCGAGCGGCCCGCTCTGATCTTGTACGTGGAGTTCACCCCCGCACAACAGGCGTCGTAGGAGGCGAAGAGGTAGTAGTAGCGGCCGTGCTTGACGATGTACGGCCCTTCGACCGCGTACGGGGCGTCCGGGCGGGTGGCGAGGTGGGCGACCGTCGCTCCGGGGACCGCCTTGCCGGTCTTCCGGTCGAGCTCGACCATGCGGATGCCCGTCCAGTACGAGCCGAAGGCCATCCAGAGGCGGCCGTCCGCCTGGATGATCGCGGGGTCGATGGCGTTCCAGACGTCCGTCGTCTCCGAGGTGAACGCCTTGCCGTGGTCGGTCCAGGTGCCGGGCAGGCCGGTCGGGGAGGTGGCGACGCCGATCGCCGAGTGGTTGGTGCCCCAGGAGGAGACCGCGTAGTGGAGCCAGTAGCGGCCGTCGCGGTAGGTGACGTCCGGGGCCCAGGGGTCGCCGGTGTCGTTGTACTCGTACCACCAACTCGGGGGCGCGGCGAAGGCGTTGCCCGCGTCGTCCCACTGGCGCAGGTTCTTCGAGAGGCGGGCGCCGATGACACCGCCCGTCGAATAGGCCACGTAGCCGCCGGACTTGAGGTGGATGACGGTCGGATCATGGATGATCTGCTGTCCCGTGAGAGACAGCGGGTCGGGGTAGGTCACCTCGGCCCGTGCCGTGGTCGGCAGCAGGGCCAGGAGCGCCGCGGTCAGCAGCGTGAGGTGTCTGAGAGGCTTCAACTCGGCTCCCTTTACTGGCCTGCGCGGCCGGTGTCCCAGGGGTCCAGCAGGCGGCCCGGCGCGAAGCCGGGGGCGGGCGGTGGAGGCGAGCGCGTCGGCGCTGGTGCCCAACGCGGCGAAGCCGAAGCAGCCGGCGACGAGCAGTCCGCACAGAAGCTGCCTGCGGCTCAGGCCAGGTCGTGCCATGCCCCGCCCCTCCGTCGACTCGAATCGCCCTCTGTTCGATATACCGCCTCCCGCTCGTAACTTCGAACGAGACGGTAGATAGGAAGCGCTTCCCGGTCAATGCTTCGCACGGGACTTTCCAGCCACGGGAGTCGTTCCGGGTTGAACGACGGCGTGGTGTCGGGCAGCCTGCTGTGCGGCGGCGAGAGGGGGGAGCCATGGACATCGCGGGCGCGCGGAGGAAGGCGGCCCGGCTCGCCGCCGGGCTGCGACGCTCGCGGCGGGCCTCCGGGATGCGGGAGCTGACCGCGGAGCTCCGTGCGGCGGTGCGGGCCCGGCCGCGTCCGCCCGCCGACGCGGCGGAGCTGTGCCGGGCGCTGTGCGAGGCGATGAGCCTGCGACGCGGAGGGCGGCCGCTGGAGCTGCGCTTCGAGCGGTTCCCCGACGAGCTCGAGGTCACCGGGCTGTGGGTGGAGTTCCAGGACTTCGACCTGGTGATCGTCGAGGAACGGGCCGAGGCGCTGCAGCGACTGGTCGTACTGGGCCACGAGCTCTGGCATCTGCACGCCGGGCACAGCCATCACCACGTCGCCGGGACGGCCCTGGCGGGGCGGCGCGACTGGTCCGACACGGCGCTGTCGGTGGCGGCGCGCGACGGCTCCCGGGCGGCCGACGAGGCGGAGGCCGACGACTTCGGGCACCGGCTCGCGGCGGCGTTCCGGCCCTTCTTGTCCGGGCCGGTCGCCGACGCCCCGCTGGACCCCGTGCACCGGTCGCTGGGCTACCGGGGGCGCGGGAGGACGACGCGGTGAGCGCCGCCCTCCCCCAACTGGCCTTCTCCCCGGCGGGTTTCGTCAACGAGTTCTACCCGTCCTTCTGGTGGATCCCGGCGGGCGTGCTGATGGCCGCGCTGGCGATCAAGCTGCCCACGATCGTCCGGCTGTGGGGCGACCCGCTGCTCCGCGCGGTCGGCGGTGTACTGCTGCTGGCCTGCGCGGTGTTCGTGTTCGTGGCGCCGTCGACGATCGCCCGCGTCAATCGGGTCACGGGCGTGCCGAACATCTCGGCGCCCTGGGTGTACTCGCTGCTGACCGCGTTCTGCGGTTCCTGTCTGCTGCTGATCATCGCCTGGCGCAACGGGCTGGCGGACCGCTCCGCGGCGACGGTACGGGCGGTGCGCTGGGTGATCGCGGGCACGTTCACGGTGATCGCCGCGCTGTGGGCGCTGTTCGCGCTCGCGGACGCGCCGGTGGAGAGGCTGCGGGACCTCGACACGTACTACGCCGACACGCCGTACATGCGCGAGATGATCCTGCTCTACCTCTCCGCGCAGGCGCTGGCCACCGTCATCACCTCGGCGCTGATCTGGAACTGGGTGCGCACGGACGGTCTGGACGCGTGGCTGCGTTGGGGGCTGCAGTTCCTCGGCGCCGGATACGCGACCCAACTCTCCTTCTACGCCGTCAAGTTGCCTGCGGTGATCGCCCGTTTGAGCGGACATCGCCTGGACTGGCTGAGTACGGCCGTGGCACCGCCGCTCGCCTGTCTGTCCGCGCTCCTCATAGCGGTCGGCTTCATCCTCCCGCACGCGGGCCAGTACCTCCACGACCGCTGGCGCGTCCGCCTCGCCCACCACCGTCTGCGCCCGCTGTACCTGCTGATGCGCACGGTCAACGGCACCGGAGTCACCTTCCTCCTCCGCGCGACACCGGAGCTGCGGCTGATCCGCCGCGAGACGTTCATCCGCGACGTCCTGCTCCCGCTGGCCCGTCACATCGACGAGGACCGCCGGCAACGGACGTACGAGGCGGCACTCGCCCTGGGCCACGATCCGGACCGGGCGAGGGCGCTCGCCGCAGCCCTGGCCATCCAGGACGCGATCGCCGGCCGGGACCACCCGAGGCCCCCTTCCCGCACCACCGCCTCCGACACGACGGTCCTCCTGCGCGAGATCGGTTCCGTGTCCCGCGCCCTCCGCCCCCCGGAGGAGCTGCTGGCGGTACGGGCGGGGGTGGGGGCGCGGGAGGCGGCACGGAGGTGAGGGCGACTGTCGGTCAGCCCGCGAAGGGCGGCTGGGGGAGGCCCTTGCCCGCACCCGGTACCACCAGCAGGGAGCCGGAGAGCGGGAGCGGGGCGGTCAGGCCGGTGCGGGCCGTGGTGATGTAGAGGTCGGTCAGGTCGGGGCCGCCGAAGGCGCAGGCCGTGGCGCGTGGGGTCGGCAGCTCGATGACGCGGTCCAGATCACCGGCGGGCGTGTAGCGCCGTACCGCTCCTCCGTCCCACAGCGCGACCCACACGCAGCCGTCCGCGTCCACCGTCAGCCCGTCCGGAAAGCCGGCGCCGTCCTCGATCCCGGCGAGCGGGCGCCGGTTGCCGACCCGGCCCTCAGCGTCGTGGTCGAAGACGTCGATACGACGGGTCGGCGAGTCGATGTAGTACATGAGCCGCCCGTCGGGGCTCCACCCGGTGCCGTTGCTGACGGCGACGTCGTCGAGGACGGTCCCCGCGGCCCCCTCGCCGGTGAAACGGGCCAGCGTGCCGCCTCCCGGCGCCTCGTCGTAGCGCATGGTCCCGGCCCACAGCGAGCCGTCGGGCGCGACGGCGGCGTCGTTGCCGCGGCGCCCCTGGACGGGTTCGTGGTGCAGCCAGCGGAAGGTGCCGTCCGGGTCGACCAGCCCCACCCCGTCCCGAAGGTTCAGCACGAGCCCACCGCCGGCGCGCGGCTTGGCGGCGCCGACGTGCTGCTCGGTGACACGGACCGTGCGCCGCCCGGACCCGGGTTCATAGGTGTGCACGCGACTGCCGAGAATGTCGACCCAGATCAGCCGCCCGCCCTGCGTGTCCCAGGTGGGCCCCTCCCCCAGCTCAGCCTCGGCCCGGACGGCGACCTCGTACCCGTACGTCATACGACACTCCGGTGTCCGAGCCGCTCCGACAGTTCGGCGGCACCCTTGGCTGCCAGCTGCTCCAGCTCGGCGCGACGCTCGTCGCTCCAGCGGATCATGGGGACGGAGATGGACAGCGCGGCGACGACCTGCCCCGCACGGTCCTTCACAGGTGCCGCCACGCAGCTGACGTCCGGGTTGGACTCCCGGTTCTCCACCGCGAGGCCGCGCTGCCGGATCTGGGCGAGGGTCTCGCGCAGGGCGGCCGGGTCGGTGATGCTGTTGGGAGTCATCGCGACAAGCGCGGCGTCGTCCGGGATGCGCGCGGAGAGTTCCTGCTCCGGAAGGGAGGCCAGCAGCATCTTCCCGACGGACGTGCAGTGGGCGGGCAGCCGGCGGCCGGCGGCGGACACCATGCGCACCGCGTGCGTGGAGTCCACCTTGGCGATGTAGATGACGTCGGTGCCCTCGAGGATCGCCACGTGCACGGTCTCGTCGCAGGTCTCGGCGACGGACCGGGCGACCTGCTGCCCCTCGGCGGCGAGGTCAAGCTGCTCGGCGTAACGGCTGCCGAGCTGGTACGGCCGTACGCCGAGCCGGTAGCGTCCGGGCTGACCCGGGACCTGGACAATGTACGACCGGGCGGCGAGCGTGGTGACCAGCTCGTGCACGGTGGTGCGCGGCAGCTGCAGCTTGCGCACGATGTCGGGGGCGGAGAGCGTCCCGTCCCCGTCGAGGAAGAGCTCGAGAATGTCGAGAGCTCGGGTCACGGCAGGTACCAGGCGTCCCACAACCGGCCCCCTCCCTTGATTATCTGGGCGTCTGCGTTCGAAATTTCAACAGACGATCGGCATGACGAACACAGGCTAACGATGCGCGTTTGCCCGGGCAATGGTTCTGCGCTTCCGTTTGGCCGGTCCATGCCCGAACCTGTACCGGTGAGCGAGCCGAGTGAGGGGTCGATGGACGAACCCGTGCTGGTGACTGGTGGCAGTGGGTTTGTCGGGAGTCATCTGGTGCGGCGGCTGCTGGAGCGTGGGTATCGCGTCCGGGCCACCGTTCGCAGCGTCGGCAGCGCCGCCAAGGTCGCGCCGCTGCGGGCCATGCAGGACGATCATCCCGGGCGGCTCGAGCTGTTCGAGGCCGATCTGCTGGTCGAGGGGGACTTCGACGAGGCCATGAAGGGGTGCGAGGTCGTGTTCCATGTGGCCTCGCCCTTCTTCATGCCGGAGAAGATCAAGGACGGGCAGCGGGACATGGTCGAGCCCGCGCTGAGCGGCACGCGGAACGTCGTCGGGAGTGTGGAGCGGACGCCGAGTGTGCGGCGGCTGGTGTTCACCTCCACCGTCGGTGCGATCTTCGGGGACTACGCGGACGTGCTGGCGATGGAGGGGCGGGTGTTGAGGGAAAGCTGCTTCAACACCACCAGCACCCTGGAGAACAACCCCTACCACTACGCCAAGACCGTTGCGGAACAGGCCGCTTGGGAGGCCGAGAAGCGGCAGGACCGGTGGCGCATGGTCGCCGTCAACCCGGGGCTGGTGCTCGGGCCCTCGCTCACCCCCGCCTCCGAGTCCGGCAGCCTCTTCCTCCTGGAGGAGCTGTTCAAGGGGTACTTCTTCTACGGTGCCCCCGACTTCAGCTTCACCACGGCCGACGTACGGGACGTGGCGGACGCGCACATCGCCGCGGCCGAGGTGGCAGAGGCGCACGGCCGGTACATCGTCGCCGCCGAGGAGATGACCTCCTTCCACGACATGGCCCGGATCATCCGGGGGCGGTATCCGAAGGACCTGCGGCTGCCCCGAACCCGCCTGCCCCACTGGCCCGTTCGCGTCCTCGGTCCCGCCTTCGGGCTGACCCAGGACTACATCCGCAAGCACCTCGGCATCAGATTCCGGGTCGACAACGGCCGCAGCGTCGGGGAGCTGGGGATCAGCTACCGGCCGATCGAGGAGACCGTGCTGGACCACTACGAGGCGTGGCGCGGGCAGCGGTAGGGGCGGCGGCTACCGCCGTCCCGTCTCTCCCAGCACCCCCCTCAGCCTCTGCGCCCTCAGCACCAGTTCCAGTTCGAAGCGGCGGTCCGGGTCGTCGATCTCGTCGCCCCACAACTCGCGGATCTGCCGCAGGCGATAGCGCACCGTCTGCGGATGGACACCGAGGCGGGCCGCCACCTCCGGCGCCCCGCCCCGCGTCTCCAGCCACGCCAGTAACGTCTCCGCCAGCCGGCGGCCGTGCGTGGGACCGCAGTGGGCCAGGGGGGCCAGACAGCGCAGCGCCAGGTCGTCGATCAGCTCCTCGGGCTGCAGAAGCACCAGGGCCTCGGTGTGTTCCGTGCAGTAAAGGACGTCCCCGGCCGGCAGCAGCCGCCGTTCCATCAGCCGTACGGCCGCCTCGGCCCACCGCAGTGACTTCGCGGCGTCGGCCAGGGGGACGGGCGGGCCGATCGCCCCGGACCAGCCGGTCAGCGCGCGGTGCAGGAGCTCGGAGCGGCCGGCCGCGTCCGGTTCGGGCACGACCATACGGGGCTGCTCGTACTCCATGTCGAGCAGCACCCCCTGCCCGACGGCGGGCGCGACCGCCTCCCGGGCCGGGCGGAGCAGGACACCGACGGCGACCTTGCGGGGCAGGGGCCAGCCGACGCGAGCGGCGCGCTCGGTCAGCGCGTCGGCCGTGTCACCCCGGTGGTGCTCGGCCAACAGCAGTTCCATCAGGCGGCGTTGGAGACGCAGCCGTTCCCCGGCCTGTCTGGCCGCCGCTTCCGCGTAGCCCCGCACCGACTGGTCGACCAGGCCGTCGAGATACTCGTAGCCCGCGTCGACCAGTTCGTACATCGCGGGCGGCGGGATCTCGACGCGCTGGCCGATCTCGGCGAAACGGCGCCAGGCGAGGCGTACGCCCATGCGGTAGATCGCCTGCAGCGAGTCGAGGCTGCGCCCGTGCAGGCCCTCGCCCCTGCCGAACTCCTGGAAGACGCCAGGCGGGACCGTCGGGCGGCCCTCCGAGGTCTCCAGGTGCTGGACGAAGACCTCGATGGCGCGGCGGATACCGACCAGGGCCATCGGTTCGCCCGACTCGTCGAGGACGACGGGCAGATGCGGGTACTCGCGGCGGATCTCGCGCAGGATCTCCTCGGCGAGTGCGGGTGCCTCCGCCATGGCGATGGCGGCGAACCGGCGGACCTGGAGGCGGGGGACGTCGTGCCAGGCCGAGCGGGTGGTGGTGGCGGGTGAGCGGGCCGGCCCCACCGGTCAACTCCCTTGCCCGGCTTGCTCGTAGGTGATCAAGGGGGTGTTGGGCTGGTCGGGCGTGGCGTCGAGCAGGGCGACGATGCCGAGGGCGGCGCCCACGGCGAGGGCCGCGGCGGCCACGACGGTCAGCGCGGCGGCGAGCAGTCTGGACATCGCAGGGTCAGCCTCTCTGTCCGAAAGGTCGTCCCCACCCGGTGGTCCCACCCCAGCCTGTCGGCCCAGTCTCGACAAGCATTGACACCCCGTCAAGAGGCGCCTACGGTCTGCGGCCCATAGAGCGGCCCGAACTCCGTCAACCTTTCGCCCCTGGAGTATCCGGATGCGCCGTACAGCCTCACCCCTCTCTCTGATTCTGCTGGGAATCGGCACGTTTCTGCTGGTCCTGGCGCCGATGCTGGTCTGGTACGTCGAGCCGCGGGCCGCCGTGAACCCGATCGACATCGACACGACCGCCGTGTACCGCGGCACCGGCAGCTACTTCGACACGGACGAGATCAAGACCGTGCACGACCAGCGGATCACCGTCACCCAGCAGGTACGCGGCAACGTCGCGGACAGCGAGAAGAGCGGCGACGCGGTGTGGGACGTGACGACGACCGTCGACACCGACAAGTCGCTGCCGGCCGCCGATCCGCACGACGCGCTGGAGTTCTTCCTCAACCGGTGGGTGACCGACCGGCGGACGAACCGGCCCGTGCACTGCTGCAAGGAGAATCCCTACTTCGAGGGCGACGCCTATCTCAAATTCCCCTTCGACGTGCACAAACGGTCCTACACCTGGTGGGACAACTCGCTCGGCGACACCGTGGTGCTGCGCTACCGGGGTACGAAGAAGGTCCAGGGGTACACGGGTTACCGGTTCACCGGGACCGTCGCGCCCACGAAGATCGGGACACGGCTGGTGCCGGGCACGATCGTCGGCCAGAAGAACAAACCGCAGGTCCTGGCCGAGGAGTGGTACTCCAACCACGGCATCGAGCTGGTCGCTGACCAGCGCACCGGCCGGGTGCTCTACGCCCAGGTCGGCCCGCGCCGGACCCTGCGCGCGCCCGGCTCGCGGAAGGACGCCGTCGTACTGCTCGACAGCCGGAAACTGGGGTTCACCACGGAGACGCAGAAGTCCCAGGTGAAACTGGCGAAGAAGGAGAGCGGTCAACTGCGCATGGTGGGTGAGACGTTGCCGATCGGTGCGGCTGTGGCCGGATTCGTACTGGTGGCGATCGGTGGTGCTCTGGTGGTACGAGGACGCAAGCGCCCCGAGGCGCCCGGTTCATCCGCGCCTCAGCTCACGATGTGACATGACGTCAGTTCTAATAAAGCCGGAAATTGTCACGTCGGTGAGTAGCCCTGGCGAACGGCACGGCGAAAACTGTCCAACCCCACCCGAGCACAACCCGTCCACATCCCCCGCCCAGGAAGAGCTCAGTCCCCCCACAGCGAGTCCGGAAAGCCACCACTGAGTTCCGCACCCAGAGACGAGTTGGAGCACCCATGCCCCAGCACGTGCCCTCCCAGCTGCGCGCCGCACATCCCTGGGCGCCGCAGCACCTCTCGGCGCTCCCCCCACAACCGCGCCGAATCGTTTTCCTCGCCCACCGGGACCTGGACAACCCGGCGGCCGGCGGCTCCGAGCTGCTGGTCGACCGGCTCGCCGAGGGGCTCACCGCCCTCGGCCACCAGGTGACCCTGATCTGCGGCGGACCCGCGACCTACCGCGACTACCGGGTCGTCTCCGCCGGCGGCGAGTTCGCCCACTATCTGCGCGCCCGCGGCGCCTTCGCCCGGCAGGTCGGGGAGACCGATCTGCTGGTCGAGGTCTGCAACGGCATGCCCTACCTGGCGCCCTACTGGCACCACGGGCCCACGGTGTGCCTGGTCAACCATGTGCACACCGATCTGTGGAAGATGCGGTTCGGCGGGCCCCTCACGCCGGCCGCCCGGCTCGGCCGAAGACTTGAGCAGTGGGCGCTGACCGGTGCCCAGCACCGGAGTCTGCTGGTCGCGGTCTCTCCGTCCACCGCGCACGCGCTACGGGCGATCGGCGTCGAACGGGACCGCATCCGTGTCGTCCACAACGGCGTGGAGGAGCCGGGCCCCCGCGCCGACCGTTCGCCGGAGCCGCTGTTCGTGGCGGTGGGGCGGCTGGTCGAGTACAAGCGGATCGATCTGCTGCTCAGACTCTGGGAGCGGGTGCGGCCCGTCACCGGTGGCCGGCTGGTCATCGTCGGCGACGGACCCGAACGGGAGCGGCTTCAGCAACTCGCCGGTCCCGGCGTGGAGTTCGTCGGCCATGTCCCCGATGCCGAGAAGCACCGGCTGCTGTGCGCCGCCTGGCTGCTGCTGCATCCCTCGGCCGTGGAGGGCTGGGGGCTGGTCGTCACGGAGGCGGCGGCGCGGGAGACGCCGACGGTCGCCTTCGACGTGCCGGGGCTGCGGGACTCCGTCGTGGACGGGGAGACCGGTGTCCTCGCGCAGGGCGAGTCCTCGTTCGCCGCGGCCTGGTGCACGCTCGCCCTGTCGGGCCGTCGCCGCGAGGCGATGGGCAAGGCGGCACGTGACCGCGCGGCGCGTTTCCGCTGGCACCGCACCGTCAGACAGTTCCGCGCGGTGGCCGCAGAGGCGGTGAGGAGCTGGTCCCCGTGACCGGCCTCAAGGACCCCTCGATACGCCGCTCGGTCGCTCTCTTCCGTGCCTTCCGCCACGAACAGGACGACCCCGAGGGCTGTTACGGGCTGCTCGCCCGGGACGCCGCCGACCAGGTCGAGGCCTACGACGGGCCCGTCGCCGGGCGTACTGTCGTGGACGTCGGTGGTGGTGGCGGTTGGTTCACCGAGGAGTTCCGGCGGCGGGGCGCGCACGCGTACCTCTTCGAACCGGATCTACGGGAGCTCGGTGAGAAGCCCCCCGACGGCGCCGTGATCGCGGACGGCTATCTGCTGCCGCTGGCCGACGGCGTCGCGGACGTCACCTTCTCCTCGAACGTGCTGGAGCATGTCGCCGACCCGCAGACCTTCCTCAGCGAACTCGCACGCGTGACCCGGCCCGGCGGCCTGATCTACGTGTCGTTCACCAACTGGCTGTCGCCCTGGGGCGGCCACGAGTGGGCGCCCTGGCACTACTTCGGCGCCGAGCGGGCCCGCGCCCGCTACCGGCGCCGTACCGGCAGGCCCGCCAAGCACACCCTCGGCGAGAACCTGTTCGCCGTCCACATCGGCACCACCCTGCGGCAGGTGCGCGCCCGCGACGACGTCACGGTCGTCTCGGCGCGCTCCCGCTACTGGCCGTTCCTCGCCGAGACCGTCGTGAAGGCACCCGGCATCAGGGAGCTGGCCACCTGGAACCTCCTTCTCATCCTCCGGCGGTGTCCACCATGACGACGACCACGGTCCAGGCTCCTCCTCCGGCAGCCGTCCCCACCACCGCGGCCACCGCGGGTCCGCCCGAGGGACCGCGGTCGCGGCGCTGGCTGGCGGGGTTCTGGGCCGTGGTGTTCGTGCTGTTCCTGGTGGTGCACCCGGGGCGGCAGACCTTCGACACCAAGCTGGGTGTGACGGTCGACCCGGGAGCGTTCCTCTCCGACCTGGGGCAGTTGTGGCACGACCAGGGGTCCTTCGGCGGGATCCAGGACCAGTACGCCGGCTATCTCTGGCCGATGCTGCCGTTCTACTGGCTGGCGCACGTGCTCCATCTGCCGGTGTGGCTGGCCGAGCGGCTGTGGCTGTCGCTGATCGTGTCGGTGGCCTTCTGGGGCGCCCTGCGGCTGGCCGAGCGGCTGCGGATCGGCAGCGGCGGATCACGGCTGCTCGCGGGGGTCGCGTACGCGCTGTGGCCGATGTTCACGATCGTCGTCGGCTCCACGTCGGCCGCCGCGCTGCCCGGTGCCTTTCTGCCGTGGGTGCTGCTGCCGCTGACCGACGAGCGCTACAGCGCGCGGATCGCCGCCCTGCGCTCGGCGCTCGTCGTGCCGTTCATGGGCGGCGTCAACGGCGCCTCCACGCTGGCCTCGCTGTTGCCGGTGGGGCTGTATCTGCTCTCCCGCCCGCCCGGTCCACGGCAGCGCAAGCTGATCGCGTGGTGGGTGCCGGGTGTGGTCGTGGCGACGGCATGGTGGTGGATCCCGCTGCTGATGCTCGGCGTCTACGGCGAGAACTTCCTTCCGTACGTGGAGACTTCGCAGACGACGACGGCCACCATGTCGGCGACGGAGGCACTGCGCGGGGCCGGCAACTGGGTCGCCTATCTGCACTTCGGGCAGGCGTGGCTGCCGGCCGGCTGGACGGTCGCCGCGTCCGTGATCGTCATCGTCTGCTCGGCGCTGGCGGCCGGACTCGGCCTCGCGGGGCTGGCCAGACGGGACATGCCGGAGCGGCGCTGGCTGGTGCTGACCGTGGTGTCGACCGTGCTGGTGCTGCTCGCCGGGTACGGCGGCGCGTTCGGCGCGCCCTTCCACGGGGTGGTGCAGGACTGGCTGAACGGCTGGCTGGTCCCCTTCCGCAACATCTACAAGTTCCAGACGGGCCTCGCCCTGGCGCTGGTGCTGGGCCTCGCCCATCTGGTGGGCGTGGCCGCCGAGCCGCGCGGTGCCCGGCCCGTGCGGGGCCGCCGGTTCGCGCCACTGATCGCGGCGGTGCTGATCCTCCCGGGTCTGCTGTGGCCGTATCTGAACGGGTCGATCCTCAACCCGGGTTCCTTCCAGGAGTTGCCCACGTACTGGAAGGCCACGGCGAGTTGGCTGGAGAAGTACTCCCCCGACTCGCGTGCCCTGGTGGTCCCGGCCACCGCGCACGGCATCTACAGCTGGGGCTCCCCCATCGACCAGCCCTTCGACGTCCTCGCCAAGTCCCGCTGGGCGCAACGGGATTACGTCCCCTTCGGCACCCCCGGCAACCGGCGCGCGATGGACGCGGCCGAGGACGCGCTGGCCTCCGGAAGCGATGTCCCGGGGCTGGCCGACTATCTCAGCCGGGCCGGCATCTACTACGTCGTCGTGCGCAACGACCTCGACCCGAACCAGATCGGTGCGGTGCCGACCACGACCGTCAAACGGACGCTGGAGCAGTCCGGGTATGTCCGGGTGACGGGCTTCGGGCCGGTGATGACGGGCGGCGTGATCGCCCATGACGCCCCGATTCAGGTGGAGGGGCTCTACCCGCGTCAGCGCGCGGTGGAGATCTACGAACCCATCGACAAGAACGTCCCGCGCCCCGGCCAGGCACATCTGCTGTCCGTGACCGACACGGCCGTCGTCTCCGGCGGCCCCGAGGCGCTGCTGCCGCTCGCCTCCCAACTGCGCGACCGGGCGACCGTACTGACCGGCGACAACACCCCCGGCCTCGGCACCCCGTCCCTGCAGATCGTCGGCGACGGACTGCGCCGCCAGGACACCCGGTTCGGGCTCGTCAGCGCCAACACGTCCTACACGTACACGAGTTCCGAGCGGAACTCACCGGACGCCACGCAGGACGCCGGCAGGAAGCCGCACCAGATCCTCCCCACCACGGGCCTCGGCCACCAGACGGTGGCCCGGCTGCGCGGCGCCCGCACGGTGACGGCGTCCTCCAGCGGCAACTGGCTGTTCCACCTGCCCCAGTACGACCCCGTGAACGCCTTCGACGGCAACCCGGACACCGCGTGGACGGAGGGCGCGCCGGACACGGCGGACGGGCAGTGGCTGCGGATCGGCTTCAGCGGCACGTACGACATGCCGTCGTCGTTCAAGGTCACCCCGCTGCCTCAGGAGAGCGTGCGGTCGGCGGCGACGAAGGTGAAGGTGGAGACGGAGAAGGGATCGAGGACCAGCTTCCTGCAGCCGAACGGCCAGCCGCAGACCATCAAGGCGCCTGCGGGCGGGACCAGTTGGATGAAGCTCACGATCGTCGACTCGGTGGCGCGCCACACCGGCCTCACCGGGGCCGGCTTCTCCGAGATCGCCCTGCCGCACGTCCAGGTGACGCGAGTGCTGCGGCTGCCGACGGACGCCGACGACGCCGACGCCTCGGCCACGGAGATCTCCCTGCACCGCACCGCCGACCCCACCGGCCTCTCCGCGACCGGCACGGAGAACGGGCTGCACCGCTCCTTCACCACGCCCACGGCGGGGACGTACACGATGAAGGCCGGCGCGGTGCCGGTGACCGGTGAGGAGCTGGACACGCTGCTCTACCGGGTCGCCCCCGCCCAGCAGAACCGCATCGTCGCGACCGCCGACTCCACGGCGGCCCTCGGCGCGGGGCTGACCGCGCGCAACCTCACCGACGGGGACCTGACCACCGCCTGGATCGCGGGCGACCGGCCCACCATCCACCTCAGCTGGAGCGGCAAACAGCCCATCGGGGAGGTCGTGCTGGCGCCCGCCGGCGGGCTGTCGACCCGGGCCACCCAGGTCGACATCAGCTCCCCGGACGGCGCGACGATCGCCGGCGTCGACGAGAACGGCGTGGTCCGCTTCGACCCGATCACCACCGACCGGCTGGACATCACGGTCACCCGGACGGCGCCGCTGACCCTGCACAACCCGGTCGCCGACGAGAACCTGCAGCTCCCCGTGGGCTTCTCCGAGGCGTACGTCCCGGCGCTGGACCAGTACCGCACCCCGCAGCCGAGCGCGAGCCGCACCTTCTCCCTGCCGTGCGGGCAGGGGCCGGACGTGGCGGTGGACGGGAAGCTGTACCAGACCGCCGTGAAGGGGACCGTACGGAATCTGACGCAGCGCCGACGGGCTGATGTGACGCTCTGTCAGCAAGGCCGGGAAGACGCCGACTTGGAGCTGACGTCCGGCACCCACCGGCTGGAGGCGGGGGACGCGGGGCCGCTCGCGCTCACGGACGTCACCCTGACCCGGGGCACGGTCGCGACGCAGACCACGGCCGCGTCCCGCCAACTGACCGTACGGGACTGGCTGGGCGACCGCCGCGAGGTGACCGTCGGCTCGGGCGCGGCGACGTACCTGACGACGTACGAGAACTACAACGACGGCTGGAAGGCCACGCTGAACGGCAAGGAACTCACGCCGGTCCGCCTCGACGGCTGGCAGCAGGGCTGGCGGGTCCCGGCCGGGTCGGGTGGCACGGTCAAGCTGTCGTACGAGCCCGCGACGACGTACAAGGCCGGGCTGATCGGCGGTGCGGTGGGGCTGGCGGTGCTGATCGGCCTGGTCGTCCGGCGCCGCCGCGAACCCAACCCCGACCAGCCGCAGCGGGTCGCCCCCCTGCCGGGTCTGTGGCTCGGCACGGTGGCCCTGACGGTGGTGGCCGTGCTGATCGCCGGCTGGTTCGCCCTGCTCGTCCCGGCCCTGGCACTGCTCGCGCACCGCCGGCACACCCTGCTCGTGCCGATCGCCTTCGTCGCCCTCGCGGGCGCCGGCATCGCGGCGGCGACGGGCGCCGGCGAGCCCCCGGGCGCGGGCCACGGGGCGTTCGGTCATCCGGCCCAACTCCTGGCCCTCATCGGCCTGTTCGCCGGCGTGGTCGCCGTACGCGAGCCGGACGAGGGCCCGGGCTCCACCGCGATCCTGCCCCCGGCGACAGCGGGCAGCGCGGCCGGTCTCACCGCCGGGACGGCACCGGGCTCGGAGGCACCGACCCAGACTCTCCCGAGAAGACGGCACCGGGAACTCGGAGAACGCGCCCCGGACGCGGAGCCGCACCGGGAGAGCGAGCTACGGGCTCCGGGCGAGCGGATACCGCAGCCCGGACCGGGTGGCGAACCATGGACCGGAGGCGGCGGCGCGCATCCGGCGGGCGACGAGGGCGCGGCGCGAGCGGAAGCCGGGGTACGTGGCGAACCGTGGGCCCGAAGCGGAGGTGCGCATCCGGCCGACGACGGCGCGACGCGGACGCGGACCGTCCATGAGTCGCCGGGCACTCCCGAACGCGGCACGCAGGGCGGACGGGAGAGCGCCGGTGAGCCGAGGCCGGTTGACGCGGAAGGGGCCGAATCCTCCAGCTCCGCCCAGCGTCCCGACCTCGCCGGCGAGCCGAGGCCGGTCAGCGCGGAAGGGGCCGAGTCATTCGGCGCCGACCCGCACCCCGGCCCCGGACTGCCCCCACCGCCCGCCTCCGGCCACGCCGTCCCCGCCCGCGGTCCCGGAGCCGCCGAACCCGCCTCCGGCCACACCGTCTCCGCCCGCGGTCCCGGAGGTGTCGAGCCCGATCCGCCGGCCACGCGGTTCACGGTGCGCAAGTCGGGGCCGCAGGAGCCGGAGGACGGCAGGGGGAGGGCATCGTCATGACCGCGCTGGAGCATCCCGCACGCGCCGACGGACCGGTGCGGCCGCCGGTCCGCATACCGTTCCCGGTCGTGGACGAGGTCGCCCGGCACTGCCTCCAGGAGGAGGAACCGGAGACCGTCCACATCGAGGTCCATCTCCCGGGCCGGCTCGACCGCGACCGTCTGCGGGCGTCCTTCGCCGAGGCCCTGCGCCGCCACCCGCGCATCCTGATGCGCGAGGCGCCGGGTCACTGGTACCGGCGCCGCTACGAGTGGGAGCTGACGCCGGAACCGGACGTGGAGGTGGTCACCTTCCCGCCGGGCGGACGCGGCGCGCTGCGGGACGCCCGCACCCGCGCCCTGACGACGGCGCCGCCCCTGACCCTGTCCCCACCGATCCGCCTGGAGGTGGTGGAGGGCCCGGGACCGGTGGAGGGCAGCGAGGCCACGGACGCGGTCGGCGAACCCCCCGCGACCGCGCACCGTCGGCCCGAAGCGGCCGCGGGCAAGGGCACCGTCCTCTTCCTCACCATCAACCACACCGCCCTGGACGGCCCCGCCTGCCTCCGCGTCCTCGCCACCGCCGCCGAGCTCTACGGCGGCCAGGACAACTCCCCCGCCGCACCCCCCGTCCGTGCCCCCGAATCCCCGCCGCCCACCGCCGAGACCCCCTCCAACTGGTCCCCGCCCGCCCGCGTGGCCCCCGGCACCCCCGAGCCGTCCCCCGGCAACGGCATGCTCGTCACCGACCTCCCCCTCCCCCACCGCCCCAAGGGCTCCCCCTACACGGTGAACGACCAGCTGATGGTCACCACCGCCCTCACCATCGCCCACTGGAACAGGGAACACGGCGTCGAGCCCCGCCCCCTCCGCATCACCATGCCCGTGGACGACCGCCCCAGGGACGCCACCATGCCCATCGGCAACGGCACCCGGCTGGTCGAAGTGCCGTTCTCGACACATGAGTTGGGCGCGCACAGCGCCTCCGACATGCCCGGCCTCCTGCAGCGCACAGCGACCCGCACCCGCGCCCTCAAATCCCTCCCCCGCCCGCAACTCGGCCACGGGGCAGCCCTGCTGACCGCCCCGGTCACCCCGGTGGCCTGGCGCGCGGCCCTCACCCGCGGGCTGCGCCGGGCCGCCGCCCCCTGGACCTCGACCACCCTGCTCAGCAACATCGGCCGCATCCCCTACCCCCTGGACTTCGGCGAGGAGGCCGGCCGCGCGCACGCCGTCTGGTTCTCGGCCCCCGCCCGGATGCCCCGGGGCCTCACCGTCACCACCGCCTCCACCGCGGGCCGGCTGCACCTGGCCCTGCGCTGGTCGCGCGCCCTGCTCAGCCACGGCGACGGCGCCCACCTCAGGGACCTGTTCGAGCACTACCTGCACTCGACGGAGGTCACCCCATGACGACCACCGCCCCCCGCCCCAAGGACCTCCGCGACTTCTACGAGGACCCGTCCGTCCCCGTAGCCTCCGGCACCCCCCGCAGCCTCCGCCAGGCCCGCATGCTCGCCGGCGCCCTCGGCCCGGCGACGGGCGGGGGCACCCCGCGCACCGTCCTCGACATCGGCTGCGGCGACGGCACGGCGGCCGCCACCGCGGCCCCTCTGCTCCCCGGCCACCGCATCGTCGGCGTCGACTGGTCCCAGGACGCCCTCCGACGGGCCCGCGCCCACCTGTCGTACACCGTTCGCGGCGAACTCACCGGCGGCGGACTGCCGTTCCGGACCGGCTCCGCGGACGCCGTGCTGTTCAGCGAGGTGATCGAGCACCTCGTCGACCCCGATGCGGCCCTCGACGAGATCCGCCGCGTCCTGCGCCCCGGGGGCCATCTCATGCTCTCCACGCCCAACTTGGCGGCCTGGTACAACCGCGCCCTGCTGGCGGCGGGCGTGCAGCCGGTGTTCTCCGAGGTGAGCCTGAGAGGGATCCACGGGCGGCCCGGGAGGGAGGTCGTGGGTCATCTGCGGCTGTACACCGCCCGCGCGCTGCGGGAGTTCGTCACCGCTTCCGGTTTCGAGGTCGTACGACTGGAAGGGGCCCCCTTCCACGGCGTACCGCGTCCACTGCGCGCCCTCGACCGGCTGGCCTGCTCGAGACCGTCGCTCGCCTCGATCCTTCTTCTGCACGCGCGGAAGACCTAGGGGGCGCGCCATGTGGTGGGGAGTGATCGCGGCCCTGATGGCGAACACCCTGTACAGCCTCGGTTTCGTCCTGGAGAAGCGGGCCCTGAGCTCGCTGCCCGAGGTGTCGATCCGACAGCCCGCCCGGCTGCTGCGGCTGGTGCTGGGCAGTCCGCTGTGGATCGGCGGTTCCCTGGCCCTCGCCTCCGGCTTCGGCGCACAGCTCGTCGTCTACCGGACGCTCCCGATCGCCGCAGCCCAGGGCATCTTCGTCTCCGGCCTGGTGCTCCTGGTGCTGCTCTCCGCCCGGCTGCTGGGCGAGGAGACCACGGGCCGGGAACGGTACGCCCTCGGCGCGATCCTCGCGGCCCTGCTGATGGTCGTGCTCTCGCTCAAGGAGGGCTCGGACACGGTCAGCCGCAGCGCCCCGTACCAGCTGATCCTGTTGGTGTGCGTGCCGTCGCTGGCGGGTGGCGTGTGGCTGTACGGCGCCGCGGAGCGCCGCTCCCGGCACCGGCACCGCGCGCCGACGACCGGCGTGGAGTACGGCGTGGCGGTGGGCCTGCTGTACGGCGTCAGCTCGCTGGCGATCAAGGGCGTGTCGAGCTACCTGACCACAAGTGGGCTGGGGGGCGCTGTCGTTGACGTACTGCGCTCTCCGTACCCGTACATCCTCATGTTCACCGGCGCGTTCGGCCTCGTCATGTCGCAGGCCGCGCTGCAGCGGTGCCGGGCCTCGCTGATCGTGCCGGTGTGCACGACGGTGACCTGTCTCTACACCGCCGTGATCGGCACGTTGTCGTTCGGCGAGGCGCTCCCCCACGACCCGCTGCGCCTCGCCCTGCGCCTCGCGGGTACCGCGCTCGCCGTCTCCGTCCTGCTGGCCATGCCCAAGCACGACACCGCACCACAACAACCCCCCATCGGTGCCAAGGAGTTGACACCATGAACCCCGACGACCCGCTGCTGCGGATCCTGGCCTGCCCACTGGACAAGGGCCCGCTGCACCTGCTCGTACCGGACGGGCCGGCGGCCGAGGAAGCCCTCTACAACCCGCGCCTGCACCGCCGTTACCCCGTCGTCGACGGCATCCCGCAGCTGCTGCCCTCCTCGGGTGAGCAGGTGTCGGACGACGAGCACGAAGCTCTGTTGCTGCGTCTTTCGGAGGGCAGAGACATCGACGGCGTCCGCCGCGGGCCCCAGACCCCCGGGATGGCCCAGTGACCCGGAACCCCACGGTGGCCGCCCGGCTGGCCCCCCTCCTCCCCGTCCGGCTGGTCGCCGCCGCCGCCCGGGCCGTCTACCCGCGCTTCGAGCCCGAGCTGGCCCGTCTCGGCGAGCTGTGTCCGGCCGACTGCCGGACGGCCGTGGACGTCGGCGGCTGGTACGGCCCCTGGACCCGCCGTCTGGCGAGACGGGCCCGCCGGGTGGTGACCGTCGAGCCGGTCCCGCACCTGGCCCGGCTGCTGACCTCCGCCGCCCCGCCGAACGTCCGGGTCGTCCAGGCCGCCGCCTCCGACCGTCCCGGCATCGCCCGGCTGTGGCTGCCGCCGGACGACGCGGGCGACCGGGGTGTGTCCTCCCTGGTCCGCCGGGACATCCACGCCCGCGCCCTGGACGTCCCGTGCGTCACCCTCGACGAACTCGGCCTGCGGGACGTCGGTTTTATCAAGATCGACGTGGACGGCAACGAACTGGCCGTCCTGCGCGGGGCGACCGGTGTGCTGTCCCGCGACCGTCCGGCGCTGTTCGTGGAGTTGGAGTACCGCATCCAGCCGATCGCCCCGGTGGTGACGTACCTGTCCCTGCTCGGCTACGACGGCTGGGTGCTGCCCGGCACCAGCTGGGTCCCCCTGGCCCGCTTCCCCCTGGAGGCCCACCAGGCGTCCGTCCAGCACGTCGTCGCCCAGGGCCTGCTGGGCCGCGTCCTGCCCTTCCGCAGCCACCCGCGCTACGTCAACTCGGTCCTGTTCCTCCCGGACGGCCGCCGCCCCGGTGTCAGTGGCCTGAGCGACCATGGAGGACATGCCGTCCGCGAAGCGCCCCGCTAGTCCCTTCACGCCCCTCGACTTCCAGCTGGTCCTGCTGCGCCGCATGGCCGACCACAACCCGGACCTGGTGGAGGACGCCCGGCACACGCTGGGCGTCTCCATCGCGGACATGCGGGAGGCCAACAAGCGCTGGCAGGCGATGCTGCACTCCCCCCGGTCCCGTGCGGCGGCCTCCCGCTACCGCTCCGTCCTGGGCGCACCCGAGTCGGTGGTGCAGCGCCGGATCGGCGACCTGGACTGCGAGGCCCTGCTGTGGCCGGTCCCTCTCTGGCCCGACCTGCGTTTCGAGGTCCTGCTCGCCCCCAACGGCGCGGTCTGGAACGAGTGGCTGGTCCGCGCGCCGCACGCCCGCGGACCGCTGCTCAGGACGATCGCCGACCTGACCCCCTGGTCCTGCACGGTCGACGAGACCGCCCGCGCCTTCGCCCCCGCCCGCCCCCTGGAGGGCACGGCCCCCACCCGCTGGGGCCTGGCGTTCACGGCCCCGGACGAGGAGGGGACACGGCGGGAGGTGGTCGCGGAGTTCACGTGGGGCCTGCTGCAGCGGGTGGCCGTGAACGGCTGAGCCGCCGCTCACCTGCCGGCCGCCTCCAGTACCGCCGCCACGACCTTCTCCACCGACCCCGGATGCAGGAACAGGAACAGGTTCGGCTCCACCAGCTCCAGCTCCATCACCCGCGGCTGTCCGTCGTCCCCGTCCACGAGGTCCACGCGCGCGTACAGCAGCTCCGGCGCGTCCGGTACGGCGGCCAGAGCGTGTTCGGCGACGGCGAGTTCGGCCGGGGTCGGCGTCCAGGGCTCCAGGTCCGGGTGGGGCACCTTGTCGGCGTCGTAGGCGGCACCGGGTTCGAGGACGGCCCGCTTGCGGCTGGCGTGCAGCAGACGGCCGCCGAAGAACTGCAGCGCGCGCTCGCCTCCGGTGTCGATGGCCCGCATGTACGGCTGCACCATCGCCGTGAACCCCTCCTCGTGCATGCGCTGGAGATGCCGTACGGCCTCCTCTCGCTGCCCGGGCGCGTAACGCGCCGCATAGCGGGCCCCCGCGCCGGAGGTGGGCTTGACGACGTACTCGTGGTCCTCGGGGAGGTCCGGGCCGTCGCCGGGGGCGAGGTAGCGGGTGGGGACGACGGGCACGCCGGCCGCGGCGAGGTCGCCGACGTACCGCTTGTCGGTGTTCCAGCGCACCACCTCCGCCGGGTTGGCGAGCCGGGTGGCCGTGCCGCACTTGTGCGCCCAGGCCACGAACTCGGCCGCGCGCCAGCTGTAGTCCCAGGTCGAGCGGATGACGACCAGGTCGTACGCGGCCCAGTCGGCCTCGGTGTCGTCCCAGCACACGGCGTCCGCCTCGGCCCCCGCCTCGCGCAGCGCGGCCAGCAGCACGGGCAGGTCGCGGTCGCGGTTGGGCTGGGGCCGGGAATCGTAGGTGGCGAGGGCGATGCGGGGCACGGGGACTCCGTTCGGGTGCGGGGCGGACCATCGCAGGCTAACCAGGACGGCCACGACCACGGCAACCGGTTTGACCTTCCCCCTCGGGGAAGCCCCAGCATCGGGCGAGGAACGAAAGGGCCGAGGAACGGATGGGGCGGGGAAGGAAGTGCCATGGACATGCTGACGATCGGCGCCTTCGCCAGGGCCTCCCGGCTGTCCCCGAAGGCGCTGCGCCTGTACGACGAGCTGGACCTGCTGCGTCCGGCCCGCGTCGACCCGGACACCGGTTACCGCTACTACGCGGCCGACCAGCTGGAACAGGCCCGGCTGGTGGCCTGGCTGCGACGGCTGGGGATGCCGCTGGCCGGTATCCGCGAGGTGTGCGCGCTGCGGCCGGCGGAGGCGGCCCGGGAGATCCGCGCGTACTGGTCGCGGGTGGAGGCGGAGACGGCGGTACGGCGGGACCTCGCCGCGTTCCTCGTCGAGGAGCTCCTGCGGGAGCCGGGAAAGGACACCGACATGCTTGAACTGCGCTACTTCGCCCACTCCCACCCCGGCCGGGTGCGCCCCGCCAACCAGGACACGGTGTACGCGGGGGCGCGGCTGCTCGCGGTGGCCGACGGTTACGGGCCGGCCGGGGCACCCGCGAGCAGCGCGGCCGTGGAGGCCCTGCGCTTCCTGGACACGGACGAGCTGCCGGCGGGGGACGTCCTGAACGTGCTGGAGGGGGCGGTACGGGGCGCGACCGAGGCGGTCCGTGACGTGTCCGACGGCGCCGTCGAGAACGGCACGACCCTGACCGCCCTCCTCTGGACGGGCTCGCGGCTCGCCCTGGTCCACATCGGCGACTGCCGCGCCTATCTGCTGCGCGAGGGCGGACTGTTCCGGATCACGCACGACCACACGATGGTCCAGTCGCTGATCGACGAGGGCCGTCTCACCCCGGAGGAGGCGACGGCCCATCCGCAGCGCGCCCTGCTCCTCAAGGCCCTCACCACCGGCACCCCGGACCTGGGGCTGCACGAGGCGAGGCCGGGCGACCGCTACCTGCTGTGCTCCGACGGCCTCCCCACGGTCGTCCCCGACGCCCGCGTGCGCACCCTCCTCGCAGGCGCGCGGACGCCCGCCGAGGCGGTCCACGGCCTGGTCACGGAGGCCAACGCGGCGGGCGGCCCGGACAACGTCAGCTGTGTGGTGGCGGACGTGGTGCCGGCCTAGGCGCCCGCACCCGGTCCGTCACTCGTGGGTAGGGTCCCGTTCTGACGGGACTCAACGCTCGCGTGTACACGGACAGGAGATCGCGTGTCCTCTCTCTTCCCGGCCCTGGAGAGCCCGCACGGGCGGGTCGCCCTGCGGTTCGGCGACCGGTCGATGACCTATGCCGAGCTGGCGGGCGCGACCGGTGCCCTGGCGGCACGGCTGCCCGCCGGCAGCAGGGTCGCGGTGTGGGCCACGCCCGCGCTGGAGACCGCCGTCGCCGTGGTCGCCGCGCTGCGCGCAGGGGTGGCCGCGGTGCCGCTCAACCCGAAGTCGGGCGAGAAGGAGCTCGGGCACATCCTGTCCGACAGCGCACCGGTCCTGGTCCTGGCCGCGCCCGGCGACGAACTCCCCCCGCCGGTACGGGACTTGCCGCGGCTGGATGTCGAGGTCACCGGCGCCGGGAGCAGGCTCCCCTCCCCCGCCGTCGCCGACGAGGACCCCGCCCTCGTCGTCTACACCTCCGGCACCACCGGCCCGCCCAAGGGTGCCGTCATCCCCCGTCGGGCGATCGCGCACACCCTGGACGCGCTCGCCGAGGCCTGGCAGTGGACCGGCGACGACGTCCTCGTGCACGGGCTGCCGCTGTTCCATGTGCACGGCCTGGTGCTGGGCATCCTCGGCCCGCTGCGGCGCGGTGGCTCGGTCCGGCACCTGGGCCGATTCACCACCGAGGGTGTGGCGCACGAGCTCGACAACGGCGCCACCATGCTGTTCGGCGTACCGACGATGTACCACCGCATCGCCCAGGCCCTGCCGGAGCAACCGGAGCTGAGCCGGGCGCTGGGCCGGGCCCGGCTGCTCGTCTCCGGTTCCGCGGCCCTCCCCGTGCACGACCACGAGCGCATCACGGCAGCGACCGGACAGCGGGTCGTGGAGCGCTACGGCATGACGGAGACGCTGATGAACACCAGCGTCCGGGCGGACGGCGAGCCGCGCCCCGGCACCGTCGGCCTGCCGCTGCCGGGCGTGGACCTGCGGCTCGTGGAGGAGGACGGGACGCCGATCACGGCGTACGACGGCGAGACCGTGGGCGAGATCCAGGTGCACGGCCCGAACCTCTTCACCGGCTACCTCAACCGGCCCGACGCCACCGCCGGGGCCTTCACCGCCGACGGCTGGTTCCGCACCGGCGACATGGCGGTGCGTGACCCCGACGGCTACGTCCGGATCGTCGGCCGCAAGGCCACCGACCTGATCAAGAGCGGGGGTTACAAGATCGGGGCCGGGGAGATCGAGAACGCGCTGCTGGAGCATCCGGGGGTCCGGGAGGCGGCGGTGACCGGGGAGCCGGACGCGGACCTGGGTGAGCGGATCGTGGCCTGGGTGGTACCGGAGGACCCCCAGTCACCCCCGTCCGACAGCGCGTTGGCGGACCATGTCGCGCGCCGCCTCGCCCCCCACAAGCGCCCCCGGGTCGTGCACTTCCTCTCCTCCCTTCCCCGCAACGACATGGGCAAGATCATGAAGCGGGCCCTGACCCGTGACTGACACCGAACGCCTCTCGGCCCGAGAGTTCCTCGCACTGCTCACGGACCCCGCCACCTTCACCGAACTCCCTTCGCCCATCCGGGAGTCCGCCCCCGACGGCCCCCTCACCTGGCAGGGTTACGACGCCTCACGCGCCCGCGCCGCCGAACGCACCGGCGAGTCGGAGTCCGTGGTCTGCGGCACCGCGAGCGTCCTGGGCACCCGGGCCGTGCTGATCGCCTTCGAGTTCGGCTTCCTCGGCGGCTCGCTCGGCGAACGCACCGGCGACCGGCTGGAGGCGGCGTACGGCCACGCCCGCGAACAGGGTCTGCCGGTGGTCCCCCTGGTCGCCACGGGCGGCAGCCGCATGCAGGAGGGCATGCTCGCCCTGACCCAACTCCAGCGCGTGGCCCGCCAGTCCGCGCTCACGCGAGAGGCCGGACTGCCCCAGATCGCCGTCCTGCGCGACCCGACGACGGGCGGCGGCTGGGCCACCCTGGGTGCCGGCGCGGACATCGTCCTCGCGCTCCCCCAGGCCCAGGTCGGCTTCGCCGGCTCCCGGGTCCGTCCGCCCGACGCGGATCCGACGGCGTACACGGCGGAGGCCCAGGTGGCGAACGGCGCGGCGGACGCGGTCGTACCGCTGGCGGAACTACGGCAGACGCTGGGGCTTTGGCTGCGACTGCTGACGGACGGAACGAGATGCCGGGCGACGCCGGACGGCGGGGAACTGTCCGTACAGCCCCAGGCGGACACGGCTGCCGCCACCCCCGGACCGTCGGCGACGAGACCGGCCGCGACGGAGCCCCCGGCCACCGCCACCACGGACACCGCATCAGCGGCCGGCACCGAACCCGCCGGTGCCACACCCACGATCCGGCCCGGCACCGAGCCCGAACCCGCGGCGCCCGGACCCGTGTCCGCCCCCGTGCCCCACGCCCTCGGTGCCACCGGCCTTCCGCGCACCGGCTGGGAGGCCGTACAACGGGCTCGTTCGCCTCAACGCCCGCGCGCCGAAACCTACTTGGACGCCTACTTCACCCATCGCCTCGCTCTCAGCGGTGACCGGTGCGGTGGCACCGATCCGGGGATGCTCTGCGGGTTCGGTGAGCGGGACGGTCGTACCGTCGCCTTCGCCGCGCAGGCCGGCACCGCGACCCGGCCCGCCGGCTACCGCACCGCCGCCCGGCTGATCCGTCTCGCGGACCGGCTCGGGATCCCCGTCCTGACCCTGGTGGACACCCCTGGTGCCGCGAATGACGCGGAGGCCGAGCGGCTGGGCGCCGGGGCGGCGATCGCGGAACTGTTCGGCGCGGTGGCCGCCGCCCGCACCCCGATCACGACCCTGGTCATCGGCGAGGGCGGCTCCGGCGGCGCGCTGGCCCTGGCGGCACCCGGCAACACGTACGCCACCCCGGACGCCTACTTCTCCGTCATCGCACCGGAGCTCGCGGCCGCGATCCTGAAACGCCCACCGCAACAGGCCGAACCGACCGCCGACCAACTCCGCATCCGCCCCCAGGACTTGATGGACCTGGGCGTCATCCGCGGCATCTCGGGGCCGCCACCCCATGGGCGTCAGGTGTGAACGGCGACTCCCGGCCTCGCTCTACCCCTCTCCCTGGAGCCGCAGGCCGAGGACTCCGCGGTCGTGTCCGACGACCAGGTCCGCGCCGGCCGCGAACAAGGGGCTCCGCCCGGCCCGGATCGCCCACCCCTCCGACATGCCTGAAGTGCCCCCGGCGAAGTTCTCCGGCCGCCCGCGCAGTCCGTCCAAAAGTACTGGTGGGACCAGAGAAGCAGCATTCTTTATTCTCACTACATATATAGCGATATGCCGCAAAACCCCCATTCAGCCGCACCCCACCCGGCCCCCTCCAAGCAGCGCCGCCACTCCCACCCCCGCACGATTCCAGTGAGGCCCTCCGCTCGGCGGGCCGAGGAAAGAGGTCCGCCCACCCGGCGGTCCCCACGGTCTGTGCTCTCGGGAGGACCCGCCATGACCGCCAGTCTGGAGCAGCTGCGCCGCTGCCATTTCGCCGTCGACCTGGGGGCGGCCCGGACCCGCGTCTATGTGAAGGGCGCCGGACTCGTCGTCGACCAGTCCTCCGCCGCCGCCGTGAACACCAGGACCGGCGCCCTGATCGCCGTCGGCGAGTTCGCGGAGAGGATGACGGGCCGTACCCCGCACTACATCCGCGTCGTCCGCCCCGTCTCCGGCGGAACCGTCGTCGACATCGAGATGGCGCAGCGCATGCTCCGGCACCTGCTCGGCGACAAGGTCCGCCGCACCTTGCGCCGCAAGCCCTTCCTGCGCGCGGCGGCGTGCACCCCGCACGACGCTGATCCGCTCGCCCAGCGGGCCGCCATCGAGACGCTCGTGGGGCTGGGCGCCCGGCGCGTGGAACTGGTGGACACCCTCATCGCCGCCGCCGTGGGGTGCGGGCTGCCCGTGGAGCGCCCGGAAGCCACCATGATCATGGTGTGCGGGGCCGCGGCCACCCAGGTGGCCGTGCTGTCACTCGGGTCCATCGTGACCGCCGAGCGCATCCCCGTTGGCGGTGAGGCCGTGGACCACGCCATCGTCCAACATCTGCGCCACGAGCACGAGTTGATCCTGCCCAGCCAGTCGGTACGGCCCCTGCAGCTCGCCCTCTCCGGCAACGGCCTCACCCTCCAGGGGCCCGCCTCCACCGAGATCCACGGACGGGACGTCGCCACCGGCCTCGCCCGTTCCGTGCGGGTCGACACCGCCGCCGTACGGGACGCCATCGAGACGCCCCTGACCGCCGTGCTCGACGGCATCGGACGCGTCCTGCGCGACTGCCCGCCCGATCTGGTCGCCGACCTGGCCGACCGCGGAATCATGATGGTCGGCGGTTCCGCCCTGCTCCCCGGCTTCGACCAGATGCTCCGCGCGGCCACCGGCATGCCGGTGCACATCGCCGAACGGCCGGACGTGTGCGCCGTACAGGGCCTGGGGTACATGCTGGAGGGCAAGATCGAGCCGCTGGTTCTCGACCCGCTGGCCACCTGAGCCTCGAGGACCCGGGTCCACCATGGGCCACCCGGCCCCGGCGGTCACCGGATGTGAGCCGGTGCGCCCCGTGCGCGCCATGTCGCCCTGGGTTAGGGTGTATTCACCGATGGTGACGGGAGGGGACGCTCCGTGACAATCCATACCACCCAGTTCCTCGACGCGGCGGCCACGGCCCCCCGCCTCAGCGTCACCCGCATCGGCGTGACCGGACACCGCTCGATCCCGCCGTCCGTCCTGCCCTATGTCCGGTCCGCCCTGCGGCGCGAATTCAGTGCCGAGGGCGTCGAGTTGGAGGCCATCAGCAGTCTGGCGGCCGGCGCCGACCAGCTGTTCGCGGACATCGCGCTGGCCCACGGCGTCCCGGTGACGGCCGTGATACCGGGCATGGACTACGAGGCCCATCTGGGCGACGCCGAGACCCGCAGCACCTACCGCAGACTCCTGGGCTCCTGCGCGACCCGCGTCGACCTCCCCCTCCAACCGACGCACGAGGAGGCGTACTTCGCGGCGGGCCGCTGGATCGTGGACCACTCCGACCGCCTGATCGCCGTCTGGGACGGCCGCCCGGCCCGCGGCCCGGGCGGCACGGGCGACATCGTGGCGTACGCGCGGCGCACCGGGGTGCCGGTGACGGTGCTGTGGCTGGACGGCGTGCACCGGGACTGACGCGCACCCGCCGTCCCCTGCCACCAACTGCCCTCAACTGCCCTCAACTGCCGAACCGCACCAGCCACTCCGTGTGCGCCGGTGACATCAGACGCTCCGCCTCCCCCACCGCGTCGGCCCAACCCGCCTCCGTCACCGTGGTGGACATCGCGATCCGGGCCGTCTCCAGGTCCTGTTCGATGAGGGAGTGGGCGTGGGTCAGTGGTCCGTGCCGCCGCACCTCCTGCCAGGCGACACCCGCCGCCGCGGCCGCGCTCAGCAGTCCCGCGAGATCCGCGCCCCCGATCACCCCGAAGGCCCGCAGCATGGCCGCCGTCAGCGCCAGCAGGGTCAGGACCGCGGTGACGGCCGACCAGCGGGCGGCGGCGCGGTGCGCTCGCGAGGCCCGGTTCTTGTACCAGACGGTCTGCTCCAGGAGCCGGTCGCGCAGATAGATGTCCCGGCGCGCGGCGAACGACTTGGCCCGTACGGCCCGCATCTGGGGAGTGATCTGCCCCTCGCCCCGCTCCCACGGCCCGCCCCGGGAGTCCTCCCAGCCGCAACTGCGCAGCTCCCGCAGCCGCTCCTCCAGCCGCGCCGCGAACACGGCGTCCGGGTCGGCGACCCGGGAGTGGAACGGGCCGCCGTGCACCATGTACTGCCAGGCCAGCGACTTCAGCACTTCGGCCGCCGCCCGGTGTGCCTGCCAGCGGGCCCGGGAGCGGCGGCGCGAGGTGCGCAGCCCGAGGGCGATCGTCGCCGCGTACAGCGCGGCGGCGCACACCGTCCACACATGCCCGGAGGCCCGCTCGGTCAGCGCGGCGGCCGTGGTCGCCAGCAGAAGCACGATGAGATGAGTGCGGACGGCCCGGAAGGACTCGCTCTGATGACGCAGCGCCCACTGATCACTCACCCGGAACAGCGGTGGCAGATCCTGAGCGCTCAGTGTCGTGCTCGGTCCGGGAGATGTCGCAGCTCCCATGAAGCCCCCTGAGTCCACTGCGCGCCCCCGAGTCTCCGCGCGCCCCCGGCTTCCAGCGTAAAAAGTGAATGCGTACGGAAGCCAGTCCCGCGCGGTGGAGGTTCGCGGCAGCCGTCAGCGCCCGAACCAGCAGCGCACCGTCGTCCCCTCGTCGTCGCTGTGCAGGCGGACCAGGTCGGCGACCAGGTTGACCAACAGCAGGCCGCGGCCGCCGCGTTGGTCGCGCGAGGCAGGGCGGCGGCCGGCCAGGGGATCGGTGATGCGGCCCGCGTCCCGTACCTCGCACACCACCGAGTCACCCTCCGCCCACACCCGCAGCGAGCCCGAACCGCCGCCGTGCACCACGCTGTTGGTGGCCAGTTCGGCGGTGACCAGGGCCAGGTCCTCGAGCCGGGCGGACGTCAGGCCCAGCCGGGCGGCCTCGGCCACGGCCACGTGGCGCACGTCGCTGAGGGAGGCGGCCCGGAAGGCGAACACCGGGGCGTCCGGGACCGGCGGCAGGGGTTCGTTGTAGCGGGCGACGATCTCGCCGGGGGCGTACGCGCTGCTGTCCTCCGCCGCGCCGGAACCGCCGCGCACGAGGGTGGGGTGGGTGGCGTAGGCGTCGGCGATGACCTCGGGGGCCAGCCGTCGGGTGTCGTACGGGCACAGGATGGTCGCCGTACGCCCTTGGAAGGCGACGTTGATCAGCGCCTCGTGCTGGACGCAGGCGGGGTACTCGGTGGCGCTGCGGCCGGCCCAGATCGGCTCGCCGATGATGTGGACGCGGGTACCCGAGGACTGGGCGTCGGTGAAGGCCCGCAGTACGCCGGGGATGATCCGGCCGGGGTTGCGGCCGGCCTCCCGCATGTCGAGGAACCGTACGGAGTCGGCGTCGGCCCCCAGGCCGTCGCGGATCAGCCGGAGGTTGTCCGTCGGCACGGCGACGGCGACCGGTTCACCGGCCTTGAGGGCCGCCCGCACGAAGGGGACGGTGCCCTCCAGGTACTCCCGCTCGTCGGCGTAGAAGAGCGCGGGGTGCACGAAGGGGCCGTCGGGCTCGGTCATGACGGTCATGGCGTGCTCACCTCGATCGCCGGCAGCCCGGGCCAGAACATGTCCAGCAGGCGGCGCAGGGTCGGTGGCGGTTGCTGCAGCACGATTCTTCTGCCCTCCTCGAGGGTCTGGGCGGCGGCCGCCAGCGCGCCCGCTCCCGCCACGTCGACGAAGGTCACGGCCGACAGCTCCAGCCGGTACACCCGCCCACCCTCGCGCACGGCCCGCTCCAGGGCCCGTTCCCAGTCGACGCGCGTCACCAGGCCCACCTCGCCCGCCACGCGCAGCCCATGACTCCCCGGCAGCGAGGACACCGTCAGTAGCGGCGGTGACCCCTCGGCCGGACGGGGAGCCTGGTTCCGGACACCCACGCGGTCTCCTCTCCCACCACGGGTTTCCGTACCCTACCCTCCATCTTCTGGACGATTGGCGGGTACCCGCGACACGAGCCGGTCATTCCCCCTCCCACTCCTCCGCTCGTTCCCCGTCGCGGGGTATACACAGGCGCGCTTCGGGCAGGCGTCTGTCAGCACCGCCGGGTCCCCGCGGAGTTCCGGTACGGCCTCGCGGCCACACCCGGTGGCGATCAGTGACTCAACGTCGAGACGACTGTCGGGAGCAGCGAGGCGGACATGACCTCTGCGGCACACACACCTCTCGGAGGGTGGTTGAACACCCTGGTCATCGACGGCCGTGTGGTGGAGGGGCACGCCGTGCTCACTCCGCGCGGCGAGCTCGTCAGGGGCTGTGCGGACACCCTGGCCAGGAAGCTGGAGGAACTCCCGGACGGGGTCAGCGGGGTCGATCTGGACATGACGGACGTCGTCTTCATGGACACGGCGGGGCTGCAGTTCCTCGACCTGCTCGACGCCTACGGTCGGCGGCACCGCGTCCCGGTGCGGGCCACACGCTGGAACGGGCAGCCGCGCCGGATCCTGGAGCTGGTCGGGCTGGACACCGAGGACCCACTGCGGCACGCGTCCGACCGGACGGCGGGGCCGCGCACCACCTCCGCGGTCGCCCGGGAGCGCGCGGAGCAGCTGGACGAACTGCGGGTGGAGATCGAGCAGTTGCGGCGGGCGATCGTCTCCCGCCCGGTCATCGACCAGGCGCGCGGCGTGCTGATGGCCACGCACGGCTGCACCTCGGAACAGGCCTGGGACATCCTGCGGGATGCCTCCCAGCACTCCAACACCAGGCTGCGCGCGGTCGCCGCCGCGGTCGTGGCCGTGGCGGAGTCCAAGGGCCCGCCGCCCCCGGAGGAGGTGCGCCGAGCCCTTCGTACGGCGATCTCCCGCCGTCTGCACGGCGGTTCATGACGGCCGTCAGTACGGCAGGATCCGGCCCGAGGGTGTCCTGCGGTCGATGGTCGTGTCGCGGGGCGTGCTGGGGCGGCGGTTGACGCGGACGCGGATCTGGCGGTTCATGACGCCTCCTCGGGCCTGGGAAGTCCCTCCGGCTGACGTGAACCAGCCTGGTCCCCGCGCCTTCCCGGCACATCGTGCCCACGAAGTCACCTGTCCTAACTCCCCGGCAGGAGACGGGGCATGACCCGCTACGCCCCGGGGAGGAGGGCGACCCCGAGACACCCCGGCCCTCACCGTCACCGCGCAGTCCGCCCTGGCCCTGCGAAACCCCATCCCGCACGGCAACGAAACGCAAGGGAACGGGCGAAATCAAGCAGACCAAACGAAACCGAACGGAACGGAACGCAGGACGACCACCCCCACACGACCTCCGCGCAACGGCCACCTCGAAAGGCCCCCACCGCGCCATCCCCGACCCCGCCCCCGAAGGCGCACACTGGAGGCCCGCCCGGAGGGCGCCATGTGCACACCCCGTCTGTCCCTGCGGCTCCCGCGCCTCCTGCGGCTCCCCCGCCGTCCCATCCCACCCCGGCCGCCTCGCCCGGCCCAGCTCCGGGCCCTGGTCGCCGTTCTGGACGAGGCGGTGGCCGCGCAGTCGCCGGCCGACGCGGCGGTGGCCGCCTGCGGCGAACCGGGTCCCGTCTCCTGCCTCACGGCTCGCGCCTGCGGCCGCCAGAGCATCGCCCTGCACCGTCTGCGCACCCGCCTGCAGGATCTCCGCCTGACCGACCCGGACCTCGCCCTGGCCCAGGACCGGGCCGCATGTCTGCTGGCCTACGACCTGTGGATGCTGCGCGAGTCCCTGAACCTGGCCTTCACGGTCCACCCCGACCCCCGTACCGAGGCCGCGCGGCTGCGTCTGAACGGCCTCGGCCGTCACGCCGACGACCTGCGTCGCCTGCGTGACGGCCTGCGCGACGGTCTGCGCGCCGAGGTCAGCTGAGACCGAGGTCAGCTGAGGCCGAGCGAGGACAACGCGGTGGTCCAGTCGCTCGCGATGGCCGCACGCGCGTCGTCGAGATCCACCGTGCCGTTGCACACGGCCTTCTTCAGCTTGTTCTCCACGGAGTCCTTGCTTGCGGCCGTCTCGTCGCCGTAGCGGGGCTCGGGCCAGAGGTTCTGCTCACTCTTGGGCGCGCCGCCGAGTTCGAGCGGCACGAGGTGGTCCTCCTCGTAGTCGGACGTACTGGTGTCGTCGTAGCCGTACTCGGCTATCTGCTTGACCTTGAGCGCGTTGGTGTACGAGGTCGACGGCCGTACGGTGGCGGTCCAGCCGGACACGCAGATCGTGGAGTCGATGGTGGCCTGGGTGACGTCGGGGTTGTAGGCGCCGGGCTGGCAGGTCGGGTCCGGCAGCGGCAGATAGTCCTGCGAGCAACTGGCGGCGTGGGCGGCCGAGCCGGTGCTGAGGATCAGTCCGGCGACGCCGAGACTGAGGGACGTGGTCGTGGCGGTGAGGCGGCGCGTGGCACGCATGGGGGTCTCCCACGATCGGCCCGGGTTGTCCGGGCAGTCGTGGGCATGACAGCACCGCGAGGTTCTATGCGGGTAGAACCGTTGGCCAAAGAATCAACTACCTCGCCCAAGCCTTACCGCGCCATGGCCTGCGATTGCCCAAAGCCTGGGAACCCCTTGGGCGTTGGGCAACCCACTGGCAACCAGGCCGCCAGGAGCTCGCACGGCCGGCCCGGCCGGACCGACCGGCCTACGGTGAGGTGGTCAGCGTGCTCGGCGCGCCCGCGGGCGGCGTGCTGGAGGTCGACGTGGCCGGCACCGGCGGCGAGGCCTCACCGGAGTCGGCCTGGGCGACGACGACTCCGATCACCGCCGCGGTCACGGCCGTCAGCGTGATCAACCACCACATCCCGATCGGTTTCGCGTGAGCGGCCATGGCACCCTCCTTCGACGCGAGCGTAGGCGTGTCGGCGAGCTCTGGCCCGCCTTTTCCCAACACTCGACAACCGCACCACCCCACCGCAGCCCCGGCCCCCGCCCCCTCCCGGCCGGACACGCCGTTGATCGACATGTCATCAGCGCCTAGGTTCCAACGTCATGACGAACGTACGCATCGGCGTGATGTACGACCGCGACTGGGCCCCGGAGGACCTGCCCGGCTTCGCCCGGCGGGCCGAGGAACTCGGTGTGGACGACCTGTGGGTGGTGGAGGACCTCGGCTGGAACGGCGGGGTGTCGGCGGCGGCCGTGGCGCTGGCGGCGACGGAACGCGTCCGGGTGGGCATCGGCATCACCCCCGCGCCCCTGCGCAGCCCGGCTCTGCTGGCCATGGAACTGGCCACCCTGGCCCGGGTGTTCCCCGGCCGGCTGGTGGCGGGTATCGGTCACGGCGTCCCGGAGTGGATGGCCCAGGCGGGCGTCGCCCCTCGCTCCCCGCTGGCCCTGCTGGAGGAGACGATCACGTCGGTACGGACCCTGCTGCGCGGCGAGCGCCTGAATCTGGCGGGCCGGGAAGTCCACTTGAACGAGATCCAACTCGTCCATCCGCCGGCCGAGGTCCCGCCGGTCGTCGCCGGCGTCGTACGCCCCCGCTCCCTCGAACTCTCCGGCCGGGTCGCGGACGGCACGGTGATCACCGAGGGCCACGGTCCCGCCGACCTGACGAACGCCCGCGCGCTCGTCTCGAAGGGCGGCGCGCCATCCGGCCACACCCTCACGGTCCTCGCCTTCGCGGCCGTCGGTGACGACCCCGACGAGGTGGCCCGCGCCCTGCGTCCCCACGTCGAGGGCCACGCCGCCTGGCTCGGCCGCCCGCAGGAGGAGGTCTTCACGGTCTCGGGCCCGGCTCCCCAGGCCGTGTCCCGCATCCACGACCTGGCGACGGCCGGCGCGAACACGGTCGTCCTGCGCATCGCGGGCGCGGAGCCCCTACGGCAACTCAAAGCCGTACTGACCCACCGCTGACAGGGCCCACCGCCCCGCGGCAAGAAAAAAGGGGGGCCGGAGCTCTCGCTCCGGCCCCCCTTTGTCGTCGGATCCGCTACTTGCGCGTCGCCGCCGTGGGCCTGGGTTCCGTGCCCTCCGCGCGGAGCGGGCTGCGGTCGGGGCGGGGCTTGGGGGTGCCGCCCTGGGCCGTGGTCGTCTTCTTCTTGGGCTGGGGGGTGACGTCCTGCGGGAAGGTCAGCTGGTCGTTCATCCAGGTCAGGGTGGCGGGCATCTCCCGTACCCAGGTGGGGAAGTTGTGGCTGCCGCTGTTCGGGAGGATCGAGGCCACCCGCATGGGCGCCTTGACGGCCTTGATGAAGTCCTGGGTCTGCGCGTAGCCCTTCTCACCATGCTTGCTGGTGGCGACCAGGACCGAGACCTGGGGCGCCGGCAGATGCTTCAGCCGCCACATCAGGTCGTGGCCGTCGACCCGGGCCTGGCGGCCCAGGCCGCTGCCGAAGAGGTTGCCGGTGGTGGGGTCGTCCTTGACCCGGTAGTCGGGCGACAGGGCCGCGGCCGTGGTGTAGACGTGCGGATCGCGCATCACGAGCTGGAGGGCGCAGCTGGCACCCGAGGAGTAGCCCATGACGCCCCAGGCGCTGGCGTAGTGACCGGCCCGGTAGACGGACTTGATGGCCTCGGGGAGGTCCTTCGCCAGGAACGTCTCGGTCTGCGGTCCGCCGGGGACGTTCACGCACTCGGTGTCGCGGGGCGGGGCGATGGTGGGCCGGATCATCACCACGATCGTCGGCTGCATCTGGCCCTTGCTCTGCAGGTCCGCGGCGGTCTGCGGGACCCGCAGGTGCTGCGCGAGGTTGAAGATGGAGCCCGGGTAGCCGCTGAGCGCGACGATCACCGGGAAGCGCTGGCGGTGGTACGCCTTCTGGAAGTACTGCGGCGGCAGATAGACGAAGGCCGGGTCGACCACGCCGGTGCGCTTGCCGATGATCTTGACCGACTCCACCCGCCCGACGGACGCGGCCGGGCCGTTGGGCAGTCCGCTGACCCGGCTGAGCTGGTCGTTCCCGGCGGGCTGCACGAGCGAGCCGTGGACACTGCTTATGCCGTTCACCGCACCGTCACCGTTCTGGTCGGCCGCCTGCGTCACACCGACGGGAGCGGTGTCGACGTGGCCGAACAGCTCGCCCCAGGAGCCGAAGAACTGGTACGACGAGTTCACCGCGCACGCGAACGCCGCGACGATGGTCACCTGCGTCACCCCGATGGCGCCCAGCCGGCCCAGCACATGCCACAGTCCCGGCTTCGCGAACCGTGGCCACAGCCAGACCAGCAGCGCCACACAGAGGGCGGACAGCGCCACCATCGCGTATACGGTCGTTTGACTGGTCAAACCCATGTCACTCAGTCCCTGACTTCCTGCCCGTGCACAGTTCCTACGCACAGAAGGAGGGCAGAAGAGCCTTCCGCGTTCCGTAACGAGAGTTTTAGGCGTAAGACATGGCCTGTTCCGCTATGTCATACAGGGAATCCCGCCCCCACGAGTGACGAAGGTCATGGGAACGGCACGCACCGCTGCTCAGTGCCACGCCTCCGACAGGCGTACGAAGGTGTGGCCCGATGCCAGCAGCCGGGGGACGGCGGATGCGATGCCGCGGGCCGTGCCGCCCTCCGGGTGGTTCATGTGGCAGATGACCACGGAGCCGGCCGGGGCCGCGCCGACGGTCGTGCTGACCTGTTCGGGGCTGAAGGTGGCGCCCGCGTCGCCGTTGACGGAGAAGCCGGCGAACCGTTCGCCCAGCGCGGTGACGATGCCGGCCGCGATGTCGTCGCAGTACGCGGTGCCGGAGCGGAAGAAACGCGGTGGGCCGCCCAGCAGTCGGGTGAGCTTCGCCCGGTTGCCGGCGACCTCGTCGTAGACCTCGGCGGCACTGCGGGTGCCGGGGATGCCGTAGGCGGAGCGGCCGGTCACGGAGAGGGGGAGGTGGCGGGTGCCGTGGTTGGCGATCTCGAAGAGCGGCTCGGCGGCGAGGCGGCGGAAGACGGCCGGGTTGGCGTCTATCCAGCGGGAGTTGAGGAACAGCGTCGCCGGTATCTCGCGCCTGCGCAGAAAGTCGATCAGGGCACGGTCGTAGCCGCTGCCACCCCGGCCGCCGCAGGCGTCGAAGGTCAGCGCGAGCGCCTTCTGGCCGGCGGGGAGCCGACGCAGTACGCCCGGTGCGTCGAAGCCCCAGGTGCGGGGCACGGCGTGACCGTAACGCGCGACGATCTCGGCCCGGGTGACGGCGGGAAGGCGAGCCGGTCTGACCGTCACCGTGGGCGAGGGGGCGGCGGAGGAGACCGCGGTGGAGGGAACAGGAGAGGAGGGGGAGGGGGTGGCCGCCACTGCCGGTCCGGTGGGCTTCTGCGGCGCCCCGCAGGCGGTCAACGCTCCCCCGGCCAAGGCCGCCAGCACCAGCCGCCGAGTCGTACTCATCCACTCCCCCACCTGCCGGAACGTCCGTCGGCCATGCTAAGCAGCGCGCTCCCCGCCCCCGCCCGCACACCGGACAAGCCTTCCCCAACAAACCTTTGTTGATCATTTGCCCGACCTGACCGAACCATCCCGGCGACCGGCCGATGTGGTCGTGGTCGTGTCCAGTACCTCGTCGGTTCGGTCGTGGTGTCACCGCCTGGCCGCCGGCCGGGGCCATGGGGACCGTGAGCGTGGTCGACGAGGTGACCGAGCGGGTGCTCGTGACGACGGGGGTCTGGTAGACGTACGTGCCGGGGTGCCGTCGGCGTACACCGTGGCCGTCCCGTCGCCGCCGAGAGGGACATCGTGATGGTGGTGCCGCCGTCGGGGGCGGTCGCGGTGACCGAGGCGTCCGCGGCCTCCATGGCGGTGCACCTCTCCGCTGAGCGGAGCCGAACACAAACGAACAGCACTCTGGGCGGGTAGGTCAACAGTTCCGCACGAGAAAAAGGCCAATACGGCATACCCGCCCACCCATTCCTTCATGAACAAACAAAGTCGATCGCACGCTTCTTGACGTCCCGGCGGACTGGCGGCTCTCATGGCCCACTGAACGACCGACGGCATGACGTCGGGACCTCGAAGGAGAGGCGGAACCATGCCCGATCGAGCACCCCATCACAGACCCCCGCGCGAGCGGTGGCGGACGGCCTGCGCCGCGTTCCTCACCCTGCTCGCGGGCCTCGCGGCAGTGCTGCTGCCCGCCACGCCCGCCAGTGCCGCCACCGTCTCCTTCACCCTGGGCGCAACCAGGACCGACCAGAACGGCAACACCCTCCAGCTGCACGGGCTGGGCATCGTCAAGGTCGGCGGTACCTGGTACGGCTTCGGCGAGGACAAGACCGGCGAGACCTCGTCGGACACGTCCTTCCAGGACATCCCCTGCTACACCTCCACCGACCTGGCCACCTGGACGTACCAGGGGGTGGCCCTGGCCAAGCAGGCGAGCGGCGACCTGGGCCCGAGCCGGATCGTGGAGCGGCCGAAGGTCATCTACAACGCCTCGACCAGCACGTACGTGATGGACATGCACATCGACAGCACCAACTACGGCGACGCGCGGGTCGGCGTGGCCACCAGCAGCACCCCCTGCGGTCCCTACAGCTACCGGGGCAGCTTCCGTCCGATGGGCAACCTCAGCCGGGACATGAACCTCTTCCAGGACACCGACGGCACCGCCTACCTGCTGAGCGAGGACCGCAACAACGGCCTGCACATCTACAAGCTCTCCGCCGACTACCTCTCGGTGGACGGCGCCGTGGCCCTGCTGGGCGGCAGCGGCTCGGCGAGCTACGAGGCGCCCGCGATGGTGAAGAGCAACGGCGTCTACTACCTGCTCGCCTCCCACCTGACCGGCTGGAGCGCCAACGACAACGTCTACACCACCGCCACCTCGCTGAGCGGACCGTGGGCGCCGATGCGGAACTTCGCGGCACCGGGCACCCACACGTACAACAGCCAGACGGCCAACATCATCACCGTGCAGGGGAGTTCCGGCACCACCTACCTCTACGCAGGTGACCGGTGGACCACCGGTGATCTCGGCAACTCCCCGCTGATCTGGCTGCCGTTGACGATCCGGGGCACCGTGGTCAACCTCGGCCAGTACCCGGCCTGGTCCCTCGACACCGCCGCCGGCACCTGGACGCCCGACTCCGGTGTGCCGACCAACGCGGTGCACACGCTCAGCAACTCCGGCAGCTCGATGCTGATGGACGTCTCGGGCGGGTCGACGGCGAACGGTGCCAAGGTCATCCAGTGGCAGTCCAACGGCGGCGACAACCAGAGGTGGACGCTGAACCGGGTGGCGGACAACGTCTACACACTGGTCAGCGTCAAGAGCGGCCTGTGTCTGGACGTACCGAACAAGTCCACCGCGGAGAACGTCCAGTTGCAGCAGTGGACCTGTAACGGCGGCGCCAACCAGCAGTTCGCCGCCGATCTGGTCGGCAGCCTCACCGGCACCAAGTTCATGCTGGTCGACGTGGGCAGCGGGCTGAACATCGGGGTGGACTCCTCCTCCACCACCGCGGGTGCCGGCGTCGTCCAGCTGACCGGCACCGGTGCCACCGCTCAGCAGTGGACGCTGTGAGCGGCCGCCGGTACGTCACCTGACGTCGACGAAATCCCCCGCCGTCTTCGCCGGTCCGGTCGTGGCCGTGCCGGCGAAGACGAAGCGGAAGTAGCCGTCCCTCGTGGCCCTGGTGGTGGTTTTCAGCGAGCCGCCGCTGCCGCTGGTGACGGTCTTGAGGGTGGTGTAGGTGTCGCTGCCCTTCTTGCGGAACTGCAGCAGCACCGGCCGCCCCTGGTAGCCGGTGTACTTCCCGCTCTCCCAGTCGGCGCGGGTCAGCCTGCCGGTGACGGTGATGGTCCTGCCCTTCTTCACCGGCTCGGGCGAGGCGTTGACCGTCAGCGTGGCGTACCGCTTGAACTGCGCCGTGCCGGCGACGTCGGCGTCCGTCCAGTCGTCGGTGGTGTCCTGTGCCTCGGCGAGCACCTTCCAGGTGCCGGCGAGGCCGTTGTGGTGGAAGTCCCGCTTCGCGTCCACCCCGAAGCTCACGGTGCAGTCGGAGGTGGTGGGGTCGGTGGCCGAGACCGTGCAGGTGCCCGGCGGCGGATACAGGGGCAGGTGGCCGTCGGCGTCGTCGGTGTTGGGACCGTGCCACAGGTAGGCCCAGGTCTTCGCGACGCCGTCCGGGTCCGTGGCTCTCCAGGTGATGGTGACGGTCCTCTTGGTGGTCAGGCCGAGCACGATGTCCTTGCCGCCGTTGACGACGACGTCCGAGAACGTGGTGTCACTGGGGGCGGCCCGGTCCGCCGCGTGGGCGGCTGCGGGAACCACCGACGCGGACAGGGCGGTGGCGAGGGACACGGCGGCGAGGGCCGGGCGGATGCGCATGGCTTTCCCCTTCGGGATCGGAGGGCTCGCCCGTCTCCCCATGGCGAGACCTGATGATGCGTCACGCGTGTTGGACACTCGCGGGCCCGTGGTGGTTGTCCCGTGGTTGCCGGCAGTTCTTCGAAAGAGAAGGCGGTGTTCGCGTCCGCCGGCCGGGGTCGGCAGGTCGGACGCGGACACCGCCGCGGACGGGTCGGTCAGAAGGCCGCGAGTCCGTTCGGGGTTCCGTTGCCGGTGGGGGCGTCGTAGCCCGGTACCGCCGTGCAGAGGTAGTCGCCCTCGCAGTTGCCGTTCGAGCCGTCGGTGACGTCGTTGAGGCTCGCCGCCGGGGCGGAGTAGAGGCGGGAGGCGTCCGCGTAGGCGCCGGGGTGGCCCGCGAGCGCGATCACCCCGGCCACGTACGGTGCGGAGGCGCTGGTGCCGCCGACGATCGTCCAGCCGCCGCTGCCGCGCGGCACGGAGGTGACGTAGACCGCGAGTCCGGTGTCGGGGTCGGCGACGGCGGAGACGTCCGCGATCGTGCGGCCGGGGCAGTCGGTGTCCTGCTGCCAGGCCGGTTTGTCCACCCAGGCCGAGCAGCCGCTGCCCGACCCGGACCAGGCGGTCTCCTGCCAACCCCGGTCGTTGTCGGCGCGGTTGAGCGAGGTGCCGCCCACCGCGACCACGCCGGAGTACGCCGCCGGGAAGCTCGGGACGGTGTAGCCGGAGTCGCCGGAGGAGGCGACCACCGCCACGCCGGGGTGGCGGTAGTCCTTCGCGAAGCCGGTCGTGCCGTGGCTCTCGGTGCCGCCGTAGCTGTTGGACACCTCGGTGGCGCCCAGGGCGACGGAGGTGTCCACCGCTGCGGCCAGGTCCCCGATGGTGGGTTGGTCGGCCTCGACCAACAGGATGCGGCACCGGGGGCAGGCGGCGGAGGCCATCTCCAGGTCGAGCGCCGTCTCGGTGGCCCAGCCGCTGACCGCGCCGGACGCCGGCAGGGGTCCGGTGTCACCGCGCTGGTTGACCTTGCGGAAGCAGCCGTTGTCCGTGGTGCACGGGGGCAGTCCATAGGTCGCGCGGTAGACGGCGAGATCGGCCTCCGCGGTCGGGTCGTCGTAGGCGTCGACCAGGGCGATGGTCTGGTCCTCGCCGCCGGTCGCGGGCAGCCGGTAGGCGGCGCGCAGGTCGGCCGGGCCGTAGCCGTCGGGCAGTCGGGTGTCCGCGGTGGTCGCGCCGGCGCGGAGCCTGGCGGCCGCGGCCGGTCCGCGGACGCCCAGGCCGCCGTGGACGTCGGTGCGGACCAGGGCGAGGCACCGGGCCTGTCCGGCGGGGGCGGTGGCGCAGGCATGCTCGACGTTCGGCCGCGCGGTCGCGGTGCCGGCCGCGTGGGCGGTGCCGGCGGCGGGGAGCGCGAGGGCGACGAGCAGGGCGGTCACGGTGGGGCGGGCGGCCCGTATCAGGCGGGTGACGCGTCTGGGGTGGGCTGTCATCCGGGGCACGTTCTCCTGGTTCTCCCGGTCGGGGGCGGTGGTCGTCATGAGGTGGTGGCCGCGACGGAGTAGGCGTGCGTGATGGTCTCGGTGAGACCGTTGCCGTCGGCGTCGGCGGCGGTGACGCGGAGCGCCGGGCTGGTGCCGCGCGCGGAGGCGGGGTTGGTCCAGCGGGCCCGGTAGTGGCCCTTCGACCCGTGCAGTGCGGTCTTCTGCCAGGTCGTGCCGCCGTCGAAGGAGACCTCGACGGCGGCGGAGGTGATCGCCGCCCGCGAACCGGCCCCGCCGAAGGTCACGTGCGAGATGTCCAGGCCCATGCTCTGCGTGGTCCGGTGACTGGTGTTCAGGTCGTCCGCGGCCAGGTCGAGGCGCGCGGTGAGCAGCGGCAGCACCCGGCAGGGCGTGGACGCCGACTGCCCTTCGCAGGTGAACGGGGCCGGCAGCAGGGAGTGGGGGTCGTTCGCCGAGGGCAGCCCGAAGGTCAGCTCGGTGCGGGCGGTGGTGGACTGGCTCAGGGTGCCGTCACCGCTGAAGTCCTGGCCGGCCACCAGGCGGTAGCGGGCGTCGGGCGCGGTCTGGCCGTCGACGTAGACCGCCGTGTTGCCGGGCCTGTCGTCCAGCAGGGTGCCGTCCCGGTAGAGCTGGGCGGCGAAGGCGGCCGGCTGCTCGTCGTAGACGCTGGGGCCGCCGTCGTGGTCGGCCTCGCTGTCGGTCGTGGAGAGGTAGGCCAGCAGGTTGCCGTCCGCGAGACAGGCGGAGCAGTCCGAGCCGCCGAACGGGCCGCGGGTGTACTGGCCCAGTCCCAGGCCGATCGGCCCGCGGGCCCAGTCCTGCGTGTAGGTGCGGCCGGCGGTGAAGGGACGGTCGCCCGAGGTGAAGGCGAGGCTCGTGCCGGGGAAGGACTGCTGGACCCAGACGCCGCCGTTGTTGCCGCTCAGGTAGTCGGTCACCCGGGCCGGCATGGTCTGCGGCACGGCCGCCGAGAAGGCGGCCGGGAGTCCGGGGCCGAGTTCGCCGCTGGTGATGATGCCGTCCGGGGAGGCCGCGGGGTCGCGGACGTAGCGTTGCCGTACGGCGGCGAGCTGCTTGCCGGTGACGGTGATCCGCTGGTCGGCCGCCACCGCGTCGGAGAGCCGCCCGGCGAGGTCGTAGCGGTAGGGGGCGCCGGTGGCGGGGCCGTGGCCGGACCACTGGGTGAAGTAGGCGACCTTACCGGTCGTGGCGGCCGGCTGGGGATTGACGTAGACGGGGGTGGTGTCGGTGGAGACCGCCGAGGCGGTGGGAGCCCAGTCGATCGAGCCGTTGGCGACGTCGGTACGGCCCCAGGTGGCGGCGGCGTAGTCGGCCGTGGCCGGGCGCGGTGTGGCGGCAGTGACCTGCGCCGTGGCCGTACGGGCGTCCAGGTCCGTGGTGGTCGCGCCGGTCACGTCGAGGTCGGTCAGCGTGACCAGGGACTGCGCGGTGACGTTGCCGGAGGCGTCGAAGTCCACCACCGGCGCGGCCAGGCTGTAGTGACCGGAGGGCACGGCGACCTTCTCGATGCCGTCGTCCACCGGGACTACCACGCTCATCCTGGTGGCGTCGTCGGTGTTGGTCACCAGGACCTGCCCGTTGAACCCGGCGCCGGACCGGTCCTCCGCGGTGATCTGGAGGATGTTCAGCTTGTACTTGGCCGAGGCGCCGCCGCCGGCCGTCGCGTCCTCGGTGCTCGCGCCGGTGCGGCCCAGGGAGGTGACTCCCGTGAACAGGGGGGTGCTGCCCGGCTTGTGACCGGCCTTCACGTCGGCGGCGATCCGCCGCTTCAGCAGCCGCGCCAGCTTCCTGCCGGAGGCGGCCGTGGTGTACCCGCGGGCCGATGTGCCACTCGTGGACGTCAGCGTCAGTCCGGTGGGGGTGCGCGGCTTCGCGCCCCGGGCGTAGGACACGGTCACCGGGACGCGGCCGGCCGCCGTCGTCCCCTTGGCCAGCGCGGTCACGTCGAACAGCGAGAGGTCCAACTGCCTGCCGACGTACGGCTGCGCCACGGCCGGGATCACATAGCGGTCCCCGGAACCGTCCTGGAAGGAGAGGAACGAACCGTTGCCTGCGGTGTGCGAGGCCGGGCGCACGGCGAGGACGCTCCGCTGCCCGGACCTCGTGGTGACCGTGACCTGGTCGCCCGTCACCAGCGTGACGGTACGGGTGTCGGAAACCTCCAGGACCGCCTTGCCCGGCGGGGTTTCCTGGGCGGCGAGGGCCGGGGTACCGAGGGTGGCCGTGGCGGTCACCAGGACGCCCAGGGCCAGGGCTCTGGGCGCGGAGAGGCCGCTGGAGGACAGGGTTGATCGGGGGCGGGGCCCCGTCGGTGTGGTCATGGACGCTCAGGCTGGACCAGCCATGTGATGGCGACCGGTCGGGAATATGACCGGACCGCAACAGCCCCGCCTGTGTGATCATCGTGTAACAGCGTCGCGCTCGGTCGACGGGCGGCGCCGATACTGAGCGCATGCCTCGTGTGCTCCTCGTCGAAGACGATCCCGGTGTCCGCGAAGGGGCCCAACTGGCCCTGCGCCGCCAGGGGCACGACGTCGCCGCTGCCGCCACCGGGGAGGAGGGGCTGGACCGGCTCCGGGCGTTCCGGCCGCACGTCGTGGTGCTCGATCTGATGCTGCCGGGGATGACCGGGCTGGAGGTGTGCCGACGGATCCGCGCCGACAGCCAGGTGCCGATCATCATGGTGACCGCGATGGGCGACGACGTGGACATCGTGGTCGGACTCGAGACCGGGGCGGACGACTATGTCGTCAAACCCGTCCAGGCCCGGGTGCTCGAGGCCAGGATCCGCGCCGTCCTGCGCCGCCTCGACACGGGACCGTCACCAGGCGGTCGTGGCCCGACGACCGAGACGTACGGCGAGCTCCGCATCGACCGGGCCGGGCTCAGCGTCACCTGCGCGGGCACCGAAGTCCCGCTGGCACCCTCCGAGTTACGGCTGCTGCTGTCCCTGTCGGCCTCCCCCGGCCGCGTGTTCAGTCGCCAGCAACTCCTGGAAGCCGTCTGGGAACACGGCTACCACGGTGACGTCCGGCTGGTGGACGCCTGCGTCAAACGCCTGCGGACCAAGCTGGGCGAACCCCCGCGGCAACCGCGCTACGTGCAGACCGTCCGGGGGTTCGGCTACCGGTTCAACAGCCCCCGGTGACAGCGCGGGTGCCGCGGCGCGGCAGCTGGTCTGCACGGTCGCCGAGGCCCGCCTGGTCGACGACCCGGAGGCGGTGGCCACCGGGGTGACCGTGGTCCTCACCGGACCCGACGGGGGGCACGTGCGCGGGAGCGGCGGCGGCTGCTCCCGCTGAGGCCTCAGGAGGCGATGGTCGTCGCCTGGCCGGTGCCGCTGTTCTGCAGCCACTGCGACCAGGACAGGTTGAAGTCCGCGTAACCGTTGTCGCCGGCGGCCTTGCCGCGGGGAGAGCCGGTGATGGTGATCGGGTCGCCCTGTTTGACGAAGTCGTAGAACCACTTGGCGTCCGACAGCGACAGATGCACGCAGCCGTGCGAGCCCTCGCCGTGCCCCGGATACGGGTCGCCGGTGGAGTAGTGGACGTAGGTGCCGGAGTTGGTGAGGTGAACGTCCCACGGGAGGGTCAGGTCGTAGTAGTTCGGGTCGCCCTTGGTGCAGCTGATGCCGACGCTGCACGAGGTCATGTGGACCTCGGCCTCCTTGTCGATGACCGCCATGGTGCCGTCCCACGAGGGGAACGCCGCGCTGCCCGCGTCGATGGGCAGGGTCTTCACGAGCGTGCCGTCGTGGGTGACCCGCATGGTGTGGCCGGTCACCGACACGGTGGCCTCGTTGTCGTCGCCGATGGTGAAGGCGTGGTGGTAACCGTGCGTGCCGTAGCGGCCGTTGCCGTCGGTGACGCCGGTCAGCTCGGCGTCGACGCTGACCGAGGTGCCCGGCTTCCAGTAGGTCTTCGGCCGGAAGTCGACCCGCGTGTCACTGAACCAGTGCCATGCGCCGATCGTCGGCACCGAGGTCGTGATCTTGAGGGCCTTCTCGATCCCGGCCCGTGCGGAGACGGCGACCGGCTTGCTGAAGACCACGGACACCGGCATCGCCACACCGACGGTGGTGCCGGTGCGCGGGGTGATGGACTCCAGGAGCATCGGCGGCCCGGCCGGCGTGCTCGGCTTGGCGTGGGCACCGGACTTGCCCGTGGCCGCGGCCGCGTTCGCCGAGGCCGCCTTGCCGTTGGACGTGGTCGCCGGGTGGTTTCCGGTACCGCACGCGCTCGTCCCCACCAGCACCACGCCGGTCAGCAGCGCGATCGAGACGGCCGTCCTGCGCCGGCCCGCGGTCACGCGCTTGTTCCCCCACAGCTGTGCATGCCTGCGCAATTCATCGCTCCTTGGATCGTCCCCCATGTCGAACATCTCATCGCACGCGTTCGCCCGATCCATGACCGATTCGTCTTGACCGTGTAACCGTCGTCCCGTGGGCCACCGGAGCGGAGTGCGCCGCCCATGGCTCGCCGGGTCAGTGGTGGGGTGAGCGCATCACCCGCTGGATCCGGTCCTCGCGGGTGTGCGCCTGCGGCCGGTGGCCGGCTGCCCGTACTGCGGCCAGGGTGGCCGCCGTGGCGACGAGGACGACCACGGTGACCAGGACGACCACGGTGAGCATCAGCGGTCGGCCCGCCGCGGTTCGGCCGTGGCCAGCGCCCGGAACGCCGCCCACCGCACGCGGGGCCGTGGCAGGCCACGGCGTTCCAGATAGCGCGCGGTGGCCCGATGCGTCCGGCGCAGCACCCGCAGCGCGTCACTCGGGCGCCCGGAGCCCATCGGCTCCACCACGGTGCCGGGCACCAGCAGCCAGCCACCGTCGGTCTGCCGCAGCTCTCCGCGGACGAGGGCGTTCCGCATGCTGTTGAGGCGCTCGTCATGCCGGTGCACCAACAGGGAGGCGGGACCGGCCGTCACGGCGACGTCGGCGGGTACCGTCACCGCGAAACCCGCGTCCGTCGCCACGGGCCGGGTCCGGGCGAGTACGGGTGCTCCCGTCCCGTCGCACGCCGCGAGCACCGCGTCCGGGTAGCGGGCGAGTTGCGCGGCCCCGAGCGGGGATGACGCGGGGGAACCGGTGACCGGCCCGGTCGCGGGCAAGGAGGCCGACGGAGGGCGCACCACGGCCTGTTCCGGGGTGACCTTGATGAGCAGGCGCAGGTAGTACCACTCCATCAGCCGTCGGACGCCGGGGGCGAGGTAGGACCGGCTGTGCGGCTGCCGCTCGAAGAGCATCCGCCAGTAGTCCTCGGCTCCTTCCGGCCCCGTCATGATCTCGTCCGGGCAGACGGCCCGGCCGCGGACGAGGATCTGCGGTGCGTGGTCGAGGCCGCTGCCGGTGGGGTCGGACCAGAGCAGGGCCACCCGCCCGTCCCGGCGTACGTTCAGCGCCTTCTGCGCGAAGGCCAGGGACGTGGTCAGCAGCAGCGTGCCGTCGGGCCGACGGCTGACCGCGGCGGGCCAGGCCACCGGTGCGCCGTCCCGGCCGAGCGTGACGAACTCGCAGGTCCGGTAGGCGTCCAGGACGTCGAGGGGGACGGAGTCGAGGGCGGTCACCGGCCCGCCTCCTCGGGCAGCGCGCCGCGCAGGGCACGGCAGGACGCGGCGTACTGCCGTCGGCCGACGGTCTTCCACAGCAGACGGCCGAGGAAGGGGGCCTTGCCGAGGAAGTAGGCGCGCTCCTCCGGCGTCGCGTCCTCGAGGATCGCGCCGACGGCCGTCATCACCTTGTTCCTGGGCAGCTCCTCCAGCCCCCGCCGGCCCAGCACGTCCCACTCGGCGACGGTCAGGTGGGTGGCGACCAGCGGCAGCACCAACCGCTCCTCGTCGTCGAGGTGTTCGAGCAACGCGGTGCGATGCTCGGTCAGCGCCAGGGCCAGTTCCTCCCGGGCCATGGGGTCGGCATCCCGCAGCCACACGGGCAGCCACTCGGCCACGACCGTGAGGCTCCGGTCGATGCGCTGATGCTGTTGCTCCATCCGGTCGACCAAGTCACCGTCCGCGCCCCGGGCGTGCAGCAGTGGCCACACCAACTCGTCCTCCAGGGAGTGGTGATGGTGCAGCCCCATGACGTAGTCGTCCAGGTGGGCCGCGATCCGTGCCGCGCGGGTGGTGTCGCCGTCCGGCACCGCCCGTACCAGTCGGGGCGCGAGCGCCGACTCTCGCCGGAAGACGCGGTGGACGACCACCATCTCGTGGGTGTAAGGCCGTTGGCCGGAAGGGGAGGGAAATGCCGTACTGCGTGACACGCCTGCTTGCTCCAACATCGAGTGCCGTCAGATCCCGCCCACGGTCGCCCGACCGTCTTGGCATCTGCTTGGCATCTGCTTGCCACCACCCTTGGGAAGACCCTTGGGACACCACTGACCAGCGCGTTTAGCGCCTGTTGAACGGCCTGTCCGCGCCGCTCGGGTAGATTCGCGCGGCGTGCCGCGTATTCGAGTCCTCGGCCCCCTGGGCGCCGAGCTCCGGGGGAGGTCCGTCGCCCTGGGAGCTCCCCGGCAGCGGGCCGTTCTCGCGCTGCTGGTCGCGGCCCGCCAGGAGGTGGTGCCCGTCGACCGCATGGTCGACGAGCTGTGGCGCGGGGCGCCCCCGGCCAAGGCCACCGTCTCCCTGCACGCCTACGTGTCGAACCTGCGCCGCCTGCTGGAACCGGAGCGGCGCCCGCGCACCCGCCCGGCCGTCCTGGTCACCTCGCCGCCGGGTTACGCCCTGCGGCTGCCCGCCGAGGCGGTGGACGCCTGGCGGTTCGAGGACCTGGTCTCCCGGGCCCGGAGCACTCCGCCGGACCGGGCCCGGGAGTTGCTGGCCGAGGCACTGCAGTGGTGGCGGGGTCCGGCGTTCCTGGGGCACCGGGACGAGCCGTGGGCCGTGTCCGAGGTGGCCCGGCTGACCGAACTGCACGCTCAAGCACGCGAGTTGGCCGTCGCGGCCGACCTGCGCACCGGACACGCCTCCGAAGCGGTGCTGGCGGCCGGAGTCCTGGTGCGGGACAGCCCGTTGCGGGAGGAGGGCTGGCGGCTGCTCGCCCTCGCCCACTGGGCCTGCGGCCGCCAGGGCGACGCCCTGTCCTGTCTGCGCCGCGCCGCCGCCGTAGTGCGCGAGGAGCTCGGCTGCGACCCCGGACCGGCCCTGGCCGGCCTACCGCTGGGTGTGCGAGCACCTCGACGGCATGAACGCCGCGACCCGCAACGACCCCGCCGGGCTGCGCCGGCACAACGCCGAAGGGCTGGAACTCGCCCTGTGCTACGGCATGGTGTGGGGTCAGGGCATCGCCGCCGCGACCTCGGCGATGCTGGCCGCGGTCACCGGCCGCTTCGACGAGGCCGAGGCCCGCTACGCCGAGGCCGACGGCCTGTTGCGGCGCGTCGGGGCCCACCACGCCACGGGCCCCCGCACCCTGGGCCTGATCACCATCCGTCTCGCGCAGGGGCGGGCGGACGACATCGAACCGGTCGTCCGCGATCTGCACGCGGAGATCGGCACCCGGTCGCCGTCGCCCACGCCCTGGTCCTGGCCCGACTGGGACGGCTCGAGGAGGCGGCGGCGGTGTCCTTCCTGCCGCGCCCGGTCACGGACCACCTCTACGGGATAGAGCTGGACTACCGCTGCGAGGTGGCGGTCCTGCTCGGCGACACGGAGACGGCGGCCATGCTGATCGAGCAGATCCTCCCGATCCGCGACCAGTTCGCCGGGACGGCCGGCGCCGCCTACGCGACCCGCCCCCTGGCCCATGCGCTGGCCGATCTGTACCGGCTCCTCGGGGAGGACCGGGCGGCGGCCGACCACTACGCGCTGGCCGAACGCGTCGCGCTCGCCTGGGAGGCGCCGCACCGCGTCACCGAGGCCCGTCGGGCGGCCGTACGACTGGAGGCGGAACGCAAGCGCCGCCGGACCCTGGGTGTCTGAGTCCCGCCCGGGCGGCGTAGGCGCGTCACGGCCGCCGTGCGTCGGAGACGAGCGGCAGGCGCAGGGTGAAGACCGTTTCCGTGCCCGGGGTGCTGGTCACCGAGACCGTGCCGCCGTGCGCCTCGGTGAGCTGGCGGACGATGGCGAGGCCCAGGCCGCTGCCGCCCGTCTGGCGACTGCGGGACTTGTCGGCGCGCCAGAAGCGGTCGAAGACGCGGGGCAGGTCGTCGGCGGCGATCCCGGTGCCGGTGTCGGCGACCTCGATCAGGACCTCGTCGCCCGCCCGGCGGCAGCGCAGGGTGACGCTGCCGCCGGGAGGAGTGTGCCGGAGGGCGTTGGACAGCAGGTTGCCGACGGCCTGGCGCAGGCGTACGGGATCGGCCGAGAGGGCCGGGGTGTCCTCGACGCGGGCGGTGAGCGTGACGCCGGCGGTCTCGGCCCGGCCGCGGTGGGCCGCGACGACGTGGTCGAGGAGGTCCCGCAGCCGCAGGGGCTCGGGGTGCAGCCGGAAGCGGCCCGCGTCGGCCTGCGCCAGATGCTGGAGGTCGTCGACGATGTGCTGGAGCAGCAGGGCCTCCTCCAGCAGGGAGGCGACGAACGCGTCGTCGGAGACGGCCAGTCCGTCCTGCGCCGCCTCCAGCCAGCTGCGGATCGTGCTGAGCGGGGTGCGCAGTTCATGGGCGACATCGCTGACCATGGCCTTGCGCTGGACCTCCACCCGCTCGCGGCGCTCCGCCAGGTCGTTGAAGGCGGCTGCCAGCCGGCCGATCTCGTCGTGGGTGGTCACCGGTACCCGCAGATGCTGCTGGGCCGGGCGGCGGGCGGCGTCGGTGAGCGCGCGCAGGGGCCGTACCAGGCGGGTGCCGACGGTGACGGTGACGGCCACGGTGAGGACGAGGACGAGCGCGGCGACACCGGCGACCCGGGCCGTGTTGGCCGAGGAGAGGTCGAAACCGGGTGCGGCCGCCGATCCGGCGGGGGTGGCGACGAACAGCAGCGCGGCCGGAGTGACGTACGGGGCGAGCTGCTCGCGACGGGCGGTGTCGATGCACGACTGGACGGCGTCGCCGGCGTTTCCGAGCGGACTGAAGCTGAGATCGACCAGCACGGGGCCCAGGTTCTGGCGTTTCAGGCAGCCGGCCACCAGGGCGTTGAGCTGGTCGAGCGCCCGTTTCTCGGTGCTGGTGGGATCGTCGAGTCGGTAGAGCTGGCACACCTCGCCGACCTTCCGCTGGATCCCGATGTCGCCGCCGAGGACGAGGGCGGGCCTCCCGCTCGGCTCCTCGGTGACTCCGGCGGGGTACCCGGCGCCGCGCAGACAGGACTGCAATTTCCCCACCCGACTGAGCAGTTCCGCACGCTCGGTTCTCGGCAGCCGGTACGGGCCGACCGCCCGCGGGTCGATGCCGTCGGCCTTGACCCCGGGCAGCAGCGCGGGGTCGGCCCGCAGGGGGTCGATCAGCGCCGAGGCCTTGGTGGGGAGGGTGGTCATGGTGCCGGACGCGGCGATGGGCAGACGGTCCTGGGTGGTCAGGGTGATACGGCGGCCGGTCCGTTCGGTCAGCCGTTTCAGGACGGGCCTGACCGCGGTCCAGCCGGTGTGGGTGGCGGCGTAGCCGATGAGCGTGTCGTAGATCTGGGCGTCGTCGGCGAGGACCTGTCCCTGCTCCTGCTGGATGGCGCTGGTGGTGGTGCGCGCGGCGAGCCAGGCGGTGGCCGCGACCGAGCACACGGCGATGGTGATCGACGCGGCCAGCAACCGGACCAGCAGGCTGCGCCGCAACGGCACTCTGCCCCCGGCCCTGCTCCGCTCAGCGTCCACGGCTGCCGTCGCTGAGGCGGTAGCCGACTCCGAACACCGTCTGCAGATAGACCGGCCGGCGGGGTACGGCCTCGATCTTCTTGCGGAGGTTCAACACGTGGACATCGATGGTGCGTTCGGTGATGTAACGGTCGTCCCCGCGCGTGCCGGCCAGGAGCTGGCGCCGGGTGAAGACCCGTTCCGGTTCGGCGGCCATCGTCGCGAGGACGTCGAACTCGCCGGGGGTGCAGGCCACTTGGCGGCCCTCGATCTCGACGGTACGGCGGACGGGGTCCACCGCGAGGGCGCCGACCCGCAGCACCGGGTCGTTCGGGGCGGCGGCCGTCCGGGTCCGCCGGAGCAACGTGCGGACACGGGCCATCAGTTCACGCGGACTGTAGGGCTTGGTCAGGTAGTCGTCGGCGCCGAGGTCCAGGCCGAGCAGCAGATCCTCCTCGGTGCTGCGGGCGGTCAGCATCAGCACCGGCAGATCGCTCTCACGCCGGAGGATCCGGCACACGTCCAGACCGTCGACGACCGGCATCATCACGTCGAGGACCAGCAGGTCGGGCCGGTGGCGGCGGACTTCGTCGAGCGCCGTGCGCCCGTCGTGGACGAGCAGCGCGGTGTGCCCCTCCCGCTCCAGATAGCGGCGGATCACCTCGGCCTGTTTGATGTCGTCCTCGGCCACCAGGACACGGGCGTTCATGGCGGCCAGAGTAGGCACGACGGGATCAGGTCAGACGGCTTTCTGACGGCGTCCTGACAGGATCGTCATAACTTCGGGCCATGGTCTGCGCCATGTTGAAACCCTCCACTCGAGCCGCGGTGTTCACCTCCGTCGGCGCGGCCGGCCTGCTCCTCCTCACCGCGTGCGGGGGCGCCGGCGGAAACGACGACGCGGACAAGGGCGGCAAGGACGAGGTCGCCTCACTGAACACCCCTGCGGCGAAGGGCGGTTCGGCCAGTGCGAGCGCCGATCCCGACGCGGGCCGGCCGCAGATCCGGCTGGACAGCACCCAGGACGACGTCAACCGCATGTGGGACGGCTGGACCTCCTGCCTCGAGGAGCACGGCGTCGACAAGACGTACAAGAGGCACCCGGACGCCCCCGGCGTGAAGGCCTGCGCGGGGAAGCTGCCACTCGATCCGCCGGAGCTGGACCCGGCCAAGAACCCGGACTTCGACGACGACACACGGGCCATGGTGCGGTGCATGAACGAGCACCACATCAAGAGCGTGGTCACGGACCGGGGCTGGGGCCTGGTCGACGGGGCGAGCCTGAACGCCCCCAACTACGACCAGATCATGGTCGCTTGTCAGGTGAAGGCGTTCGGTGACCACCACTGACGACACGGAGGCCGCCCGTCCTGCGAGCGGACGGCGCGGGACACCGGGCAGACGGAGGGTGGTCATCGGGGTGGTGGCCGTGGCGGTCGTCGCGGCGAGCGCGCTGACCGTGACCGCGTGGCAGAACGGCGGCGGGAGGCCGGCCTCCGGCGGCGCCGCCGTACACACCGCGACCGCCGTGGTGACCAGGAGCGACCTCTCCAACGCCCAGACGCTGGACGGAAATCTCGGCTACGGCCGGGCCACCACGGTGAAGGGCGGCAAGAACGGCCTGCTCACCTGGCTGCCTGCGACGGGGGCCACGGTGCGCCGGGGCCGGCCGCTGTACCGGGTGGACAACGTGCCGGTACCGCTCTTCTACGGCGGCACACCGCTGTACCGGACCCTGGAGGCCAGGGACACCACCGGGCCGGACGTGAGGACGGTGGCCGACAACCTCAGGGCACTCGGTTACGACATCGGCGTACAACCCGCGGTGGGCACCTGGGTCACCCCGCGGCACATCACCCCGACGGCCACCGCGAGCCCGTCGAGCGCACCGTCCAGCGCCTCCCCCTCCGCCCCTGTGGCGCCCTCCACCCCCGTCCAGGTCAAACGCGGCGACGGTGTCCTGACCGCCGGTCTCATCGCCGCGATCAAGCGGTGGCAGACCGCGGCCGGCATGCCGGCCACCGGTGTGCTGGGCGTCGGTGACGTCCTGGTGCTGTCCGGTGCCGTACGGGTCGAGGGCGTCCAGGCGCAGCTCGCCGACCCGGCCGACGGGACCCTGATGACGGTCACCTCCACCGCCAAGTCGGTGACCGTCCAGGTGGACCCGGGCGAGGCGGGCTCGATGAAGCGGGGCGACACGGTGACGGTGAGCCTGCCCGACGGCTCCACCGCCCCCGGCACCATCGCCTCCATCGGCGCCACCGTCCGCACGACCGACGCCTCGAACGGCGACGACTCCTCCGGGCAGCCCCGGCTGACCGTCGGCATCGACCTGCGCGACACCGCGGCGGTGCGCGGACTGAACTCCGCCCCGGTACAGGTGAAGTTCACCTCGGAGACCCGCGAGGGCGTGCTCACCGTGCCCATCGGGGCCCTGACGGCGCTGCGCGAGGGCGGCTACGCGGTCCAGTTGCCCGGCGGCCGGCTGGTGGCGGTGAAGACCGGCATGTTCTCCAAGGGCGTGGTGGAGATCAGCGGTGCCGGCATCAGCGCCGGGACCAGGGTGGTGACGACGTCATGAGCGCGCCCCCGGTGCTGGCGGTGCAGGGCGCGAGCATGGTGTACCCGGGCGGGGTCACGGCGCTCCACGACGTCTGGCTGGCCGTCGAACAGGGCGAACTGCTGGGCATCGTGGGCCCGTCCGGGTCCGGCAAGTCGACGCTGCTGAACATCATGGGCACGCTGGACCGGCCGACCAGCGGCACCGTGGAGATCGACGGCCAGGACGTGGCACGGCTCTCCGACCGCAGCCTGTCGGCGTTGCGGGGCCGCCGACTCGGCTTCGTCTTCCAGCAGTTCCACCTCACCGACGGGCTCACCGCCGCCGAGAACGTCGCCACCGGCCTGCTGTACGCCGGGGTGCCGCGCCGCAAACGCCGGCCGCTGGCTCTGGAGGCACTGGACCGGGTGGGGCTGGCCCGCCGGGCCCGTCATCTGCCGCAGCAGCTCTCCGGCGGTGAGCGGCAGCGGGTGGCCATCGCCCGCGCCCTCGTCAACCGGCCCGTCCTGGTGCTCGCGGACGAGCCCACGGGCGCTCTGGACACCGCGAACGGTGTGGCCGTACTGGATCTGCTGACCACGCTGAACCGCGAGGGGACCACCATCGCGGTCATCACCCACGACCGTGACATCGCGGCCCAGTTGCCGCGCCGGGTGGAGATCCGCGACGGCCGCCTGCGCTCCGACACTCGCGTCGACGCCGACGCCCGCATGGAAAGCTGGTCATGACCATCACATCGACGCGGCGGCACGCCACCGGCGGGGTCGGCGACAGCAGGCCGGTGCGGCTGGCGCCGCTGGACATCCTGGGCCTGGGGCTGCTGGGCATCCGTACCCGCAAGATGCGCGCGGCCCTGTCCGCGCTCGGCATCTCGATCGGCATCGCCACCCTGATCGTCGTCACCGGGATCCCGGCGTCCAGTCAGAAAGCGCTGATGAAGGAACTCTCCGCGCTGGGCACCAACATGCTCAAGGCCGTACCCGCCAACCAGGACCCGCCGGTGCTGCTGCCCCCCGAGTCGGTGGACATGGTGCGCCGGATCGGGCCGGTCACGGCGGCCAGCGCGGTGGCCAACACCCATATGGAGGTCTTCCGCAACGACCGTCTGGGCGCCGACGACTACACCGGCCTGACCGTCCTGGCCTCCAGACTCGACCTGCTGCGGACGATCAACGCGCGGGTGGCCTCGGGCCGCTTCCTCACCCCGGCCACGGAGAGGTTCCCCACGGCCGTCCTCGGCTCGGTGGCCGCCTCCCGTCTCGGCATCCCGAGGATCACCACCGGGCGACCCGCCCCGCAGATCTACGTCGAGGGCCACTGGTTCACGGTCATCGGGATCCTCGCCACGACCCCGCTCTCCCCGGACATCGACCGCTCGGTCCTGGTCGGCTGGGACGCGGCGCGCACCCTGCTGAGGTTCGACGGCCACCCGACCGTGCTCTACCTCAAGGCCAGGGAGTCCCAGATCGAGGCCGTACGGGACGTACTGCCGGCCACCATCAATCCCCCGCTGCCCGGTGTGGTCCAGGTCAGCCGCCCGTCCGACGCGCTGGCCGCCAAACGGGCCACCGCGTCCACGTTCTCCGCGCTCTTCCTCGGACTCGCCGGGGTCGCGCTCCTCGTCGGCGGCATCGGAGTCGCCAACACCATGGTCATCTCGGTCCTCGAACGCCGCCGCGAGATCGGCCTGCGCCGGGCCCTGGGCGCCAACCGGGGCCAGATACGCGCCCAGTTCCTCACCGAGTCGGTCGTCCTGTCAGCCCTCGGCGGCCTGACCGGCACCGCCCTGGGCACGCTGGCGACGGTCGCCTACGCCACCCACCAGCACTGGCCACCGGTCATCCCCCTCACCTCGGTGACGGCCGGCCTCACCGGCGCGATCCTGATCGGCATGCTGGCGGGCGTCTACCCGTCCCTGCGAGCGGCCCGCCTGACACCGACGGAGGCTCTGGCGACGACCTAGCCGCGTCCTTCGCCGGCCGCCCCACGGTACGCGTGAACGCGAACGGGAGCGAGTACGTGGTCAGCTTGGAGTCGGTGGTGACGGAGTTCTGGATGGGCAGCAGTTGCGGGTCGTAGGTGATGGTCTGGCGACCGGTCGCCGACTTGAAGGTGAAGTCGTGCGTGGGGTCACCGACGTCCCCGGCCGCGGAGGTGCTGCCGCTCTGCGTGGGTTCCGAGTAGCGCCTGTTCGCGCAGATCGGGGTCCTGCGCGAGGCAGCCGTTGACCTCCGTGATGTCGGCCTGTTCGTCCCAGCCCTGCTCGCGCAGCGAGGCGGACAGGTCGAGCAGGCTGGTGGCGACGGCGTCGAAGGCGTCGGTGATCCGCCGGGCAGGATCGCCGCTGGTGCGATGGGGAAGCAGGGCGGGGGCCGGTGGGCGGTGAGTGCGGTGGAGGAAGCCCAGAGCTGTACCGGATGCGGCCGTACGCCCGGATTAGGCTCGGCGGGTCATCGGGCCTCCACCGTCTCCGCGAGGGCACGGAAGATCAGGGCGGTGGAGGTGGCGCCGGGGTCCTGATGGCCGATGCTGCGGGCACCGAGGTAGGAGGCCCGGCCCTTGCGTGCCTGCATCGGGGTGGTCGCGCGCATGCCCTGCTCGGCGGCGTCCGCCGCGGCCCCGGCCGCCGCGGCGAAGTCCCCGCCGGAGTCGACCTGCCGTTGGAAGGCGGCCACCGCGGGGGCATAGGCATCGACCATGGTCTTGTCGCCGGGCTCTGCCGCGCCGAGCTTCTGGATGCTCTGAAGGCCGGCGGCAAGAGCGGCGGCGAACTGCTGTGAGTCGACGGTTGGCGCCTCCAGCGCCTTGCCCATCGCACGGAACGTGCTGCCGTACAGCGGACCGGACGCGCCTCCGACGCTGGAGATGAGGGTGGTGCCCGCCTTGACCAGGACGGCCCCGACGGTGTCCGGCTCCAGTCCGGCCAGGGCCTTGGTGGCGGCGGAGAAGCCGCGGTGCATGTTGATGCCGTGGTCGGCGTCGCCGATGGCCGAGTCGAGCTGGGTGAGGTGGTCCCTGTGCTGGTCCACGGCGGCTGCGATGGCCTGCACCCAGGTGCGGGCGAGGGCGGTGTCCACGGAGTCTCCGTTCATTTGGTGCCTGGGTTCGCGGTTGGGTGAGCCGGGGGCGGGGACGGATCGCGGGGGTGGGGTCTCGGCCGGCCCGGGGGGTGGTCCCCGGCCCTCGGTGTCGCGCGGCCCCGCCCCCCAGCTCGGTTCAGATGCCCCAGCGCAGTGCCGGGGTGTTCACTGGTGCATCCCACAGGGACAGCATGTCGACATCGGCCTTGCACACGGTGATGGAAACGCCCGCCATGTCCAGGCTGGTCACATAGTTCCCGACGAGGTTGCGAGCGACAACCACTCCGTTGCCCGCGAGTACGGCGGCGACCTCCTTGAAGACCACGTACAGCTCGATGAGGGGCGTGCCACCCAGGCCGTTGACCATGACGATGGTCTCGTCCCCGGCGGCCAGCGGCTGGTCGGCGAGGATCGCCTCCAGGGCAGTGGCTGCGATCTCCTTGGCCGGGCGGAGCTTCTCCCTGCGGCGACCGGGCTCGCCGTGGATGCCGACGCCGACCTCCATCTCGTCCTCGGGCAGATCGAAGCCCGGCTTGCCGGAGGCGGGAGTGGTGCAGGCGGTCAGTGCCACGGCGAAGGACCGGGATGCGGCGTTGACCCGCTTGGCCATCTCGGCGACGGTGGCGAGGTCGGCACCCTGCTCGGCGAGGGAGCCGGCGATCTTCTCGACGAAGACGGTTGCTCCGGTGCCGCGGCGACCGGCGGTGAAGCTGGAGTCCTGGACGGCGACATCATCGTCGACCAGCACGCTCTCCACGGTGATCTCCTCCTCGCCGGCGAGTTCGGCGGCCATCTGGAAGTTGAGTACGTCGCCGGTGTAGTTCTTCACGATGAACAGCACGCCGGCGCCACCGTCGACGGCCTGAGCGGCGGCCAGCATCTGGCCGGGGACCGGGGAAGTGAACACCTCGCCGGGACAGGCGGCGTCCAGCATGCCCAGCCCCACAAAACCGCCGTGCAGGGGCTCATGCCCGGAGCCGCCGCCGGAGACGAGGGCGACCTTGCCCGACCTGGTGCCGCCCGCGCGGGCGATCACCTTGTTCTCCGCGTCGACGGTCAGTTCCTGGTGGGCGGCGGCGATCCCGGCCAGGGCATCGTCCAGCACCGTCTCAGGCGCGTTGATGAGCTTCTTCACGACAGGGCTCCTTCGGCGGTGACAGGCTCAACGTCCCGGTTCTCGGCCGGGGTTGTGGTGGCGGCGCTGCGATGGGTGTTGAGAGCGGTGTAGAAGACGCCGGCAGCGACGGCTCCGAGCACCTCCGCGGCCAGGTAGACGGGCAGCTGATCCCAGTGGACCCGTCCGCCGAACAGCTCTCCAGTGATCATCGGGCCGAGCGTCCTCGCCGGATTGATGGACGCCGCGGTGGCGGGTGCCACCGGGATGATGATCGCGAACACGCCAAGCCCTATGGCCAGGCCCGCGAAACCGCCGGCCGCGCGCCGATCGATGGCCCCGAAGACGACAAAGGCGAGGATGAACGTGCCGACCGCCTCGGCGAAGAAGGCCTGCCCGGCACCAACGCCGGTGCCGTAGGCGGCGATACCGAGGCCGACGTCGACAGCCTTCTTCCCGAGCACTCCGACGATCGCAAGAGCACCCAGCACCGCCCCGGCCACCTGGGCGGCGACATAGCCGGGGACGTCCCGCCAGGGCATCTTCTTCGTGACAGCCAGCGCCAGTGTGATGGCCGGGTTGATCTGGCAGCCGGAGACATGGCCGATCGCATAGACCATGGCGATCACAGCGGTAGCGAAAGCCAGCGAGATCATGCCCAGCTGCGCCATCGTGAACGGTGCGTCGCCGCCGACGATGAGCGTTGCGGGAACCGAACCGACGCCGACGAACACCAGCACCGCGGTGCCCAGCAATTCGGCGAGAAGTTTCTGAGGGTAGGTGTTTTCTTCCATGGACGGCGCCCGGTGCCGAGCTCGGCTCGGGGCGCTCACCTCCTCCGCGTTGAGCAGGCTGTGCGGGTGGCCGCCAGGTGGTCAGGGTCGAGCATCCTGGCGGCCGGCCCAGGGGAACCGGACAGCTCAGCGCCTCCGGCAGGACGTTCATCATTGATGAACACTGTTCCGGAAATTAAGGCCGCGTTTCGCGCCTGTCAAGAGCTTCGGCGACCACCGGGTCCCGAACACGGGAAAAGCCCCCCGGCGGCATGCCGAGGGGCCGGGCGCCGGAAGGCGGGGGCTGCCGCCGGATCAGGTCCCCGTGATACGGGCGCCCCCGCGGGGGGCGCCCAAGTCGCGGGAGAGGTTGCGGGCGGTCTCGCGGACCACCACGGCAAGCTCCTGACGTGCCGGTTCGGCCAGCAGGCGCTCGACGGGGCCGACGATGCCGATGGCGCCCACCACCTCGCCGGATCGGTCGAAGACAGGGGAGGCGATGCCCGCGTCCCCGATGGCGGACTCCTGGTCCTCCATCGCGTAGCCGGTCCGGAGAACCTCCTTGAGCTGCCCGGCCAGCTCCTGCGGGTCGGTGATGCTGGCGCCGGTGAGCACGGCCGGCTCACCCGCGAGCAGCCGGTCACGCTCGGATGCCGGGCCGCAGGCCACGATGGCCTTGCCCAGGGCGCAGGTGCTCCACGGGATGCTGGCCCCCACCTCCAGGATCTGCACGGCGCCCTCAGGTCGGAAGGCGTGGTGCACCACCAGGATGTGGTCGCCGGTGAGCACGGCCACCCACACCGCCTCGTTCGCCCGGGTGGCGAGCTGGTCCGCCCAGGTCAGCGAGCGGGTCCGCAGCTCCTGGGTGTCGAGGTAGGCGTTGCCCAACTGCACCAGGTCCGGGCCGAGCTGGTACTTCGAGCTGTCACGGTCCTGCACCACCAACCCCTCGGCCTCCAGCGTGCGCAGCAGCGCATGCACGGTGGGCTTGGCCACGCCCAGGCGGTCGGCCAGCTCGGTCACACCCAGCCGAGGACCGGTGGACGCGAGCTCCCGCAAGATCTGCACCGCACGCTGCACCGCCTGCACCATCGAAAATTTTCTCCTCGATTCAGTATTGATGAACAGCGTTCCGAGATTTAACGTACCTGTTCATGAGCAATCCTGTCGGCATCGTACTCGTGTCCCACAGCGCCGAGCTCGCCACGGGCCTTCGCCTGCTGGTGGAGCAGATCGGCTCCGACACAGTCCCCCTCGCCATCGCCGGAGGAACCGACGACGGCCGGATCGGCACCAGCTACGACCTCGTCCTGACCGCGATCCGGCACGCCGACCGGGGAGCCGGCGTTGTCGTCCTCCCCGACCTCGGCAGCTCAGTCCTGACCGCCCGCACCGTCCTGGAAGACCACCCCCGCCCCGACGTCACCATCGTCGACGCGCCCTTCGTCGAAGGAGCCGTCGCAGCCGTCGTCACCGCCGCGACCGGCGCCGACCTGAAGACCGTCGCCGACGCCGCCAAGGAGGCCCGCAATGTCCCCAAACTCTGACGCCACCACCACGACCGCGGCGCATCACGAAACCGCCGTCATCCTGCCCGCCAACCTGCACGCCCGCCCTGCGGGTCAACTCGCCCGCGCCGCAGCAGGATTCACCAGCGCCATACAGCTGGAGCACGGCGGCCGCACCGTCAACCCGACCAGCGTCCTCGCCGTGATGGGGCTGGGCGCCACAGCCGGCACCACCGTGACCGTCCGCGGCGACGGCCCCGACGCAGAGCAGGCCGTCACAGCACTGGCCGACATCCTCACCAACGCCCGGTAACTGGCCGCCGCCACCGCGCCGAACGAGCCGCCGCTTCGGGCCTGTGGAGCAAAGCCAGGAGATCAGGCCAGTACGTCTCGCTGCTGAACTTCCTTGAGCACTCCGGCCACCGTCGCGAAGTCGTTGTCCCCATGGAGAACGGTGTGCCCGTGGTGGACGGCGACCGCGGCGTCGACCCAACGGCCCTTGCTCACGGCAGCACTCGCTCGTTCTCGCTGTGCGCGAGTACCCGCTCCAGCCAGGCCAGTAGGTCGCCCTCGACTTCGGAGCGGTTGGTCTCGTTGAACAACTCGTGCCGCGCTTCGGGGTAGACACGGTAGGTGATGTCGGTGAGACCGGCCTTCCGGTAGCGGTCGACGAGCAGGTCACTCAGCGCGAGCCCGGCGTTGAGCGGGTCCCGGTCGCCGACCAGGACGTAGACAGGCAGGTGTGCCGGGATGCCCCGGGGCTGCGCGAGTGCTGCCGAGGCGACGGCGACCTGCCGCATTCCCTCCCCGTCGAGGCTGGCGCCGCACAGCGGGTCCGCGAGGTAGGCGTCGACGGCAGCGGGGTCACGGCTGAGCCAGTCGAACAGCGTCCGAGCGGGCTCGAAGCCCTTGTTGAGGGCGCCGAGCGGGTCCCCGGTATCGGCCGCCTGGTTGGCGAGCATCACGTCGACCGCGGTGGTGCCGGCCAGAACCAGGGCGTCGATCAGATGGGAGTGGTGCAGTACGTACTGCTGTGCGGCGAAGGAGCCGAGGCTGTGACCGAGCAGCACCAGGGGCAGGCCGGGGTGCCGCTCCCGGATGGTCTCGGAGAGTGTCACCAGGTCGCCGACGAGGCTGTTCCAGCCGTCCTGGCCGAGATGGCCGGGTGCGGCGTGCCTGCTGAGCCCGTGTCCCCGGTGGTCGTTGGCGTACACGGCGAAGCCCTGGGCCGTCAGCGCCTGGGCGAGCGCGGCGTACCGGCCGGCGTGTTCGCCCATACCGTGCGCGATCTGCACCACGCCGCGCGGCGGTCCGGCGGCCTGCCAGTCGTGCACGTGAATGCGTATGCCGTCCTTGCCGCTGTCGAAAGTGAACATGATTCTCCTGGGAGAGGGTGAGTGGAGGGGCGTGGTCCGTGCCGGTGGGGCGGTCAGGCACTTGCGCCGAGGTAACCGGCCACGATCCGGGACCGGTCCGCTCTCAGTTCCCGGGCCGTGGCCTGCACGGTGAGTTCGCCGTGGGACAGGACGCAGCCTCGGTCGGCGACTTCCAGGGCGAGGCCGACGTGTTGCTCGACGAGCAGCACCCCGCAGCCGGAATCGTCGGCGAAGCGCCGGACGACGGGCAGCAGTTCCTCGACGATGACCGGGGCGAGGCCGAGACTGAGTTCGTCGAGCAGCAGCAGCTTGGGACGGCGGGCCAGCGCCCGTCCCAGAGCGAGCATCTGCTGTTCTCCGCCGGACAGGAGTCCGGCCTTGCGGTCCCGCAGGCGGGTCAGGACCGGGAAGTAGGCGTACGCCGCCTGCTCGTCGAGCCGTTCTCCCCGATGTCCCAGCCGCAGGTGTTCCGCCACGGTCAGTGAGGAGAAGATGCCCCTGCCTTCCGGGACGTGTGCGATGCCTCGTCGCGCGCGGGCCGCCGCCGGCACCTGGTCGAGGGGTGTCCCGGTGAAGGCGATGGTGCCGGCGGAGGGACGCAGCAGCCCGGAGACGGCCTTGAGCGTGGTGGTCTTGCCGGCGCCGTTGGCGCCCAGCAGGGCGACGACCTCGCCCGCGCCGACGGTGAGGTCGAGATCGCGGACGACGGGGGCTCCGTCGTAGCCGACCGTGAGACCGGACACTTCCAGGACGGGTGTACTCATGTTGTCTCCGGTGCGCTGCTGGGAACCCCGGGTCGGCCGGTGGCGAGAGAGGGAGTGCCGGCGTCCGGTAGGGGTGCGTCGGCGGGCTGGACGGCGGATGCGCCCAGATAGGCGGTGATGACGGCGGGGTCGTCGCGGACCTCGCTCGGGGGTCCTGCCGCGATCACCTTGCCGAACTCCAGGACGACCAGGTGGTCGCAGATGCCCATCACCAGGCCCATGTCGTGGTCGATGAGGAGCAGGGCCGTACCGGCGTCGGCGACGGCGCGCAGGCGGCGGCCGAGTTCGGCGCTCTCCGTGGTGTCCAGGCCGGCGGCGGGCTCGTCGAGGCAGATGATGCGGGGGCGGGCGGCCAGGGCCCGGGCCACGCCGACGAGTTTGCGCTGTCCCTGGGACAGTTCGGCCGGGGATGCGTCGGCGAGATCCTGCAGGCCCAGAGTGGTGAGGGCATCGGCGACGGCGGAGGGCGGTGGTGTGCGGCGGCCGAAGGTCTCGCCGAACGCCCTGACCCAGGTCGGGTGTTCCGCTGTCACGCGCAGGTTCTCCGTCACCGTGAGGTCCTCGAAGAGTTCGCTGCTCTGGAAGGTGCGGGCGAGACCTCGGCGGGCCCGGGCATGCGGGGGCATGCCGGTCAGGTCCTCGCCGTCCAGTTCCACCCGGCCCCGGGCGCCGACCAGTCCGCTCACCGCGTCCACGAAGGTGGTCTTGCCCGCGCCGTTCGGACCGATCAGCCCCACCAGTTGGCCCTCGGCGACATCCAGGACGACATCGCTGAGTGCGTGGACGCCGCCGTAACTGACGTCCAGTGAACGGACCTTGAACATGCTCATCGTGCGACCTCCTGGGGGGCGGGCGCCGCCTCGGCCCCAGCGGTGTCCGGCGTGGCGTTCACGGCGAGGGCAGCCTGGGTGGCTTTCGCCGTGCGGGCGGCCCGTTTGGCCTTCTTACGGCGGTGGTTGGCGCCCGCGATGCCGTCCGGGTTCGCGATCAGCGTCACGATCAGGGAGACGCCGGCGAAGAGCAGCGCCCAGGTCCCCTTGATGCCGAACCACTTGTCCAGGGCGTGCGGGACGAGCGCCTCGGTGGACATCAGCCCGGCGATGACGGCTCCGGACACCATGGTGATGCCGCCGATGTAGGCGAAGCCGATGAGGCCGAGTGCGGCCAGCGCGGTGAACCGGACCGCGCTGACGGAGCCGAAGTTGTAGCCGTACAGGGTCCCCGCGGCGCTGGCGATGAAGGAGCTGATGGCGAACGCCGCGATCTTCACCCCCCGTACGTTGACGCCTGCCGCCGCGGCCGCGCGCTCGTTGGAGCGGACGGCGAGCATGCGCCGCCCCAGCCCGGTGCGCCTGAGGTTGGCCACGTACAGGCCCAGGGCGAGGGCGACGGACAGGACGAGGAAGCCGAAGAGGGGGCTGGGTTCGTTGCCGTCCAGGCCGCGGAAGGCCGCCCCCGGACCGAGGTTCACCCCGAACAGACGGGGAGGAGGCACGGTCACTCCGGCGGTGCCGCCGAAGGAGGTGTTGGTGAACAGGGCCTGTTCCATCGCGAGCGCGGCGGCCAGCGTGACGACGGCCAGGCTCACACCGCGGACCCGCAGGGCGGAGATGCCGGCGGCCACACCGAGCAGCGTGGCCAGCAGGGTCGCGCCGAGGGCGTTGAAGGGGAAGGGGATGTGCAGTCCGGTCGCCAGGTGGGACAGGGCGAAACCGGCGGTGCCGGAGAGCGCGAGCTGCATCACGGAGATCTGTCCCACGTAGCCGGTGATGACGACGTACGAGAGGACGATGATCGCGCCGATCAGCGAGTTCGTCAGCGCCTGACGGAAGTCGAACGGCAGCACGACCAGGGCGACGGCGGCGGCGGCCGTGGCCAGGACGGCCGGTCGCAGCAGTCGGTCCGGCAGCGGTACGGCGGGCAGCCGCTGCTCGACGAGTTCACCGCGGCGCGGCAGGCCCGCCCCCTTCACGTAGAGCGCGACGATCATCAGGACGAAGATCAGCAGCTGCTGGAGTCCGGGCATGGCGTTGCCGTTGTCGGTCGGGAACCAGCTCTGGGTGGACAGGTAGTAGACGACCGACTGCAGGACGCCGATGAGGATGCCGGCGGAGCAGGCGATCCACAGTGAGGTGAATCCGGCGAAGAGTGCCGCCGCCAGGGCCGGGACCACCTGCAGAGGGAGAGTGATCGAGTCGACCTGGACGATGGGTGCGGCCAGGACGCCGAGCAGCCCCGCGATCAGCGCGGACAGCAGGGTGTTGGCGAGGGAGACGCCGTTGGGTGACAGACCGGCCAGCAGGGCCGCCTGTTCGTTCTCCGAGGCGGCGCGGGTGGCGAGCCCGAACCGGGTCCATCGGTAGAGGGCCCCGAGGGCGAGCGCGACGGCGACCACGAGCCCCGTCAGGATGAAACGGTCCACGGGCGTGGTGACCCCCAGGACGCTGACGGTGCCGGAGGGCAGGATGCTGGGGGCCTGCTGGGGCTGGGTTCCGAACACCAGCACCACGGCGGCCTGAAGGGTGAGCAGAATGCCGAGTGACGCCGCCAGCTTGGCCAGGGGTGAGACCGCGCGCAGCGGCTTGAACACCGCTGCTTCGGTGAGCACACCGACCGCGAGCGCCGCCATGAGCGCCCCCGCCAGGGCGGCGGCGGTCGGCACCGAGAAGCCGAAGAAGCCGGTGCTCAGGGCCCAGAAGAGGTAACCGGCGACCATCGCGACGGCGCCGGTCGACAGGTTGATGATGCCCGAACCCCGGTAGGTCGCCACGACACCGAGCGCGATGCCGGCGATCAGCGCCCCCTGGCCCAGGCCGAGCACGGCGAAGAGCAGGATCTGTTCCATTGCTTACTCCTGGAGCGCCGTGTTCCTGAGTCCGTAGCGAAGTGGCCGGGCTCGGGAACACGGCACGGGAAGGTCTGTCGCGGGCCGGACGCGACCCGGGCGGACGGTGGGACGGTGGTCACCGGGGCGGGCGGAGCCAGTCGGTCAGCGGCTGGAAGGCACCCTTGCCCTTGTACTGGTAGAACCGCGCCTGGTCGTTGCAGACCGCGGGGGCGTCCGGGTACTTGGCGCACTTGACCTCGGCGGCACCCATGACGACCGGCCCGGTGAACTTCTTCAGCTGCGCGGAGACGGTCGCCGGGGTGATCTTGTCGGCTCCCACGGCGTTGAGCACCTTGGCGTAGGTCAGGATCGTGCTCCAGCCCAGTGGCGCGAAGACCTGGGACGCGGTGGCCTTGTCCAGCCCCACCTGGCCGGATGCCGCCAGGAACGCCTTGGAGTCGGCGGCCGAGGTGTCGGTCGGCAGCGTCTGGGCGACGCCGTACGTCCATGTGGGCAGATCACCGCCCAGGCCCTTGGCCACGTCCGGTGACATGCACAGGGGCGTGGACACCACGGGCTTGTCGATGCCGAGCTGCTTGAGTGCCTTGGCGACTCCGACACACCCGGAGCCGATCGTGATGGGCACGATGACATCGGCGGAGTTGGCGCCGGCCGCGGTGACCGGGCCGATGAGGTCCGTGGCCTGCGCGTCGAAGCCGACCGACTTCACGGTCAGGCCGGCGGCCTCGAGTCCCTTGACCGCCGCGCTTGAGGCGATCTTGTCGCCAGGGGTGTTCGTGTGGATGACCGCCGCCGTCTTCGCCTTGAGGACGTCACGCGCGTACGTGCCCCAGGTGCCGAAGATGTGCGGCAGGTCGCCGAAGGTGCTGTAGGTGTTCTTCGCCGTGGGCAGGGTGGGCCCCGTCGCGACGCCGACCAGAACCGGCTTCTTGCCCGCCACCACGGAGTTGAAGGAGGAGTCGCCCAGGTACAGATTGCCGAGGGCGATGGCGGAAACGGCCTTGTCGCCGAGCAGTTGCTGACCGCACTTCTGCCCCTCCTCCTCGGCGGAGACCACGGTGCAGACGTTCAGCGCCAGCGGGTGGCCACCGATTCCGCCCAGCTTCTCGTTGACGTACCGAACGGCTGCCTTGGCGCCCAGGGTGGCCTCGGGGCTGCCGCCGGGGCCGCCCTCGACGTTCACCCAGCCGAGTGTGATCGGGGACCGACCGGAGTCGGCCTTGCCCGCCTTGCCTCCCACGTAACTCTGATAGTCGGTCACCACGGCGGCCGAGGGGCGGGTGTCCGCAGTGGCTGACGAGTCGGCCGCGGCGGCGCCGTTCGAGGCCGAGCCCGGGCTCTGCGCGCCACCGCAGGCGGTGAGGCCCAGGACGGGCGCCATGAGGGAGGCGATGAGGCCCAGTCTTCGGACACGCGGATGGGTGGGCATACGAGACCTCCAGAGCGGAGCGAAGGGAAGTCATGCCGAGGCATGCACAACGAGGAATCGAACGGTCGGCCGGGGACCTGGAGCGCACGGGGTGACCAGCGCGGAGGGCGGCTCGGAGGCACGGAAAGGCCTGTTCAAACGGCCTTCCGAGGTTTCGTAACTTTCTTACGAACCGGGAATCTAGGTGTAGGCTTACCCCCTGTCAACGCCTTGGTTCACTTTGATTTAACGATCAAGCAGCTCGATTTAACGATCAAGCAGAGGAGGGGGAGGGTGTGACGACGCAGGCCGGAAGGCGCAGACTGCCTCGGCGATCGCTCGAGGAGACTCGGGCTCTCATGCTGGAAGCGGCGACCAAACTCGTCTGTGCGGGAACCGCCGACACCAGCGAGGCCGCGGTCTCCGCCGCACTGGCCCACGTGCGGGTCAAGCAGGTGACGGAAGAGGCCACTCGCATCATCCGGGACCGGCTGGGCGACGAGGCGGCGCCGGCGGTCACCACGGGATCGATCTACCAGATCTGGCCGGCTCAGGCCGACTTCCAGGCCGAGTTGTTGTTTCACCTGACCTCCCGGCAGGCGGAACTGGTCCCCGGCCTGCCCGACAGCATCCGGCGCTTCCAGGAAGCCGTTGAGAACGGCGTCACCTGGCAGGAAGCCCTCAACGACGTACTGACCGACAACCACAAGAACCACCGGGTGGACCCGATCTACCGGGTGATGCTCGGTTTCTATGCCAGCGCCGCGAACCCCCGCGTGCGTGAGGCCCTCGGGCACTACGGCGAATCGTTCACGAAGGTGGCCTGCGAGGCGTACCAGGCCCTGCTCGACACCTACGGTCTGCGCATGCGCGCGCCCTACCAGGTCGATCACCTCGCCACCAGCATCGCGTCCCTGCTGGACGGCTTCCACATGCGGTGGATCGCCGGCTACGGAGACCTGGCGGACCCGCACGGCGACGAGAACTGGTCCCTTGTCACCAGGGTTGCCGTCATGCTGTTCGACCAGTTCACCGAACCCGTACCCGCGGACGGCACTTCCTGAGGTCTCTGCCCCCGCCTGCGACCCGCACGGGCGGCACTGGACATCGCGTCCGTGACCGCGGAGGTGCCGCGAACGGAACGCGCCCGTTCGCCGCCGGCCGCACCCGCGTGAAGGCGACCCTCGACGCCCACTACGTTTGGTGCCCGACGCCCGACGGCGCAGCCGCATCCGTCATGACGCTCCAGGCAGCCCTCGGCCTGGAGGCGGATGTACCCGGCGGCACGGTGCCGGTAGCCCCACCTTCGCAGACGCGTACGGCCCATTGACGCTGACGGAGCTGCGGGTGGCCGGCGGCGTACTCGACGTCGCCGTCGCGGTCGACGGCACGGCAAGCGTGGCGGCGCCCGATCGGGTAGCGGTGATCTCGGGCAGGCCGGAGTGAGGGCGCTGATCATCGGTGTGCCCGGATCAGGATGCGGTGGCCAGGGCCCGCACACTGGCCCGTCGGGGCCGTCATCGACCTGGGCCGCAATGGGCGTTCGGAAGTGGACAACGGACAGCAACAAGCCCCGTCCGCACCTTCTGCTCGGCGGGAATTGGCCCCACCTACGTGCGCGAGGTGCAGGCCGGCTGCGACCTCTGAAGGGGAACCACCCATCTCCGCCCCGACCAGCGTCTCGCCCTGCGAGATCCGCCCGTCCCGGTTCACCGACGCGACGGTTACCACGATCACCGGGGGAGAATGGTATGTGGGGGAATCGTAAAGACAGAGGGGCAACCATGGTCGCCGAAGCGGTAGTTGAGGACAGCGGGAACGGGGCTCCGTTGCTGGGCCGCTCCGTCGAGCTGGCCCGGTGCGACGCGCTGCTCGACCGTGCGACGGGCGGCGCGCGCGGCACGACGCGGGGCGGGGAGTTCCGTGACAGCGGCCGCTCCCGGCTCGTCGACATCACCGGTGAGGCCGGCATCGGCAAGAGTCGGCTGCTCGGCGAGGTCTGTGCACGGGCGAGCCGACGCGGAATGACGGTACTGCGCGGCAGAGCCACGGAGTACGAGCGGCAGGTGCCGTTCCAGGTATTCACCGACGCGCTCGCCCACCTCGACCCGCAGGCCCCGGACGGCTTCCAGGAGACCGAGACGGAGGCGGTGGCTCCCCTGCTTCAGCGGAGCGGCGCGGTCGACCGTTTCGGGCTGCACCGGTCCACGGCCGTCCTGCTCGCCCGGCTCGCCGCCCCGTCCGGACTGCTGCTGGCCCTCGACGACCTGCACTGGGCGGACCCGGCGTCACTGGAGCTGCTGGACCACCTGGTACGCCATCCCGTGCACGCCCCTGTCGTCCTGGCCGTGACCCGTCGTGACCGCCAAAGTCCCGAGTCCCTCGCCGCCGGGCTCACCCGAGGCCTCGACACCGGCACGGTCGTCAGACTCGGCTTGAGACCGCTGAGCGCACGCGACTGCGCCGAACTGGCCGGCCCGGGCCTGCCGCCCGCCGAGACCGCCGCGCTGTACGCCACGAGCGAGGGCAACCCGTTCTACTTCCTGACCCTCCTTCAGGCCCACCGCGGGAGTGCGGCGCCCGAGTCCTCGGCGCCGCCCGGGCTCGGCACCCTGCTGCTGGACGAACTGACCGCGCTCACCTCCTCCCGGCGCGGCATCGTCGAGGCCGTGGCAGTACTGGGCGAGCACGCCAACCCGGCGATGGTGAGCCGGGTGACCGGCCACTCCGGCGCCGCGTTCACCGCCGATGTCCACGCCCTCACCCGCCGCGACCTGCTGCGCTCCGCCCCGCAGGGCCTGCTGACCCTGCGTCATCCGGTCGTGCGAACCCTCGTCCACGAAAGCACACCCCCTCTTGAGGCGCGTCGAGATCCACCGGCTCGCCGCGCAGGAACTGGCGCGCGCAGGCGCCTCCGCCGCCGAGCGGGCCCACCATGTGGAACAGTCGCTGACCGCCTGGGACCCGGCAGCGGTGGCCGTACTCGAAGAGGCCGCCGCGAGAACCGCCCGAACGGCCCCGGCGAGCTGCGCCCACTGGCTCGATGTGGCAATCCGCCACCTTCCACACACTCCCGAACACACCGCCCGGCGGCGTGAGTTGGTCCTGAGGCGGGCCCGCGCCCTGGCCGCGTGCGGTGGCCTGCGCGAGAGTCGCGACCTGCTCCAAGAGCTGATCGCCACCCCGCGGCGGTCACCCGATGGCCCGGCCACCGGAGAGGACCAGGGCCTCAGAGTGCGCGCGGTCGTCCTGTGCGCGCTGGTGGAGCGTCATCTGGGGCGCTGCACCGAGGCCGTCGCCCTGTTACGCCGGGAGCTGGCCCGCGGCCCCGCACCGGCCCACGTCGTCCGGCTCGGTCTGGAGCTCGGCTCGGCCGCGCCCCAGGACAGCGACACCTCGTACGCCCAGGTCCGCACGGAGGTCGAGGTGGCGCTCGCGGCGGCCCGGTCCATGGGGGACGAGGTCGGGGAGGCGGGCGTCCTCGCCGTGGCAGCCTTGGGAGAGGCGTACGAGGGCAACATGACCGCGGCGCACCGGCTCGCCCGGCAGGCCGGCGCCCTGGTCGACTCCCTGCCCGACAACGATCTCACCGCGCTGTGCGAACCCCTGGCCCGGCTCGGCTGGGCCGAGGCCTTCCTGGAGCACTACCCGGACGCCGAGCGGCACGCGGAGCGCGGCCTCGACATCGCCCGCCGCAGCGGTCAGCTCTACGTCGTACCCCATCTGCTGCTGTGCCTGTCCCATGTCCGGGTCCAGACCTGCCGGATCTCCTCGGCGCTGGAACTCGCCGACCAGGCCGAGGACATAGCCCGCGGGATCGGCAGCGACCAGTTGCTCGCGTTCGTACTGGCGAGCAAGGCCTCGGCGCTCGTCGCCGGCTGCCCGCCGGGTGATCCACGCCCCCTCGCCGTCGCCGAGGAGGCGGTGGCCGCGGCCGGTAGCGGAGTCGACTGGTGGGCGTCCACGGCCTGGTGCATCTTCGGCTGGGCCGCGCTCATGGCCGGCGACCCGGTCCGCGCGCGGGAGGCGATGCTCCAGGCGGGCGGCCCCGAACTGCAGCGGATCCAGCCGTCGATGCGCCCGCTGTACCTGGAGATCCTGGTCACCTCCGCACTGGTGACGGGCAGGTCCGAGGAGGCCCGCGGCTGGGCGGAGCGGGCTCTGAAGGAGGCGGAGAGACTGGGGCTGCCGATGCAGCGGGCGTCCGCGCTGCGCAGCAGCGCCCATCTACCGCTGGCGCAGGGGGACACGGCAGCGGCGGCGGACCTGTTCGCGGAGGCCGCGGCGGAGAGCGCCCGGTCCGGCGCGGTCTTCTGGGAGGCCCACTCCCTGCTGCTCGGCGCCCCGCTGGAAGCGGCGGCGGGTCGCGGCCGGGGCGGCACGCACGCCTGGCTCAGGGGGCGCCGGCTCGCCGAGGCGGGCGGCAGCGGAATGCTGGTCGGCCTCGCCGACGCCACCCGTCCGCCCGGCGGCGGCTTGGAGGCTCCGTACGGTTCCCCGGACCGCGCCGAACTCACCGAGCGGCTGGCCACGTTGACCGCCCGGGAGCTGGAGATAGCCGAACTGGTGGCGCAGGGGCTCACCAGTCAGGCCATCGCGGACCGGCTCTACGTCAGCCGTCGTACCGTCGACACCCATGTCTCCCGCACCTTCCGCAAGACCGGGGTCTCCTCGCGTACCGCCCTGGCCACATTGATGGCCCGCCGCCGCGGTGGGAGCCGTTTCGGGGACGGCCGCGCTGACCAGGGCTGAGCCTGGTAGGCCGTAAGCCGCCTACCTGACGTCGACGAAGTCGCCGGGCGCCGTCGTGGAGCCGGTCGTGGTGGTGCCGGCGAAGACGAAGCGGTAGTAGCCGTCCGAGACGGCTTTGGTGGTGGCCTTCAGGGTGCCGGTGCTGCTGGTGTTGACCGTCTTGAGGGTGGTGTACGTGTTGCTGCCCTTCTTGCGGAACTGCAACTGCACCGGCTGGTTCGCGTATCCCGCGTACTTGCCCGTGGTCCAGTCGGCGCGGCTCAGCTTGCCGGTGACCGTGATGGTCCTGCCCTTCTTCACCGGCTCGGGGGAGGCGTCGGCGGTCAGCGCGGCGGCACGCTTGATCCTGGTCCTTGCGACGTCGTCGTCGTAACTGGCGTTCGCGTAGAGGTCGTAGGCGCCCAGGAAGAGTTTCCAGGTCCCCGCGGTGCCGTTGCCGTCCTTGAAGGCGACCGCGGGGTCGATGGTGAAGACCGTCTTGCAGCTGTAGCTGTAACCGCCCTGGACCGGCGTCTCCGTGCAGACGGGGTTGTCATCCGTCCCCAGGGCGCCCGTGATGGTGTCCGTGCTCGAACTGTCGGTGCCCTGCCACAGGAACGCCATGGTGAGGGCTACGCCTTCCTCGTCGAAGGCGGTGAACGTGACAGGCACGGCCTTCTTGCCCGTCACACCGAGAACGACGTCCTTGCCGTTGTTGACGACTCCGTCCTTGAACGTGGTGCCGCCCAGCCCGTCCTTCGGCCGGACGCTCTGCGAGGCGAAGGCTCTGAGAGCCGTCGCCGTCCCGGGGTGCTCCGCTCCCTGGGCGGCGCCCGGAAGGACGAGCGTCGAGAGTACGAGGGCGCCGGAAAGGACGGCGGTCGCGGTGTGCATACGCATGTGAACTTCCCAAGAAGTGGTCGGGCCACCCTGCCGAACTGGCCTTACGGCAGGGCCTGTTGATATGGCGAAGTGATCGGTGCGCGCCCGGCCCCGCGGAGGGCCCGGCCCCGGCTCATGGCGTGGGAGAGCGGAGGACGTCGTCGATGTCGAAGCTGTAGTCGGGCGTCGGGTAGAGATCGGTCGGGTACAGGTCGGTCGGGTACAGGTCCGTCGGCTGGGAGCCCGGTGTGGGTACATCGGCCGGGTCCGCGGTGGGCTTGCCATCCGGGCTGCACACCTGCGGTGCCGAGGGCTCGGACAGTTCGTAGTCGGCGACCCGCTGCGACCGGAAGTCCACCGTGGCGCGCCCCCAGATGTCCTTGGCGCCGCCGACCCCGACCTCCTTGGGCAGTTCCCTGCTCGCCAGCGGTTTGCCCACGGCGATCGAGAGCAGGGCTCCCTCACAGGGGCTGCGGTCCGTCGCGTAGAGGGACGCGGGCAGGGCGATCTTCTGCTCGACGCCGGCGTCCGTACGGAGTTCGACGCGCTTCACCCGGCGGATGTCGAAGTAGTAGTCGGGCCGCCTCCCGTCCGAAAGCCGATCACCGTCGTCTCCGTTCGCGACTCCGTAGACCAGTTTCCAGAACTCGACCTGCACGGTGATCTTCCGGCAGAGCGGGCCGTTGTACCCCGGCAGGCTGACCACCTTCACCTCGCCGTCCCCGTAGTCCTCCTTGGGTGTGTCGACGAAGCGTCGGACCCACTCCCTGGATTCCTCGGCCGTCCACCCCTTGTTGTCGTGGCAGCCGGACGCCCCGGTCGGATACGGCGGAGTGAGCGAGGGAGTCGGCGAAGGGCTCGGCGACTCGGACACCCTTGTCGCGCTCCCGGACGGATCCCCGGTGAGGGAGGTGCCCCGGGCGCTCGAACAACCCCCGGTGAACAGGACGGCGACGGCGAGGGCCGCGGCGACCGGCACGACGGAGTGGTTCGGCCCGGATACGCGCCTCGACACGTACCTCACTGGTCGAACCAGTTCCTGGCTTCCGCGGAACTGAAGCCCCGCAGCACGACGAGAGCGAAGGCGATGCCCGGGACGACCCCGACGCCGCCCCCCTGGAACAGGCCCAGCACACCGCTGAGCAGGCTCAGCGCCTCGATGACGATGACCGTGACACGTATCCCGTTCGACCGCTTGCCCGCGAAAACACCGCACAGCAGGAGCGCCCCCGCGATCAGCAACGACAGCACCGCCACGAACCGGATCAGCCCGGCCCCCTCGTCCTGACCGTGGTCCACCGCGTCGTTCACCACGGCCAGCAACAGCAATCCCGCCGCCAGGTTCAGCACGGCCTGGACCCATACCCCCACCATCGCCAGCCTGACGTTCTTCGGCATCTGCGCTTTCACGCTCGGTGTCGTCATGAAGGCAAGGAAACGGCACAGGTGTCAGGGACACGTCGGTAGGAGTACGTATGTCATGTACGTACGTGTCATCGCCGCCTGTCCGCCGCGATCTCCTGCGCCGTCGTCAGCGGGCCGCAGCCCGGCGCCGCTTCGCCCATTGGTACCTCGGGCGGGTGGAGGGCGCCGAGGCGGCCGCGCGCCGTCCGCTCCGGCGTCCGCGACAGGAGGCGCTGCTGGGGAGCGTCGCGACCGACCGCGGACGAACCGCGGCCGCACCGCTCGGGGCACTGCAGCTACTGCTCAGATGCCCCGGGCCGTAGGCGACAACCCCGATCGCCTGCTCCGCTGCAGATCGGACGGGCCGCACCCGTCCCGAGTGCCGAAGCACCCCAAACCCACCAGGAACCCACGCCCGGTTCGATACACGACCTGCCCGACTTCACGGCAGCAGGCGTTCCACGAGAGCGTTGCACTCCTCGACGAGTCGGCCGCTCACCTGGTCCACCAGGGCGAACGGCTGGAGCCGGAGGGTGATGCCGGCCAGCCAGCCGGCCAGGTCCGTGGCGATCACCGCGCCTCCGGGTCCGGTTTCGAAGGCGGGAATGAGGGCCAGCAGCATCCGGGCCCACGTGGCCCCGAAGTCGTGGAACTGGTAGCGCATGGACAACACCTGGGCCCGGGAGGCCGCGGCGAAGAGGTAGTGCGCCTCGCGCCCGAGGAGGCCGGCGTCGCGCGCACTGTGCGGGTCCGGATCGTCCAGGAGATCGACGGCGAGACCGGCCAGCAACGTCGCCACGGCGGGTGCGGTCTGCTTCTCGCAGCGCAGCGAGGGGACCATGGTTGTCGCCCCGTCCGCCGGGTCGAAGGCGAGGTCTCGCAGCACCGACGGCACCCGGTCGTCCCCGAGTCTGCGTGCCGCGGCTGCCAGTGCGGCGGCGAAGGTCGTCGAAGGCGACCTCTCGGCGCTCCCGGTGTCCTGTCCGGTCAGGGACTGCCAGGCCCGGGTCGCCTCGGCCGTGGTCAGGGGGTCGAGCTCACGGGCCTCCCCGATGAACTCCCCGGCTTCGTCGCCACGACCCGCTTCGCGAAGATTCAGTCCGTGGTGGACGAGCGCGTTCACCAGATGCGCGAGATCCCCAGGGGCGTTCGTCAGGGCCATCGCCCTCGCGGTGTGCACCTCCGTCGCCCCGACGGCGAGGGCGATCTCGGGCCGGCCCTGCTGGATGTGCACGCGCGCCGCGATTCCGGCGGAGCCCCGCAGGTACCGTCCGTGGACGAAGGCCTCTGTCTGTGGGCCCTCGTTGAGCGCTTCGGCTTGGGAAAGGTAGAAGCGGACGGCCCAGTCCGCCGAACAGACGGCGAGGTCACGGTCGCCGTAGTCGTACAGGACGCTCGCGTTGAGGCTGAGCACCCGGGCGAGGTCCAGGCACAAGGGCGAGTCGCTGCTGCCCGCGCCGAGCTCCAGATACGTCATGACCGCCTGGTCCGCCTCGATGACGGCGGAGACCCCGCGCCCCAGATCGGCCAGGACCAACGCCTTGCGCACGTGGACATCGGCGACGAGGGGTCGCATCTCGGGTTCGCCCAGCTCGCCGAGCTCCTCGTAGACGCCTGCGCACTCCGTGAGCGCCGCGAGGGACTCGTCCGGCTGCCCCGCGCTGGCCAGCGTCGAGCCGAGTCCGTACAGGACGCTGCCGAGCATCCGCTTGGCTTCCCGGTCGTCATGGTCCCGCCCGACCAGCAGGTACATCAGCCTCCGGGCCTCCTGCTGGAACGGCACCGCGTCTACCGAGCGCCCAGCGATCATCAACGCCTGCGCCTCGGAGAACAGCTCCCCCACCTGTCGCTGCAGATCCCAGGTCGCAGCGTCCGAGTCCGGATCTCGGTCCGGGTTCGAGGCCGGACCCTCAGGGGACGAACCAGACTTCACCGAACGACGCCACTTCATGTGCCCGCCTCATGTCGAATGACGGAAAACCCGTCGCTTCAGGCACGTCCGGAGACTCATCCGGTACCGGACCCCCCTCTGCGCACCCCCACCCCACCCCCTTCCTCCCCCGTCAACTTCCCTTGAAACAGGGAGGGTTGATGGGCCACAGCCCACGGGGAAGCAGCGTGCCGCACGGTCGGCAGTGCATCATCCGCCGGAGGTCGCGGCCCTCCCTACTTGAGCAACCGGAATCCCGGATGAGCCGCCCACCGGCGCAGAAGTTCCGAGGATCCGAACGTGACGGGGCTGGGGTCGGCCATCTGCGCGATCGCCCCCGGCAAACCCCCCACGACGGCGACCTGCTCCCGGCGCGTCTCCACGCCTGCGACCCCGCCGACGATGTCCATCACCTCGGCGGCGAGCAGGGCCGTCACCACATGATCGACCTGGCCGTTCGACATCGCGATCACGCCCACGTCATGAGTCGGGGCGAACCCGATGAACGGGCGCAGGTCCATGTCCCCGTGCTCCGCGTCGAACATCTCCTCGTCACCGAAGCCCGGCCCGGACACGACCACCGCGAACGGCCGGGATCCGTCACGGTTGCTGTCGACGATCCCCAGACGCTCCGCCACCACACCGAGATCGAACGATCCAGGCCGCCGCTCCTCGAACCAGTCGGACACGCTCACCAGGAACAGGCGAAGCTGATGCAACGCGGAAGCCGGCACAGTGTGCTGCAGCTCGATCCCCACCGAAGGTCCCGCCATGCCAACGAGCCTAAGGGCAATACCAGTGACTCCATGGCCAGGAGCTTGCTGATCCGCCGTCATGAATGCGACCCCGGCGGGTCACCGCGAACAGTTCACGGCGCAGGCGGGCGACGTCGATGCCGGGTCCGGCTGTCTCGCCGCCCATCGGAACAGGCGTTCAGGCCGCAAGGCGCGGGCCCGCCCCAGGGCGAAGGGGGGCCGGGGCCGGCCGCCCCGACACCCCCCGTACCGACCGGGCTCAGACCGCCGCCATCGCTCGGGCGGGCTCCTCCTCCCCCACTGCCTCAAGGGCGTGGGAGGTGCCCCCGTCCGCCAGCAGGTCCATCAGACTCGCCCGGGCACGGGCCACGCGGGAGCGGACCGTGCCGATAGGGCAGTCGCTGACTTCGGCGGCCTCCCCGTACGGAAGCCCGACCATCTGCGTGAGGATGAACGCTTCCCGGCGCTCGTCGGGGAGCGCCGCCAGGAGGTCCAGCAGGGCGATGCCTCGTCGAAGCCGGGCAGGTCGCACGGCTGGGACAGCTCGATGGCCAACTGCCAGTCCGCTACGTCGGACAGGCGCGGGCGGGCGGCGGCGTACCGGTAGCTGTCGATGACGGCCCGTCGGGCGATGGACAGCAGCCAGGTGCGCGCCGAGGAGCGGCCCTCGAAGCGGTGCAGGCTGCCGAGTGCGCGCAGGAACGTGTCCTGGGCGAGGTCTTCCGCGGCCTGCGGGTCGGCGCACAGATGGGCGACGTAACGCTGGACGTCCCGCTGCAGGGCGCGCACGAACTGCTCGACCGCGTTGGCGTCGCCCCTTCCGGCGGCGAGTGCGCAGGCCGTGATCGACTCGTCGAGGGCTGCCGTCTGGTCACCTTTACCGCTTTGGGCGCGCGGGGTGGGCAGGGCAGAGGTAATCACCTGGTGTCCTTCTCGGGATCCGCGATCCGCACCGACGCGCGCAAGGGCACGCGGGCGGTCCGGTGAGTGGGGAGACGGCCTACGGCGCGGTGGCGCTACGGCGCCGGTGCGGTCGTACGGCCGTGTTCCGAGGTGCGCACGGGCAGCCTCGGGATCCAGCTGTCGTCAAGCGACAGCCGTCCCCGCGGGCGGACCCCGAGAGATGAGCGTGTGGACGAGCAGGAGGAGACGCGGCGCCCGGTCCGAGCGGCGGCGCCCCAGGTGCGGGCGGGGGCGCTCCGGGGTGTCCGGCAGAGTGAGCAGCAGCCTCAGTGGTGCGGCCAGCCATCCGGCGACGGCGCGCAGGATACGGAAAGCGGCCTTCTCGCCGTACGCCAGCCACAGCCCGCACAGCAACGCGGCCAGCAGGTGGGCGGCGAACATTCCCGCGGTGGGCGAAGTACCGGCCGCCGCATGCCCCATGTGATCCATGGGGGTCATGTCCATGGAGCCCATGTGCATCGGGCCCATGTGTATCGGGCCCATATGCGTCACGCCCATGTGCATCGGGCCCATGTTGCTCATGCCCATGGATCCCGAGGCCCCGGACGCCTCGGTCGTCGACCGGGCGAGCGAGAACGCCTCATGCAGCGACGTCTGGGTGGCGACCACGACCGCCACGATCAACGGCAGGCCACGCTCCCGGCCCGCCAGGGACCAGCCCACGGCACCGGTCGCGACCACTCCGGCGGTCAGCGCCCAGGCGGGCACGCCGGTACCGGACATCAGGATGTGGCCCAGGGCGGCGAGCAGCACACACACGGCCGCGAACACCGCGGCCCTTACTGTGCGAGAACACCACCCTGCTGTCATGGCGCCTCATCCTCGCATCCGGGCGTCGCTCGTCAGGTGGGGGTACGGATATCCACAGCTACCCCCACTCAATCCACAGCTTGTGATCCAGACCACGCACACGGGCGGGAACTCAGCGGGACTTCGGCCCGACGTTTCTTTGGCCTGCTCTTGCTCCCGGCGGGGTGATGATGTGCGAGGCACTATCCCCGCCGCACGCGGGGACAGCTCGCGGGCCGGGTCGTGCATACCGCAGTCCAGCACGCCGGCCCCGCACACGCCGGAATCGCTCGAAGAGGGCCCCATGCGGTTGCTCTGCCGACAGTCGGCCCCGGGCATGCAGGGTGGTCAGTGGTCAGACTCGTGCGTCTCGCTGCTGAACTTCCTTGAGCACTTCGGCCACCGTCGCGAAGTCATTGTCCACGTGGAGGACAGTGTGCCCATGGTGGACAGCTGTCGCACACACCAACAGGTCGATCGCTCCAGCCGCGCGGTGCTGGCCCCGCTGGGTCAGTTTGTACTGGGCAGTGTCGACCCAACGCCAGGCGTTCTTCGGAACCGGAGAGAGCAAGCAGAGCGCGTCCAGTTCCTCTGCGAGCTCATCCCGATGGGACGGGCTGGTTGCCGAGTAGAGAAATTCGGTCCGCGTCGGCTCGCAGAGGTGGAACACCCCGGCGGCAATGTGTCCCTCCCAGGGACGCAACGCACCTGGCGTGCGAAACAGGTGCCACAGAGCCGAGGTGTCCACCAGATACGTGATCACTCGAAGGCCTCGCGCCGCACACGCTTCTCCGCGTCATGCGCCGCTGCGGCCTGCTCGAACTCACCACGCGCACCCCGCGCGGCCAGCTTCTCCGCAGCCTCAAGCCGCCTGATCCGCGCCACGTAGTCCCGAAGGGCCGTGTTGACGGTCTCCTTCTTCGTCGTGACGCCCATGAGCCGCATGGCCTCGGCCAGCGCCTCGTCGTCGAGATCAATCTGCGTGACGGACATCGGACACCTCCAACATCCACGATGTATGCACTCAGGATACATCACCAACATTGGGCGCGGCCATCGATCACAGACCGAGCCCGCGAGGGCAGCGCGCCGAATGTCGGGGCGTTCCCATGGGCCGCTTCCCACCACAGGGCGGGCCGGCGGAGATCCGCTCGACCTCGACGCGAAATACCGCCTTTCCGAATGCGGTTCCCCGCCGACTCAGCTTTCGGCCCTGAACCTGCCAGGCGTGGTGCCCAGCCTTTGTTGGAAGACGCGTGTCATATGGCTCTGGTCGGAGAAGCCGCACAGAGTGGCGATCTCCCGCAGTGGATTGCTGGTCCGCTGGAGCATGAGCTGGGCCCGGGAGACACGCTGCCTGATGACGAATTCGTGTGGAGTGATCCCCGTGGTCCGCCGGAACCGCCGCGCGAAGTGGTAGCGGCTCAGTCCGATGCAGTCGGCGAGGTCGTCGAGGGAGATGTTGTCGCGCATGTGCGAGCGAATGTATTCCTGAACAGCGCCGATCTGTCGTGTGGTGAGCGTGTCGTTGGGGCTGTGCTCCCTGAACTGCACCTGGGCGTGGCGCCGCAGGATGTGCACGGACAGTTGACAGGACAGGGACTCGATCAGCAGTGGACTGCCCACGTCGCCGTGCGCAGCTTCGGCGGCGATGTGCATGGCCGTGCGGTGGATCGCCGGGTCGCTGGCCCTGAGTACGTCGTGGAGCTCTATGTCCTCTATGTCGCGTTCGTACATCTGACGGCAGGTCGCGGCGAGTTCGTCCTGTGTGAGGTAGACGTGCACGACCTCGATTCCCTCCGGCCAGACCCAGTGGGATTCGGCGGCGCGGGTGAGCAGTGAGACGTCCCCGGGGCCCAGGTGTTCGGTCGACCAGTGGCCATCGAGGCGACGTCGCATGGCCGTGGTTCCGCGACGATAGGCGACGATCATGTAGTCCCGCATCGGGGGGACCTCGACATCGGAGCCGGCGTAGCGGTATCCGCGTACCGACATACCGTCCCAGCCCTGTTCGGGACTGTGCACGGTGAGGCGCCCCGGCACCCAGGTCGGAAGCTCTTCCGGCCTGATCAAGTGTTGCGCCATCGGACTGTCCTCCACGTCGACGTTGACGCTCGGCGACGGGCCGCGCCGCGCGTGTGCGGGGACTCATCGCGTTTCGACGCTAGCGCCTGCGGGCGGTATGCGACAGCTCAGGGTGATTGTCGCGCCCGCCTGTTCAATCCGCTCAGCGGATTCTTCAACGCGTCGAGACGCCCCGTACCTCCAGGACGTGCGAGTCCTTCCATGTCCTCGCGGGCCGTGCGCGTTCTTTCAACAGGGGGGCATTCCTGTTCAAGCCCTTTCGACGGGTTCCGGTGCACCGTTCTCGGCCATCAGGTGGGCGCTCGTACGGCACTGGGCCATCACGTGGCCTCGTACGGCGCCGCAGCTTCCGTTCGATCGGAGATGCACCCGTGACAGCTCAAGACCAATCACCCGGCTCAGGCGAGAGCAACTGGGTCGCCCTGGATGCGGGCGGCACGATGACGGACGCGGTCATCGTCAGCGAGGACGGCCGGTTCCTGGTCGGCAAGTACCTGACCAACAAACAGGACGAATCGGTCAGCTTCATCGGGTCGATCGCCGATGCCGCGAAGAGCGACGGCAGGGACCTGTCCGAGGTGATGCCGCACAGTGAGGTCATTGTCTACGCCGGCACGATCATGCTGAACACGTTGCTCAGCAAGACCGGGTCGACGGTGGGGCTGCTGTTGACCCAGGGCTTCGAGGACTACCTGCTGATGGAGAAGGCCGAGGGCGGCTGGCTGGGGTATCCCTACGCCGACCGGCTGCACACCGTGACCCATCACCACGACGATCCGGTGATCCCGCGGGGGCGGGTGCGTGGCGCGCAGGAACGCATCGACCTGTTCGGCCAGGTCACCGTGCCTCTGCGGGAGGAGGACGTACGGGTCGCCGCGCGGGAGCTGGCGGCCGCCGGGGTCGAGTCGATCGGTGTGATGTTCCTGTTCTCGCACATGAACCCCGTGCACGAGCAGCGCGCTGCGGAGATCATCGCCGAGGAGGCACCCGGCGTCTCGGTGGTGCTGTCCTCGGCGATCGCGCCGACCCACAAGGAGTACACGCGGCTGGCGAGTGTCGTCGCGCAGTCCTATGCCGGGGAGCGGGCACGCAGACACTTCAAGTCGGTGGAGGGCAAGGCGCGTTCGGACGGTTTCCAGCGGGAGGTCTCCACGCTGCTGGCACACGGCGGCACCGTGCCGGTGGACACCCCCCGGCTGTACGAGTCCTATGTGTCCGGTCCAGTCGGCGGTGTGCTGGGCGGACACTACGTCGGGGAGATCCTCGGTTCGGACAACGTGGTCTGCTGCGACATCGGCGGCACCAGCTTCGACGTCGGCATCGTCCGCGACGGCACCATCCCGATCACCCGGGAACCCACCCTGCTGAGCTTCCGCACCAACATCCCGATGATCCACACCGAGTCGATCGGCGCCGGAATGGGCTCGGAACTCGGGATCCACCCGCTGACCGGGAAGCTCACCATCGGGCCACGGAGCGCGGGCTCCGATGTCGGCGCCTGCCTGAACTGGCCGAACCCGACGATCACCGACTGCCACCTGCTGCTCGGCTATCTGGACCCGAACAATTTCCTCGGCGGCGACGTGCCTCTGGACAAGGACGCGGCGCAGGCGGCACTGGAACCCATGGCCAAGCATTTCAAGGTCGGCGTCCTGGAGTTCTGCGAGCGGGCGCATCAGCTGGTCACCGAGTCGATGCGGGAGTTCCTGTCGAACATGCTCCGTGGCCGCGGGTACACCACCGAGGAGTACTCGATGCTGATGTACGGCGGTGGTGGCCCGTTGGGCCTGTCGGGGGTGGTCGACGGGCTGGACTTCAAGGAGATCATCACTTTCCCGTTCGCCGCGGTCTTCTCGGCGTTCGGCGTGCTCTGCGCACCGCGGCGCTACCGCTATCACCAGGCGACCATCGCTGCCTGCCCGCCCGGGGACGACGCTCCCGCCCGCGCGGTCAAGGGCGCGGCGATCGAGGCGATCAACACGGCCTGGGCGTCGTTGGAGGAGCGCGCGCGTCAGGACTTCGCCGTCCACGGCTGGGACTTCGGCGCGGCCAGGCTGAACCGCTCCGCCTATGTGCGCTTCACCAACCAGCTGTCGGACTTCGAGGTCCCCTGGGACGGTGAGCGGCTGAAGTCGATCGACGACCTGCACGAGCTGATGCGCGGCTACGAGCGGGTCTACACCAGCATCTATCCGAAGCAGGCGCTGTACTCCGAAGTCGGCTACCAGATCCTGGAGTTGGCTCTCTCCGCGGACCTCGAGACCCCCAAGCCGGCCATCCCGGTGCTCGACCTGCACGGCAGGACCCCGCCTTCGTCGGCCCTCAAGGGAGTCCGACCGGGCCACTGGAGGGGCGAGGACATCACCTTCCGGATCTACGAGATGGACGAGCTGCAGGCCGGCAACGTCGTGGACGGCCCCGCGGTGATCGAGCACCCGGCGACCACGCTGCTCGTCCCGCCCACCCATCACGTCGAGTTCGACAGCCGCCGCCTCATCCACTACCGCGCCGGTCAGGCCTGACTTCACCGAGGAGACGAACCATGGCCACGGAAAAGCCGACGCTGCTCGAGCAGCTGCAACGCAGCGAGCAGCTCTTCGAAGATACCGGTCACTATCAGGGACTGACCGAGCTGACCCACCTCGAAGCCGACCCGCTGCAGTTCGAGTCGTTCCACTCACGGCTGCTCTCGACCATCATCTCGACGCGCGAGACGATGAAGTACATCGCCTCCTCCCCCGCGGTCCGGGACTTCGAGGAGTTCGTGATCGGGCTCTACACCCCTGAGGGCGACGCCATCGCCCTGTCCAGCGGGATCATGGTGCACGTCCACACCCTGTCCGAGTTCATCAAGTTCATGATCAAGAACGGGTACGAGGACAACCCGAAGATCCGGCCTGGGGACATCTTCGAGAACAACGAGGTGTGGGCCGGCGGCGTACACACGCCTGACGTCATGACGGTCATCCCGGTCTTCCACGGCGACGAGCTCATCGCCTGGGTCGGAGCGGTCGCCCACGAACTGGAGGCGGGCACCTACGAGGGACCAGGCATGTCGGTGCTCACCCCGGACCGTTACGGCGAGGGTCTGCACATCAGCGCGGAGAAGGTCGGTGAGGACGACCACTTCCGCCACGACTACATGCTACGGCTGCGCATGGGCCTCAGGAACGCCAACTGGTGGATCCTCGACGACAAGGCCAAACTGTCGGGCTGCCTGATGGTCCGTGACGCGCTCACCGCGATCATCGACGAGTTCGGCCTGGACTACTACCAGCAGGCCACGAAGGAACTGATCGAGGAAGGCCGCCGGGAGTTCCTCAAGCGGGTCCGTACGACGATGGTGCCGGGCACCTACCGCGGGCTGACCATGCCGGTGCACAAGCGCAGCCACGTGCCGTTCGTGCACCCGCTGGCCAAGAACGACTTCATCGACCTGGTGCGCCAGGAGATGACGGTCACCGGTGAGGGCCGCATCGAACTCGACTACGAGGGTTCGACCGGCTGGAGCTTCCACCCGTTCAACTGCGCCCCGGGCCCGATGAACGGCGGATTCTGGATCACCCTCACCCAACTGCTCAACTACGACGGCCGGGTCAACGACGGCGCGTATCTGGCGGTCAAGCAGTACCTGCCCGAGGGATCAATCGTCAACGCCAACTACCAGGGCGTGGCCACCTCACTGGCCTGGTGGACCCTCATCCCGATCTTCGCCAACGTCTGGCGGCTGATGGGAATCAGCTGGTACGCCAGGGGATTCACCGAGGAGATCCTGATGTCGACCCCGACCTGCATGGTGGGGGTCACCGGTTTCGACCAGTTCGGCGGGCCGACCGGCTACAACAACTTCGAGATGGCGGGCGAGAGCTTCGGCGCCCGCGGTGTCGCCGACGGCATGGACTGCGGCAGTCCGATCTGGAACTCGGAAGGCATCCAGGGCGATGCCGAGGTCTGGGAGCTGACCGGTCCCAACGTCTACCTCGGCCGCAGCTTCATCCCCGACCACCAGGGCTACGGCCGGTTCCGCGGCGGATCCGGCTGGCAGTCGCTGTGGATGGTCAAGGGCTCCGACGTGGTCAACGTGACCCTGTCCGGATCCGGATGCATGAACGGCGGGGTGTTCCACAAGGGACTCTTCGGCGGCTACCCGCCGGCGGGCTGGAAGTGCCTGTGGGCCACCGGAACCAACATCCCCGACCTCGTCGCCCGCGGCGAAAAGCTGCCCTCCAGTCTCGAGGAGGCCGAGCGCATGCTGCTGGACGGCACGATCACCGCCGAGGACTGGTATTGCGGTCCGGACAACCAGTGGTCACCGAACCTGCGGGAAGGCGACCTGTTCGGCGTGCTGTACTACGGCGGCGCGGGCTACGGCGACCCGCTGGAACGCGAGGCTCCCGCCATCGAGAGGGACCTCGCCAACGGGCTGATGACCACTCAGGGCGCGCGTGCCGCCTACGGCTACACCGGCTCCGACACGGACACGGAAGCCGAACGCGAGCGGCGGCGGCAGGCCCGGCTGGCCGAGTCCGTCCCCGCCTCCGAGTGGTGGGCGGCCGAACACGACCGCGCCGCCGCGGGCGAGGTCTCCGACATGGTGCACCACGCCTTCGCCCGCTCGGCGAAACTGTCCGACGCCCTCGTCACCCAGTACAAGGCCTTCTGGCAGCTCGATCAATTCCCCTACACCGAGACCGGCGAGCCGAACTTCTCCGCCCCGGCCCCCGTCGGCTTCTTCTACCCGAGCTCGTCCAGCCGCCCGCGGCCCGACGCGACCGCCTCCTGACACCTCCGGAAAGAGGGCAGCACCATGACCATCGCCGACGACCGCTCCCCCGTCTCCGGCCAGGAGACGACGACCGCCCTGGTGCAGCGCAAGCTGTCCTGGGAGGAACTGCTCGGGCTCATGCGGGCCCCGAAGGACGAGTCCCGCTTCGCCGAAACGCTCGTCGCGCTGCAGCAACTCGTCGACTGGGACGAGCAGATCCTGCTCCCGCTCGGGGAGAACCTGTTCATCGTCGCCAAAGACGGCAGGGCCATCGTCAAGACGAAGGCCGGCGCCGAGCTCGGCCCCTGGAACGGGAACTGGAAGATGAACTGCCGGGTGATCGTCCGGCGCACCCGCGAGGACTTCCTGGAGATCTACCCCGAGGAACACCTCACCATCGATCCCGAGCTCGTCGAGATCCGCGAGTTCCTGTGCCCTGTGAGCGGCACACTCCTGGACGTCGACTGCGTGCCGCCGACCTTTCCGGTGGAGGTCGACTTCACACCCGACCTGGAGACGTTCTACACCGAATGGCTCGGCCGCGACCTGCCCGTGACGCTGTAGGACCCGGGCCGACGGGGCGCTCTCCCCTCCCCCGCCGGCCCGTTCCGTTTCTGCCCCGACGCAGCGCGTCCGGGCGCCTGGAGTTGGAAAGGCGACGACGCAGAAACCCGACACCAACACCGACCTGCTGTGGAGCCCGGATCCTGAAACCGCCGCCGGCTCCAACATCTCCGCCTTCATCCGATGGCTCGGGAACACGCGCGGCCTGTCGTTCGCCGACTACGCCGACCTGTGGCGATGGAGCACGACGGACCTGCCCGCGTTCTGGTCCGCCGTCTGGCAGTACTACGGCCTCGATGAGGTCACCCCCTACGACGAGGTACTGGCCGGCCCGGTCATGCCCGGAGCCCAATGGTTCACCGGAGCCCGGATCAACTTCGCCGAGCGATGCCTCGGACATCCCTCGACACATCGCTCGGCCCGCCCGGCACTGGTCAGCCTCACCGAGGACGGCACACCGGTCGAGACCTCGTGGGCCGGCCTCCGCCACCAGGTCGCCGCGCTGAGTACCACGCTGCGCGAGTCACGCCGGCGACGAGACGTCGATGCGGGAGGTGTACCGCACGGCCCTGCGCATCCGACGCAACCACCCCGCCCTCGGCGACGGCCGCATGACCTGGCTCGACCCCCGCCAGACGTCCTCGCCTTCCATCGCAACCTTCGGCCTCACGTGTGTCGTCAACCTCTCGACCGAGCCATTCCAGCTGCCCGGCCACACCGCGATCCTGCTGGCCAGTGGTCCCGTCGAAGACGGATTGCGAACCCGACCACGCGGTCTGGCTCAAGAAACAGCGGCCTCCATATGGAGCACCCCCTCAATCCGCCAAGGCCTGTCCGGTGTCCACTCCCCACCGATCGGCCAGGCCCTGGCCCGCACAGCTCCGCGACCGCAACCAGAGAGAAGATACAAAAGATCTTGTATCTTGATACACTCGTCCTGATACATTCGCATGGAGGAGGACACCATGAGCCGTACGGTCATCGATCTCGACGACGATGCACTGGAAGCAGCAGCCAGAGAGCTCGGCACCTCCACCAAGCGCGACACCATCAACACCGCGCTGCGGGAAGTCACGGCCCGCTACCGGCGCCTGCGCGCACTCGACGAGGCCCGGGAGCTGGTGGCCGAGGGAGCTTTGGACATCGACCTGCTGATGGACAAGCGCGCGTACCGCCCCACGAGCGCGGGCGCGACGGCGACCGAGGGCCGCGGCGCCGGAGCGGAAGAGTGACCGTCGCCGACTACCTCATCGACATCTCCGCCCTCGCCCGCGTCCTGCTCCGCCAGAACACCACCGAATGGGACGACAGGATCGCCGCCGGCCTCGTCGCGATCTGCGACCTCACCGAACTGGAAGTCCTCTACTCGGCCCGTTCCTCCACGGACCGAGCCCGCTTGAAAGCCGCACTCGACGCCGCCTACACCTGGTGCCCCATGCCCGACGGCGTCTACCGCCGCTCCCGCATCATCCAGGACCAATTGACGGCCAAGGGAGAACACCGCAGCGCGGGTCCCGTCGACCTCCTTGTGGCGGCCGCCGCGGAAGAAGCGGGACTCACCCTGCTCCACTACGACCGCGACTTCGAAACCATCGCCCGCACGACGGGGCAGCCGGTCCGCACGATCGACCTCAGGCAGTAGAACTCGCGCGGCGCCGACCGGGGCACCGAGCTTCTCACCGACCGGCCGCCCGGCGGTCACATCGAGGCGGACTGGGCCGTTTCCGCGCAGATCATCCACCGGCACCCAAGGCCACCGGGCAGCACTTCCGGATCCTCGTATCCAGCCAGCGTCCAGGATTCGACGTTCAGACGCTCGCACACCGCGCTGAACATCGACGTCGCCGCCAAGCTCTCCCACGCCCTGGTGCCCTACCTCGCGGTGGTCGTGGGTCTCGCCCTGGTGCTTCTGCTGCTGGTCTTCCGCTCACTGCTCGTCCCGCTCAAGGCCGTTGTCGGTTTCCTGCTCAGCCTGTGCGCCACCCTCGGTGTCGTGGTCGCGGTCTTCCAGTGGGGCTGGCTCGCGGGCGCCCTCGGCGTCGACCAGAGCGCGCCGATCACGAGCATCCTGCCGATCTTCCTGGTCGGTGTGGTGTTCGGGCTGGCCATGGACTACGAGGTCTTCCTCGTCACCCGGATGCGGGAGGCGCACGTGCACGGGGCCGAGCCCACCGAGGCGGTCGTCGCGGGCTTCCGGCACAGCGCCCGGGTGGTCACGGCCGCGGCGATCATCATGATCTCCGTCTTCGGCGGCTTCCTCCTGGACGACGTGCTGCTGGTCAAGTCGATCGGCCTGGGCCTCGCCTCCGCCGTCCTGTTCGACGCCTTCGTCGTCCGGATGACCCTGGTGCCCGCCGTGATGACGCTGCTCGGCCGCCGTGCCTGGGCCCTGCCGAAGTGGCTCGACCGCTTCCTGCCCAACGTGGACGTCGAGGGCGAGAAGCTCCGGCACGCCCTCGCCGAGCAGCAGGACGCCGACCTGGAGTCCGACGGGCGGCACGAGTCGCTGACACCCACGTCACCCGGCCGGAGCTGACCGGACGGCCGTACGATCCGGTCCAGGGCCAGGCAGGCAACCCCCTGACCGGCCCTGGGCAGCCGGGCCCGGGCCGGATCGCACCCCGGCCCACACCCATACCCCGCCCGCCGGTCCCACTTCCCCCGGGGACCAGCGGGCGGTCCTCCCGCACCACGGAGGTGTACGCAGTGACCTCACCGCCGACAGTGGAACGGGTCGGCGAGCCCGAAACCCTGCTGGGCGACTCCGAGCACCGCATGATCGTCCGGCTGCTGTCCTGGTTCGTCCGGGTGAACCGGGCCGACCAGGCCCACCCGCGGGTCAGGCACTGGGGACTGCCCGTCCTCCAGGTCATGTTCGGGATCCCCGCCCTGGCGAAGGCCGTCGACGGTTCCGGGCCCGGCGTCCCCACGGTGGCGGCGCTGGTGATCGGGCTGACCGTCCCACTGCTGTGGCGCGAGCGCCGTCCCATGCCGGTCTTCGCCGTCATCGCGGCCGTGTCCGTGGCGGACATCGCCACCGGTGTCATGGCGGGCTCCAACGTCAGCCGTCTGGTAGCCCTGTACAACGTGGCCCGTCTCGGGACCCCGGTCCAACTGACCGTCACCCTCGCGGTCAGCCTTCCCGAGGCGGTCGTGACCGGCCTGGTCTTCTCGTCGTACGGGCCGACGTCGTATTTCACCAAGGTCCCGGCCATGGTGACCGTACTGGTCGTAAGCACCATCGCGGCGGTCGGACTGGGGCTGGCCGGCCGGGTCGCACGCGCTTACATCGCCGCTCTGGAGGACCGGGCCGTCCGCCTGGAGACAGAGCGTGATCAGCGGGCCCGCCTCGCGGTGGCCGACGAGCGCGCCCGGGTCGCCCGCGAGATGCACGACATCCTCGGCCACACCCTGTCGGTGATCGTCGGCCTCGCCGACGGCGCCGCCGGCCTCGCCGAGACCTCACCCCTCGCCGACTGGACGCCCCTTCCCCACGCCCGCGGCGGCCCCGACCTCTACCTGACGGCGGTCACGCAAGGACGCGCTGGGCCGTTTCCAGTACGGGCCGTTATCCCAGCAATCACCTCGGCCACCGCACCCTCGGACGGACCACCGCACCCACACGCCGCCCAGAACAGAGGGCCAACTCGAAGATCACCAGACGGCACTTGCGATTCCTCGCGTCCAGCCAACGTCCAGAATCGGGCGTCCAGCCCCTCGAAAACGTCGGCTACCGAGGGGTGTCCAACGCCTGGGCCATCGCATCAGAGCAGGTCAGAGCGATTCGAACTAACGCCCACAACCTCGGAGTTGAAGTCACGAGCAGCCGATTCCGCCTCGTTGCACCAAAGCCCTTGATCCGCACGCCCGATGAGACGTTTCCGCAGGTCACAGGCATGCATGGTGGGGCGGGTGGGACTCGAACCCACGGCCGACGGATTATGAGTCCTTTGAGGATCTTGGCGACCCTTGTCGATCATTGCTCATCTTGGCCGCTTTCCCAGGTCAGGAGCAGTTTGGCACCTCAGTCCTTCCCTGCCCTTGTCGGTCTTTTCCGATCCTTGCGTCCAACCTGCGTCCAGAACGCGTCCTGGAAAGACAAGTCAAACCGGCTTCCGGGGCGATCGCTCCAGCTCGGCAACGGCCTTGGACGCGCGAGCAGGGGATTCGCCTTCCACCGCGCATAGTTCGCGCCGGCGCCGAGGGGCATGCGTGGACCGTGGACCAGGCCCGCGCCATGCGCGTCTCGCGCCACCGGGCTCCTGACCGACGCGCCTGGCGGGTGATCCGGCGGAGGCGGTGCCACTCGCTCCGGCGGGCGGGCGCGTCCCCGTCGATCCGGTGGACGCCCCGTCGGCGATCTAGCGGGGGGACCCGGTGTGCTCCCGCACAGTCGCCGTCCCGCTCGCCGTCGCCCCGGCCTCCGGCTCGGCATCCTTCTTCGCGAACCAGCGCCGACTCGGGAGGACCGCGAGGACGATCAAAGTTCCGGCAGCCATGATGATCCCGCCGATGAGGCTGGTCTGGGCGACTCCGTGGGCGAATGCCTGGTGGACGGCGTCCACGGCGGCCTGGGCCTGCTGGGGCCCGACGGAGGGATCCTGCGCGACCCGCTGCGCGACGGCCAGGCCGGCGCCGACCGAGTCCTTGGCGGTCTCCATCGCCTCCGCCGGGAGCCGGTTGCCCACCAGGTCGGTCAGCTCGTCCCGGTAGGCCGTGCCCAGCAGCGAGCCCAGCACCGCGATCCCCAGCGCCCCGCCCAGCTCCAACGCGGTGTCGTTGACACCGCCGCCGACGCCCAGCTCGGACTCGGGGAAGGAGCCCATGATCGTGTCGGTCGCCGGGGAGATGGCCAGACCGAGCGCGAGGCCCAGCATCATCAGCGGCACCAGAAAGTCCCCGTACGTCGACCCCTTGTCGATCTGGGTGAGCAGGAACATGCCCGCCGTGCCGATGGTCAAGCCGGTCACGGCCATCACCCTCACCCCCAGCTTCGGGGCGAGCACCCCGGTCACCGCGGACCCGAGGAACACCGCTCCGCCCAGCGGCAGCAGCCGTAGGCCTGTGTCCAGAGCGTCGTAACCGAGGACGAACTGCATGAACTGCGTCGCGTAGTAGAGCACGGCGAACATACCGAAGAAGAACATCACCGTGAGCATCGAGCCGGTGAAGGGCCGCAGCGCGAACTTCCGGACGTCCAGCATCGGGTGCGGGTGGCGCAGCTCCCAGGCGACGAAGGCGACCAGACCGACACCGGCGACCACGGCGGCGGTGACGGGGCCGACGTCCCAGCCAGCATGCGGGCCCTCGATGGCGGCGTAGATCAGGGAGCCGACGGTCACGATCGACAGCAGACCACCGACGTAGTCGATCCGGCCCATGCCCTCCGCCTTGGACGGCGGTACCAGGGCGAGCGCGCCGAACACGGCGAGGACGGCGAACGGCACGTTGATCAGGAAGGTCGAGCCCCAGGCGTGGTCCTCCAGCAGCCAGCCGGAGACCAGCGGGCCGAAGGCTACCGCCACCCCGGAGGTCGCGGCCCAGGCGGTGATGGCCTTGGACCGCTCGCTGCGGGGGAAGGTCGCGACCACCAGGGACAGCGTGGCCGGCATCACGACCGCGGCACCGACACCCATGATCGCGCGAGCCACGATGACCAGCGCGGTCTCTTCGACCAGGCTCCCCATCACCGAACCGCCGGCGAAGATCAGCAGACCCAGCACCAGCGCGCCGCGCCGGCTGTACTTGTCGCCGATCGCGCCCAGCACCAGCATCAGCGCCGCGTACGGAACGGTGTAGCTGTCGACGACCCACTGCAGATCACTGCTGCTCAGGCTCAGGTCGGTGGTCATGTCGGGGGCGGCGACGATCAGTGACGTGTTCGCCATCACCGTGATCAGTAGGCTCAGGCACAGCACGAGCAGCGCCCACCAGCGCCGCGCGTAAGGCCCGGTCATTTTCTCCACGGGGGTGTTCGCAAGGAAGGACATCAGTGGCTCCTGAGGGGAACGGGGCGGACGCGCGGGATCACTTGACTGCCCGTGAGGCGAGCGGGCGACGGGCTGAGATCTCCGGACTTGAAGATCACGCTGTGGCCCCTTGTCGGCTTCCCTCGGCGATCCCCTGGAGGGCCGCGTCGGTGTCCGCGACGGCCAGCACCTTGTTGATGTCGATGCCGGCCAGCGCGCCGGCCGCTGCGGAGGCCCCGACCTGGGCAACCGGATCGGTGACGTTGCCGGCCACCCACACACCCGGCACCTCGGTGGTGCCGTCCGGGCCGGAGGCGAAAGCGCGGCCCGTCGGCAGGTCCTGCACCGGCAGGCGAAGACCTTCCAGGCCCTGGGTGCGGGCCTGCATCTGCGGGGCGACCGCGAGGACGCGGCGGGCCACGACCTGGCCGTCGGCCAGGCGCACGCCGGCGAGGGCACCGTCATCGCCGCTGAGGACCTCGGTGACCGGGGTGTCGATGACGCGGATGCCGCGGGCGGCGAAGCGGGCGCGGCTGTCCTCGTCCAGGTCGGTGCCGTGGGTGAAGTAGGTCACGTCCTCGGTCAGCTGGCGGAACAGGAGCGCGTGGCCGATGGATGCCGAGCCGGTGGCGAGGATGCCGATGGGCTCATCGCGCACCTCCCAGCCGTGGCAGTACGGGCAGTGCACCACCCTGTGTCCCCAGTGCTCGGCGAGGCCGGGCACTTCGGGCAGCACATCCTTCAGGCCGGTGGCCACCAGGATGCGGCGGGCGGTGACGCTGCGGCCGTCGGCCAGTGTGACGGTGAACCGCAGGTCCCCGTCCGCCGACGGGGCGGCGGACTCGGCCGAGACCACTTCACCGAACACGACGCGTCCGCCGTACTGGCGCACCTGCTCCCGGCCCCGTCGAAGGAGTTCGGACGGCGGGGTGCCGTCCAGGGCGAGGAGGCCGTGCACGGCCTCCGCGGGCGCGTTGCGCGGGGAGCCGCTGTCGATCACGACGACCGAGCGGAGGGAGCGGGCCAGGATCAGTGCACCGTTCAGCCCCGCGGCGCCCCCGCCGATCACCACCGCGTCGACGGTCTCCTCGGGCAGAGCGTCGCTCGCGTACGGAGGAGTCGCCACGGCCACGGCCTCCTGCCTTTCCTGATCAGTCATGGTTCGGTCAGTCCTTCGAGTTCTGGGTGGTTGGAGCGGGCAGCCGTTCAGGAAGCGCAGGATGCGGGCGGCGACCGTCTTGGGCTGTTGTGAAGAGTCCGGCCCCGGTTTGCTGGGGTCGTTCGTGATGTACAGATCCAGTACGTCGATGAACACCGTCGCCGGGATCGTGAGGATCAGAGCGTGCCTTGTCGGCCTGGAGGGCATCGCAACGCCAGGCGTGCACGCAGCCTGTCCGGTGAGCTCAGGACCGTTGTGTACTAAACAGTCAGAAACCTAAGCGGTTCTGTACCGAGTTGTCAAATACGGCAGGCTGGCCCTCGCTCACCACGGCGCTGCCTGGAATGTCGAGGATGGGCTTCTTGGTGATCGCACGCCTGGTAGGCAGCAGCAATGCGCCGACCAGGGCGGGGCACCTGCATACGCCCGCGAGCATCAAGGCCTGCTTGGGCCGTGCTCGGCAGCGGGCCCACACGGTTGTGAGGGACTCCCGCAGCAACGTGGCAGTCCTGCCCGAACAGGCCGCGTCGGCGGCGATGCCCCTCACCGGAGGGGGCGGTCCGGCAAAACCGTCCCTGATGGGCCGCTGCACTCCCACCGGCGTCTCTGACCAGGTCAGACAGCGAAACGGTGCTGGGGCGCCAAGGGTCAGGCCGTGATCAGCTCCGGTGGTACCGGCAGTGTCATGAGGTGAAGCAGTTCAGCGACTTTGGCGTCGAGTTGTGCTCCGACCTCGGCAATGCGGGGATCGCCGAAGCTGGCGAATTTGCTCGACGGCTGGTCGATGCTGAACTGCACGCTGCCGGAGGCGGTCTCGTAGATCGCGGTGCGCAGCGGGGCGTACAGGATGATGCCGGGGTCGTGCCGGAACATGGTTTCGGCGATGACGTTGTTTCCCATCATGTAGGTGACGGCGCGGTGCTGATGTCCCGAAAGCCGCATCACCGGCATCGGGTCCAGGGTCCAGAAGACGGCGAAGGAATGGGGGGTGCGGTCGGCGGTGTATGCCTGCACCCGTGCGAGGTCACCTGTTGCGATCATTTCGACGAGTTCGGCGAAATCGATGGCGGGTACCAGCGATTCGTAGCGCCGGCGGACGTCATCGAAGGAGTCGTCGGTGTCGATGACAAGGCGGTTGACGAGGTGGGAGACGGCCTGAGGCATGGCGCTTCCTCACGTCCTGACGGGGATGGGCGGCGGGTGCCGATAGCTGCTGGGTCAGGTCAGGCCGCGTCGAGCAGGATCCGCGCCATCTCGTCGGGGCGCTCCAAGGCGGAGAAGTGTCCGGTACGGGGCACGGTGATGCGGTGGACGTCCGTCAGCGCGTTGGCCACGCGGTCCCGCTCGGCGGGCCGGGACCAGTCGTTCTCGCTGTAGACGAGGGTGACGGGTGCCGACACGCGGGGATAGCGTTCGCGGGCCCGGTCGAATCCCTTGAGGCTGCGGAAGATCCCTCGGGACACCTTGTCGTAGCCCTTGCGGCGGCCGCTCCTCAGTAGCTCGGTGATGAAGTCCTCGGGCAGCTTGGTCTTGTCGACGTAGCCGCCCTGCAGAATTGCGCGAAAGACGGGCCGCGGCTCTTGGGTGGCGAAGAAGGGGCCCACCACGGGCATCCGCACGCTGGAGATGATGAGGCGGGCGATCCGGTTTCCCCGCTCCCCGCCCTGGGGGTAGTCGTAGCTGTTGAACGCCACGACCCGGCTGACCCGGTCCTTCAGGTCGATCGATGCCGACAGGGACAGGGCGCCCCCGAGCGATTCGCCCGACAGGGTGACGTCGTGGAGGTCCAGTCCTCTGACGAATTCGACTACCGCAGCCCGCAGTTGCGGCTCCTCGTACTGTGTGCCGGGGACGATGTCGGACCATCCCATCCCGGGCAGATCCAGCGCGTAGACCGTGTAGTGGTCCCACAACAGCGGGATCACCCGCTGGAAGTAGTCGAGTTGGCCGCGCACGGTGTGCATCAGAACGAGGGCGGGGCCGGTGCCCACCATGTAGTAGCGCAGCCGAGAGCCATCGGAGCGGGTGAAGAACCGCACCTCGCCGCGGCCGTTGCTCCAGGTTCTCGCGTACGTCGCGTCGGGAGACTCGTTGCGTTCCATGGTTCTGCCCTCTTCGGTGAGGAGAATGCCAAATACCGGCATTCACACTGTGTGACTGGTTCGTTAAGTTGATCAGGTGCAGGGAGGTGCGGTCGCCCCCTTGGTCACGAGGGCTCCTGAGCCGGGTCGGAGACGGTGTCGGGCTCGATGCCAGGGCCGGTGGCGGTGAGGGGGAGCAGCACCTGGAAGCGGGTGTCGCCCGGTACGGACTCGACTTTCAGGTCACCGTGGTGCTTGTTGACGACGATCCGCCAGGAGATGTCGAGCCCCAGCCCCGTGCCCTCGCCGACCGGCTTGGTGGTGAAGAACGGGTCGAAGATCCGGCCGCGGATCTCGGCCGGCACTCCCGGGCCCGTGTCGCGGAACTCCACCACCAGCCGGTCGTGCACCACAGCGGTGCGTACGGTCAACGTCCCTTCCCCGCCCGCGCTCTTGATGGCGAAGACCGCGTTGTCGATCAGGTTGGTCCACACCTGGTTCAGTTCGGCCGGGTAGGCCGGAATCCTCGGCACCGAACGGTCGTACTCCTTCACGACCTTGACCTCTGGACCGATCTTGCCGGACAGCATCAGCAGCGTGCTGTCGAGGAGTTCGTGGACATCGGCGACCTGGTAGGGCGCGCGGTCCAGCTGCGAGTACTGCTTGGCGGCGTCGACGAGGTGCGAGATACGGGTGGTGGAGTCCTCGATCTCGGACATCAACAGCTCGGTCTCGACCGTGTAGGTGAGGCACTCGATGGCGCTCTGCAGGATTTCCTGCTCGTCGACGGCCGCCGCGATCTGCTCCAGCCAGTCGACGTCGAGACCGCCCTGTACGAAGGTCGGCGCGATCTGCCAGCCGTTCTGGACGCCGTGGTCGTCGAGCCAGTCGGCGAGTTCGTCCTCCCGGTCGAAGGCTTCGAGCGGGCTCAGTGCCGGCGCCTTTGAGACCCGCTCTGCCGTACGCTCCTGGAGGTCGAGCAGGGCCTTCAGGGCGTCGCCGTGGTAGGGGCCCGAGGCGATGGCGCTGAGCTTGTGGCGCAGTGCGCGGTCCGGTCCCTGAGCGACGAGGTGGCCCGTACGGCGGCCGCGGCCGGGTTGTTGAGCTCGTGGGTGAGACCCGCGGACAACGAGCCCAGCGCCAGCAGCCGTTCGCGCTGCCCGACGGCCCGCTGAAAGGTCTGCGAACCGAGGAAGAGCCCCTCCAGGAGATGGATCGCCATCGGAAACCACTCGTGCATGAAGTGCGCGAACGATTCGGCGGGCAGGACGAAGAACCGCGTCGGCTCGGTCACCCGCAGCGAGTTCATGTACCGCTGCGGTTTCCCGTCCCCGACGTACGCCCGCACGGCCCCCGCGTACACCCCTGGCTGGGACGTGCGGCTCACCTCGATGTCGTCGCCGCCCACCCGGCGCGACATGACGACCGTGCCCTCGATCATCACGTAGAAGCAGGCCGCCGGGTCACCTTCGGTGAACACCGGCCCGGGGTCGAACAGTTCGACCCGTCCCTGGCTGCACAGCCTGTCGATCTGATCGGAACTCAGCCTCTCGAACAGGAACAGCGAGCTGATCTCCGCCGCGCTGCACGGCATCAGCCGCCCGCTCACGACTGCTCCAGATACCGGTGTACGAGCATCACGGCCATGGCTCCCTCTCCGACGGCGGACGCGACCCGCTTGGCGGACTCCGCGCGCGCGTCCCCGGCGACGAACACGCCGGGGATGTTGGTCTCCAGGTGGTACGGCGGCCGGTCCAGCTCCCAGTTGGCCGGTGGCCGCCCGTCGGCGGTCAGATCGGGCCCGGCCAGGACGAACCCGCGCTCGTCCCGCAGCACCGTGCCCTCCAGCCAGTCGGTGAGCGGGGCCGCGCCGATGAACACGAACAGCCACTGCGCGTCGACGCGTTCGGTCTCGCCGCTGGTCGTGTCGCGCAACGTCAGCTGCTCCAGGTGGCCGTCGCCGTGCGCGGCCTCGACGACCGTGTGGGCCCGGACGAAGATGTTCGGCGACTCGGCGATCTGCTGGATCAGGTAGTGGGACATCGACGCGGTGAGGTCCGCTCCGCGCACCAGCAGGGTGACCGACTTGGCGCCCCTGGACAGGTACATCGCCGCCTGCCCGGCCGAGTTGGCGCCGCCGACGATGTACACGTCGTGGCCCTGGCAGGCGGCGGCCTCGGTGAGCGCGGACCCGTAGAACACCCCGCGGCCCGACAGCTCGGTGGCACCCGGCGCCTCCAACTGCCGGTAGGACACACCGGTCGCCAGGATCACGCTGTGCGCCGCGATCTGCGACCCGTCCGCGAACCGTACGAGCCGCGCCGCCCCGCTGCTCTCCAGTCCGGTCACCTCCCGGGCGGTGAGGATCTCGGCGCCGAACTTGGTGGCCTGGCGTCGCGCCCGGTCGGTGAGCTGGCCGCCGGACACCCCGTCCGGGAAGCCCAGATAGTTCTCGATCCGCGAACTCTGCCCGGCCTGCCCGCCGGTCGCCAACCGCTCCACGAGCACCGTACGCAGGCCCTCCGAGGCCCCGTACACGGCCGCGCCCAACCCCGCCGGGCCGCCGCCGATGACGACCAGGTCGTAGAAGTCGGCCGTGGGTGTGGTCGCCAGCCCCACGTGCGCGGCGAGTTCGGGCACCTCCGGCTCGACGAGCGCCGTACCGTCCGCCGTGATCACCACCGGCAGCCGCTGCCCGTCTTGCCCGGCGGCCGTGAGCAGCCGCTGCCCCTCGGGTTCCTCGGTGGAGTACCAGCGGTACGGCACTTGGTTGCGGGCCAGGAACTCCCGTACGCCCGACGAGCGCGCCGACCAGCGGTGTCCGATCACCTTGGTGGCGGGCACGGGCCGATGGTCGCTGGACCGCCATGCCTCCAGCAGGTCGTCGAGCACCGGGTAGAGCTTCTCCTCCGGCGGGTCCCACGGCTTGAGGAGGTAGTGGTCGAGGTCGACGACGTTGATCGCGTCGATCGCCGCGTTCGAGTCCGCGTACGCGGTCAGCAGCACACGCCGGGCGCCCGGATAGACGTCCAGGGCCTGTTCGAGGAACTCGATGCCGTTCATCTGCGGCATGCGGTAGTCGGCCAGGATCACCGCGACCAGGTCACCGCGCAGCTTCAGCTCCCGCAGCGCCTCCAGCGCGGACTCGCCGGACTCCGCGCGCACGATCCGGTACGGGGCGCCGTAGCGCCGCCGCAGGTCGCGGGCGACGGCCCGGGACACCCCGGGATCGTCGTCGACGGTCATGATGACGGTCCGCGCAGCGTCCAAGAGCGGTCGGACCGGAGATGCTGATGCTGGCTTCGGTGTCTCTGGTTCGGACATGTGCGTCTCCTCGGGCGCCGCCCCGTACTGCGGGGTCAGCCGGCCAGTCGGTTGAGCTTGCGGATCTGTCTGTCGAAGGCGCGCGAGGGCACGATCCGGCGCAGGACGCTGACGCGTTTGGCCATCGGGCCGGCGGTGTACCGGAGCCTGGGCTTGGATTCGGTGGCGGCCGCGACGATCACCTTCGCGACGACGTCCGGGCCGTCGGCGTTGCGCACGGCCGTGGCCAGCACGTCTCGGGAGACCTCCCGCTGTGCGGCGTAGACCGGCAGGGGCGAGTCGGGTGCCATGCTGCTCGTCTCGAAACTCGTGTTTGTGTAGGCCGGCTCGACCAGCAGCATCCGGACGCCATGCTCGCGAAGCTCGTGGTCGACGGACTCGGAGTAGCCCTCGACCGCATGCTTGGCGGCGGCGTAGACGGCCATGAAGGGGGCTGGGATCAGGCCCAGTACCGAGGAGATGTTGACCACGCGGCCACTGCCCTGGGCGCGCATGTGGGGCAGCACCGCGTTCGCCATCCGCATCACGCCGAAGACGTTGATGTCGAAGACCTCCATGGCCTGTCGTCGGCCACGTCGAGATCGAGGAAGGTCACCCCGGCGAGCGGCTCGGCGTTCGCCGCGTTGCGGCTCGTGCCGACCACCGCGAAGCCGGCGCCCACCAGAGCGAGCGCCGCCGCCCTCCCGATCCCGGAGGAGGCGCCCGTCACAAGGGCCACGGGGGGACCTGTCTGCATGGTGGTTCCTTCGGTTGCGGTGATGACTTCGTCGGGCGCTGTGCGGGGTCACCCGCGCTGAGGCCGACACGGTCCGCATCGGTCCTGATAGCCCGGGCAAGCCTGTCCGGCGAGCTCAGGACGGTTGTTTACTGAACAGTCCGAAACCTAGGCAGTTCTGTACTGAGTTGTCAAGAAGGGTGGGTCGGCTTTACGGTCTTTGTATGGCGAGACCACGAAGCTTCGACCGCGACCACGTCCTCCATGCTGCCGAGCGGCAGTTCCGCACCTCGGGCTACAACGGCACGAGCGTCGACGACATCAGCGCCGCCACCGGCCTGGGCCGCGGCAGTCTCTACGGCGCGTTCGACGGCAAGCACGGCGTGCTGCTGGAGGCGATGGCCGGCTACTTCGGCCGGCTGGCGCAGGGTCCGCGGACGATGCTCGCCGGACCGGACGAGGGCGCCCTGGAACGACTGCACGCGTACTTGCTCCGCGCCGTCCACGGGGTGCCGCTCGCCGCCGACGTACCCCCCGCCTCCGACCGGGCGGGGGCGGCCTGCTTCGCCGCCAAGATGGCCCTGGAGATCGGCGCCTCCGACCCCGAGGTGAAACGCCTGGCCAACGAGTGCTTCTCCGTGGTCCGGGCGGCGGTGGCCGATTGCCTGCGAGCGGCGCAGCGCAACGGCGACATCGACCCCGACGCGGATCCCGACGACCTCGCGTACCTTCTGCTGACCATCATCCGCGGGAGCGATGTCGTGGGCGCGTACGGCCACAGCCCCGAGCGCCTGACCTCAATCGCGGAGAGCGCGTTCGCCTTGCTGCCTCGCCCGCGCCACCACTGAGAAGGGCACCGGGACGACCAGTGCGGGTGGCGGTGAGGTGGGCCCCGTGCCCTCGGGCGATGACTGGGTGCCCATCGGCCCGGGGGCCATTCCACCCACCCTGAGGAAGCAACATCCATCGACGTGCGGGCGACCACCGCCTCGAAGTGGGCGCTCGCTCCCAGCTTGCGCATTGCGCTGCGCAGATACGACTTGACCGTTTCGGGCAGCAGCCGCACCTGCTGCTTTCGCCGGCGACCTCAGCGCCGAGGCCGACTACGGCTACCGCGTTGGCGGCCTGCGGTCCCGCCACCGGGCGAAGCACCGCGTACAGCAGTACGTATCCGGCGGTGCTGACGGCTCCCACGGCGCCGAAGCGCAACAACTGGCCGGTCAGGCCGTCCTGCGGCGCGTCGGCGCTCCGGCTCAGCCCGGCCGTCGGGAGCGTGCCGCGGACCAAGTCCCGGCCGATCCTGGCGATGCCGCGCGGGTCGGCCGGCGCCGTGGGCAGGACGTCGACCCGGCTTGTCGTGGTCGCCAACCCGGTCGATCGCCTCCTCGTGGATGCGCAGCCCGGCCCGCCCGGCAATCACCAGCAGCTGCGGGATGCCCGGCCGCTCCGGTGGCCGGTAGGTCAACTCGTCACCGGTGGGGGCCATGCTCCGCACGTGGTACGGACTCGCTCCGTCTGTCGGGGCCAACAGCATGTCCGGCAGGGCACGGACGACTGCTTCGGTGGAGTGGCCGTCCGAGATCGCGTGGCTGCGAGTGAAGAGGAGGAGCGCCGCCCCGGCGCCCGGGTCGTGGACGAGGTGCAGTCGCCACAGCGGGTCGCCGGTCGCCAGGACGAACGCGGCTACGTCTTCCTCGGTACAGCCGGCGCAGCAGCCCCCGTCATACGGCTCCGCAGCTGATTGCCGGGACAGGTCCTGGTGGAGCAAGTGGCACGGTCGGCCAAGAAGCAGGGCTCATACCTAACCCCTCGTTCCGTAGACCGCCAGCTCGGAGCTGCTGATCAAGTAGCAGCCGAGGTCGATCGAGCCGGGGGGACAGGGCCCGGCGTCCTGGGCCTGCGTGGTGAGCATCGTGTACCGGATGTACCCGACGCCGTTGCCGGTGCCCGCGGCCAACAGCACCTGGGTGGGCGTCGTCGTGCCCTGAGGGACGGCGCCCGTCGCGGCAGTGGTCCACGTCGTGCCGTCCGTGGAGGTCTCCACCTGGTAGTGGCCGATCCCGACGCTGGGGATCGGGAAGCAGCTCGGCGTCGGGTCGATCACCAGTTGTGCGATGTCGACCTTCGCCGCCAGCTTGAGCACGACGGTTCGCCCTTCGGGAGCGACCGTCGTGACCCAGCCCGAGTCCCGCGACTGGTCGATCAATTTGCTCGGGCCGCAGCGCGGACTGAAATCGGGCCCGGTGAAGCCGACCACCGAGCCGCCGCCGGCCGCCGCCGCCCAGTTCCGGTGGACCGTCCAGTCCTGGCGCAGCGTGTGCGACGGTATGGACAGCGTTGTCTGCTCAGGGTCGTATCCACCTCCGCGGGCCATCACCTTCGCGTACGTGCCGGGCAGGATCCCGGAGATCGTATAGGTGCCGTTCGCTGCCGTGGTGGCGACCAGGCCGCCCGCGAAGCCGGAGGCGTGACCGCCGAAGGCGATCGTGACGCCACCGGCCGGCGCGCCGGTGTTCCGGTCCGTGACCGTGCCGGTGAGCGTGCCACGCGGCGTGTTCGCCGCCGGCGGCATCGAGAAGTCCTCGACCGGCTCGGTGTCGTCGCTGTCGGTCACCGCGGCGAAGTAGCCCATGCCGCGGTGGGCGAAGACCCGCCAGATCTTCTTCTGCAGCTTCCCGCCGTTGACCACGAGGTCGGCCTGGAGGATCGAGTTGCGTTCGTCCAGGAAGGACGGGGTGGCCGGGGACAGTTCCATGGCCCGGGTGATCAGCGACTCGGCCTGCGTGCTGCCGACGGCCTTGCGCAGGTCCCACAGGGTCTGTGCCCAGATCTCGCCGTCGTCGTGCGGCTCGGGGTAGCCGCTGATGCGGCCGTAGTCGCCGTAGGTGAAGCCACCGGAGCCGACCGTCGGGCTGCCCGGGCAGACCTCGGCCGGGGCACCGACGGTGCAGTCGAGCGGCTCCGTGCGGATCGTGCCGCCACTGGTCACATACTTGCCGACGCGCACGTCACCGATGGCCTCCGTGTCCTTCTCCAGGCCCTTGTTGACCAGGAAGTCCTCGGCGTACCAATCGCTCCACCCCTCGCCCATGGCGCCGGCCTGCGCGCCATCGAGGGTGGAGACGCCGCTCGTGTCGACCACGAGCCGGTTCGACAGGCCGTGCGTGTACTCGTGGTAGACCACGTCCGACTCGTCGCCGGAGTTGGCCGCGGGGACCACCGAGGACGGCTTGAAGAGGTACATCTGCATGCGCGGCGGGGTGCCGTCCGGAGGCGTGCTCATGTTCGCGTTGTTGACGTGATTGGCGTCGGGCAGGCCGTCGGCCGTGTCCGCGCCGTCGTCCGACTCGCCCCGCACGGCGTCCCCGTCGGCCGCTTCGAAGTTGCCGGCCGTACGGGTGAAGCCGATCGGCCGTGCCAGCAGGTGGTCGTGGAAGGTGCCCAGGAAGTTGAACATCTGCACCGCGTTCTGGGCCCGGTTGACTCGCCACGAATTGGCGGTCTTCGGATCCCATGAGCACTTCAGGGCTGCCGAACAGGTTCCACCGACGGTATCGCTGAAGTCGGCGAACGGGTAGTCGAAGCTGCCCTTCGCGGCCGGGGACACCTCCTCCTCCGGGTCGGCGATGCCGTTGTCGTTGACGTCGGAGTAGACGTGCGCGTTGTAGCCGACCAGGCGCGGCGAGCCGTCCGGCAGCCAGTCGCTCAGGTCTACCCGCCGCTGCTTGCCGCCGACGGCCGCGCCCGGGTAGTTGGCGAACGCCCGGCCGGTGTCGGCCTCCACGGTGTTGTGCCGGTAGAGGACCCGGCCGTTCGTCGCGTCGATGACGTGCACGAAACCGTCGTCGAGCAGGAGCGTCTGCCAGGCGAGCCGAGGTCCGTCCGCGGTCTGGAACCACACCTGCTTGACGTTGCCGCCGTCGCTGAAGCCGGTCGTTCTCTGCGGGCCGAACGCGGCCTTGGTGACCCTCGCCGACGTGCCGGCGACGTCCTTGACGGCGATGGCGCGCGCGGCGATGGCGGTGAGTCTGGCGCTGCCCACGGCTACCGGAAGATGTTTGACGGGTGCGCCGTCCACCTGGATCAGTCGGCCGTCCTTGGCCACGTGGGCCTTGAGGCCGTTGCCGAAGACGGGGACGCCACCGACGGCCTGCACGAAGCTGAGGTGGTGGGTGCCCTCGATGTCGACGTAGTCCCGGCGCAGTGTGAGACCGGCGACGGCCTTCGCGTCCAGGCCGAAGACGTCGGTGTGCGCACCGACGTAGCCAAGCGCGATGGTGGCCGGCTTCTGCCTGCTGGCGGCGGTCAGGAATCCGTCGGTCCTGGCGACCCGGCGCGGGGTGCCGGTGGCGTTGTCGATGTCGACGATGCCCTGTACGCCGAGCCGGTCACGCAGCTTCTTGACGACGACCGGCGGCGGCCCTGAGTTCGCGGACCGGCCGAAGGCTGCGGGCAAGCCGCCTCCGCTGCCCAGAGCGTCGCGACTGTCATAGTCGGCGTGTTGTAGCTGTTGCTGCCGGCCGGTGGCGCCGGCGGGGTTCGGTGCGGCTTGTACGGTGACCGACAACAGGCCGGCCAGCAACGCGATGCCGGTGGCAGCCGCCACCCTCGCCCGCCGTCTCGCCGACGGTCCTAATACCTGTCTCAACTGTGCCCCTCTCCATCGGGCTCGGTTCAGCCCAGAGCTGGAGAGGAAGCCTCTGCCGACCGCGCCCACTTGTGTGGCCCCGTTGAGGGCTTATGGTCGCGGTGATCGAAAATATTAAATAGTCATGTTCATGCAAATCACTTCCAGTCGGTGCACGGTTCGGTACAACCACTCAATTACCTGCGTCCCTCGGTGAGTTGATACTGCGACACGCCACCGAGATCCTCCGGGCCCAGAGCACTGCGGAGACGATGCGGCGCCTGTCTGACGCAGAGGAGACGGACGTGATCCGCGGCCTGTTCGCGCTGCCCAAACGAGCACGGACCGAGCATGCCCACGGGCCAGTTCTTCCCGGACCTGCCGGAGCAGGCGTGGCGGGAGAACCGCGAGACGCTCGTGCCGGACCACCTGGGCGCCGACGACACCATGGTCCACGCCGCCATGCAGACCTGGCTGCTACGCAGTGGGGGCCGGACCATCCTCATCGACACCGGCGTCGGCAACGACAAGTCCCGCCCGGCCGTCCCCGCCTGGAACCACCTGGGACTGGACTACCTCGGCAACCTCGCCCTGGCCGGTGTGCGGCCCGAGCATGTCGATCTGGTGGTCAACACCCATCTGCACGCCGACCACGTCGGCTGGGACACCCGCCGGCTCGACGACACGTGGGTGCCCACGTTCCCTCACCTGCGCCTGGAGGCAGCCCCCGGCCACACTCCTGGATCCAGCGCCGTCGTGCTGGAACCCGGCACCGAACAGTCCCTGTTCGTCGGCGAAGGCGGGCGCACGGACGCCGGGGGCCGTACAGGGGACTTCGGGGGCCAGGCCTGCGACCGGTGGTCCCGGCTGCATACAGTGGTCGTCGAGGAGAAGGTGAGTGCGATGTCCCTTGCCCCCGACCCGACGAACCCCCCGGGGACCAGCCGCAGCACATCGGCGACGATCCAGCCGAACATCCTGCGCTGTCTCGTCACGGTCGCCGACGAGCGCGGCATCGATCTGCGGCCCCTGCTGAAGCAGGTCGGGCTGGACGAGACGGTCATGCGTTCCGCCGCGCTGAGGGTGTCGTACCGGCAGGGCAGCGCGGTGATCCGGTGTGCTCTCGAGCTCACCCGGGATGAGCGCCTGGGGCTGAGGGTCGGAGCGGCACAGCATCTGACCGCGTGGGGGCTGCTCGGCTTCGCCCTGATGGCCGATGACACCCTGCGACACGCCATCGAGACGGGAGTGAAGTACCAGAACCTGTCCGGGGCGATGGTCGTGTGGTCGGCTGCTACGAGCGAGGAGGAGGACGAGGCCTTCGTGCTCCGTGCCGACCTCCCCGATCCGGCCATGGACCCGGCCGTGGCGTCCTTCCTGAGCGAGGAGGCGTTCGCCTCCGTGGTCACCCTGTCGCGGCTGGCCGTCGACCCGGCATTCGCGCCACGGGCAGTGGAGTTCTCCTTTCCGCCACCCCGCCGACTCGACCTGTACGACGCCCTGTTCCGCTGTCCGGTCCGATTCGGCGCCCCGACGAACCGGATGCTCATCGACGCCACGTGGGCCCGTACCCGGATGCCCGGCCGGGATCCGGTGACCTACGCATCGACACTGGAGATACTCGACGCGCAGATGGCTTCCCGCCGCGACCAGCAGGACCTGCTGGAGGTGTTGGAGATCTCCGTCGCGCAGCACCTGCCAGTGATCCCCTCCTTCGCTGAACAGGCACGGCGGCACTCGACGAGCGAACGGACGCTGCGCCGCCGACTGGCCGACTGCGGCACGACCTATGATGCACTCGTCGAGGGAGTACGCCGGGAACGCGTCGAACAGCTGCTGCTCCGGCCGGAACTGACGCTGCGTGATATCGCCCGCCGGGCGGGATTCTCCGACGAGCGCGCGCTGCGCCGTGCGGTACGCCGCTGGCACGGTACCTCCCCGGTCCACCTGCGGGAGCAGATGCGTAGGGATCGCTCCTAGGACAGGGCCCGGCTCCGAGTTCAGTGTGTGCGGATCCACACCGTCTTCTCCCGGGTCCACTGGTCGAAGGCGTTGGTGGACTTCTCCACGCCGCCGAATCCGGACTGCTTCCAGCCGCCGAAGGGCGTGGTGATGTCGCCCTCGCTGTAGGCGTTCACGGAGATCACTCCGGCCTCGATGCCGCGCGCCAGCCGCAGCGCGGTGTCGAGGTCGCGGGTCCAGACCGAGGCGGCGAGCCCGTACTCGGTGGTGTTGGCCATCCGCACCGCCTCGTCTTCTGAGGTGAAGGTCTGGACGGTGACGACGGGCCCGAACAGCTCCTTGGTGAGAACGTCGCTGCCGTCGGGGGCGCGGGTGATCACGGTGGGCGGGTAGTAGGCGCCGTGTGGAGGCAGACCGTGGGGCAGTCCCCCGGTGTGGACCTTGGCTCCGCCGGCCCGGGCGGCCTCCACGGCTCCCGCGACCCGGTCGAAGGCGGCACGGTCGATGAGGGGCCCCACCTGCGTGCGCGAGTCGGACGGGTCACCGATGACGAGTTCCTTGGCCGCGGCCGTGAACCGCTCCAGGACCTCCTCGGCGATACTGCGGTGGACCAGGACGCGGGAGCCGGCCGTGCAGTTCTGCCCCGTCGTCAGGAACGCGGCCTCGATCATGTTGTCGATCAGCTCGTCCCCGTAGGCGAGCGCGTCGGCCATCAGCACCTGGGGGCTCTTGCCGCCCATCTCGAGTGAGACACCCTTGAAGTTGCTCTCGGCGGCGGCCATGAGGATGCGGCGGCCGGTCGCCGTGGACCCGGTGAAGGAGAGCGCCCCCACGAGGGGGTCACGGGCGAGGGCCGCCCCGGCTTCGGAACCGTACCCCGGCAGGACGGTGAGCACCTCGTCGGGCAGGCCGGCCTCGGCGGCGAGCGTGGCCAGGTGCAGGGCCGAACGCGGGGTTGCCTCGGCCGGCTTGACCAGCAGACAGTTGCCCGCGGCCAGGGCGGGTCCGACCTTCCACGCGGTCATGGCCAGCGGGTAGTTCCACGGCAGGATCGCCGCGACCACGCCGACCGGCTCGCGGCTCATGAGGCCCAGCCCGTGGGGCCCGCTCGGCGCGATCCGGCCGAAGACCTTGTCGGCCGCCTCGGCGAACCAGCGGATCGACTCGATCGCGCCCGGCACGTCGCCCGTACGGCACTCCGTGATCGGCTTGCCCGCGTCCTCGCTGTCCAGCCGGGCGAGGATCTCGGCGTCGCGTTCCATCAGGTCGGCCAGCCGCAGCAGCACCGCGGCGCGCTCCCGGACCGGCAGCCGCGACCATACTCCGGCGGTGAAGACCTGCCGGGCCCGCTCGGCGGCCTTGGTGATGTCGTCGGCACTCGCGGCGGGCAGGGTGCTGATCGGCTCCCCGGTGGCGGGGTTGACGACATGCAGTGTCTGGTGCGTGCTCATGCTTCCTCCACCAGCTCCCAGCGGCCGTCGGTCTGGCGGGCCAGTCCGCGGCGGCGTAGTTCTTCCAGATAGCGGGCCATGCCGCGATCACCGCGCTTGCGGAACAGCGGGAAGATCCTGGGCAACAAGTTCGGTGCGAGCATCGCGAACCGCACCAGACGGGACTCACCGGTCCGGGGGTAGGCCTCCAGGCGGGGCTTGTCCAGCAGGCTCACCACGGCCGCGACGACGTCGGCGGGCCGCTGGGGCCGGTCCTGGAACTGCATGGAGTTGCCGCCGTCCACGGCCTCCTGACGCAGCATCCGGGTGTCGGTCGCCGACGGCAGCACCGAGCTGGCCTGGATTCCCTTGCTCCGCAGGTCGAGGCCGATAGCGAGCATCGCGCCGCGCAGCCCGAACTTGGAAGCCGTGTAGATCGGGGTCTCGCCCAGGGGGAAGATCCCGGCGAGGGAGACGGTGGTGACCACTCGGGCGTCCCGGGAAGCCATGAGAAGCGGAATGGCGATCCTGGTGGCCATCAGCGGGGACGTCAGGTTGAGGGTGATCTCCCGCTCGATGCTCTCGACGCTCCGCACGTCGAAGCGTTCCGCACTGGTCATGCCGACGTTGTTGACGAGCACGTCGAGGCGGCCGTAGGTATCGGCGACCAGGTCGAAGAGGCGCTCCATCTGGGCGCGGTCCATCAGATCGCAGCCGATGCCCGTGTGCCCGGCACCGAGCAGGTCGGCGGCGACCTTCTCGGCCCGGGCCCGGTCGATGTCGACGACGACGCAGCGGGCGCCGCCGGAGGCGAAGCGGTGGCACAGCGCACTGCCGATACCGCCCGCGCCGCCGGTCACCAGCATGACCTTGTCGGTGAAGTCGAACCTGCTCATAGCGTGGCCTCCGCGCGTCGCGGGGACCGTACCTGCGGCGGCCGGCCCTCGGTCCACCAGCCCATCTCGCGCGCGACCTTGCCCAGGTACTTCACGAAGGCCTCGCTGTCGACGTAACCGGTGTGGCGGGGCGACTCGACGAACTTCAGCCCGCCGCTCAGGTCCGGTCGGTCGGCACGGATCCTCTGGGTGAACCGCTCGGCGTTCGGCTGCCGGTGCCGCGCATCGTGGAGGTAGCCGGCGACCAACTGCGCCTGGCTGTCGAAGAGCTGGTACGCGCCGGAGTTGGTCTCGATGAAGCCGATGCCGAACAGGCCCTGGTGCTCGCGCGAGAACGACGACAGGTAGAGGTCGGGATGCTGCTCGTCGCCGAAGTACTGCTGCGCTACCGGCACTTTGTGGACGTAGCCCGTGGCCAGCAGGATGAGATCGAAGTCGTCGCTCGTGCCGTCGGTGAAGTGCACGGTCCTGCCCTCGGTGCGGGCGATCCCGGGCCTGGCGGTGATGTCGCCGTGCTGGAGGTGGTGGATCAGCATCGAGTTGATGGCCGGGTGGGTCTCGAACAGCTTGTGGTCCGGCTTCGGCAGCCCCAGCCGCGTCGGATCGCCGTTGATGATCCGCAGTACGGCACCGAAGACGCGCTGCGCCAGCCACATCGGCAGATGCGGCCCGCTGTTGGCGATGGTGTCCACCGGCCGGCCGAACAGGTGCTTGGGGATGAACCAGTACCCGCGCCGCATGCTGATCACCGCGTGGTCCGCCGTCCGGGCAGCGTCGCACGCGATGTCGCACCCGGAGTTCCCCGCCCCCACGACCAGAACCCGCTTGCCCCGCAGCTCCTCCGCGCTGCGGTAACCGACGGTGTGCCGGACCTCCCCGCTGAACTCCCCCGGAAGTTCAGGGATGTTGGGGTGCCACTGCGAGCCCGTGCACACGACGACCTGACCGTGCACGCTTGCCCGCCCGTCAGCCCGGGTGACCGTCCAGGTGCCGTCCACGTTCTTCTCGACGTCGGCGACCTCGACTCCGAACTCGATCCGGTCCGTCAGCCCGTAGGCATCGGCGAAGGACCGCAGGTACGACAGGATCTGCCGGTGCGGCGGATAGTCCGCGAAGTCCTCGGGCATCGGGAATCCGCCGAACCCCGACAGGGTCCTGCTGGAGATGAAATGAGCCGACTCGTACATCGGGCTGCCGGGATTGTCGATGTCCCAGATGCCGCCGGGCCCGGTGTGCCGCTCAAGATGTGTGTACGGCAGATTCCGCTCCGCCAGAGCCCGCGCGACCGCCAGTCCGGCGGGTCCCGCCCCGATCACACACGTATCAAACTGGTTTTCCTTCACGAGCCTGCCTCCTCGTTCCTCCCGCTTCCAGGAGCGGGTGTTGGAGGCAACGTATTCACCCGCCGTTCAGCGCGAACTGACCCACGCGGCCACAGACCGGACCTCAGCGGCCGTGCACCGGTGGCGTCGTGAGTCAGCACGGCGCCTGACTTGTTCGATCGACTTGTTCACAGGACTTGGTCGCTATGATGCGGTCATGGCTCACGTTCCCGCGGCCGAGCGCCGTCCTCAGCTGATCAAAGCGGCGATCACCTTCATGACGCGGGAAGGGGTCGCGGCCGGAAGCACTCGTGCCATCGCCGCTGAGCTGGGGGTGGCTCAGGCCACGGTGCACTACACTTTCGGCACGAAGGAAGGGCTGTACCGCGCCGTCATGGAGCAGCTCACGCAGGATCTGATCGCCCAGGTCGAGGCAGCCGCTCCGGCCGACGCCGGATTCGAGGAGACGGCCAGCGCGTTGGCCGCCGCTCTGTGGCGAACGGTGCGTGAGCAGCCCGCCAGCCATCAGCTCCTCTCGGAGCTGACCATGTACGCACTGCGCACCCCCGCTCTGAGCGAGGCCCTCGACAGCCACTGCCGGGGGGTGACCGAGGTGACGGCGCGGCTGGTGACCGAGGCGGCCGAGCGCACCGGACAGCAGCTGGCCCAGCCCGCGGAAACGATCGCCCGGTTCTTCCTCGCCGGGTTCGACGGGCTCACGATGCAGCGCCTCTCCCATCCCGACGAGGAGGCCGAGCACACCTGCCTCCAGGTCTTCGTGTCCGCCGTGGTGGCCATGGCCGGCGGTCGGTTGGAGCTGGTGTCCGTACCGGCGAGCTGACAGCCGCCGGACGCATGCCCAGCCGACGCCCTTCTCGGTGTGAACAGCGGCGGAGAACGCCCCCTGAGGCGCCGCGACGACAGATGACGTCGCCAGCCCATGACCGCCCCTTCCCTCAGCTCCGGTGCATGAGCTCGGTGGCGGCACGCTCGCCGGATCCGGACCGGGCCGCCCTGCTCGGCGAGTCGAGGGGCCGTAGGCGCGCTCTCCCACGCCCTGGGTGAAGGAGCGCGGCACCACACCGCGCTGCTCGCCCGTCCTGAGCGGCAGCGCCGGCGATCTCTGCCTCGCACAGCGAGGTCTCACAGGTCAGGCCATCCGGATCACCGGGCGTATGCCCGGAGAACCACCTGACCTTGCCGTCACGCACAGAAACCCAGTCGCCGGCCAGGCCACCAAACCCGGTCACAGGTCTCCGGGGACGTCCCCGAACCTGCCACTGCCTCGACGAGTCCCAGCGCCCGTTCGCGGCTTACGTGCCGCGTGCACGGTCCCCCCTGGCTCACAGCGGGCTCACGTCGAGCGTGACGCATCCAACAGTCGAATGACTCGATCGACCGACTTGAGCAAGTGATAAAGTCGGTCTATCGAACGGGGTGCCCGTCTCGGCAGTTGCCCGTCACCTGGCCGCATTCCCGACCGGTGCGCCCTCCGCTTCCCCCGCCCCTGCCCGCGCTCGGACCTGCGGGATCCCACCGTCCCAGGGAGTTCGTCATGGCCGTCCTGCTCCACCGGCTGGGTCACAGCGCCTATCGGCACCGAAAGCTGGTCCTGGGCCTGTGGCTCTTCGTCCTGGCCGCGCTCATCACCTGCGTCAGCCTCTTCAGCGGCAAGCTCGACGACCGCTTCTCGGTGCCCGGTACCGAGTCGCAGCGTGCGCTGGACAGCCTCAGCAAAACCCTTCCGGAAGCCTCGGGAGCCAACGCCCAGATCGTCTTCACCGTCGCCAAGGGCCACCAGGTCACCGAGGCGCCCTACACCGCGGCCATCGCCCGGACCGTCACGGCGGCCGAGAAGGCTCCCCAGGTCAGCGAGGTCGTCGAGCCCCGCGCCTCGGGAGCCGTCTCGGCGGACCGGACGACGGCGATCGTCCAGGTCCAGTACCCGGTACAGAACGCGCAGGTCCGCACCTCATCCATCGACGCGATCGAGAACGCGGCCAAGGCAGCCGAGCAGGACGGGCTGAAGACCTCGGTCGGCGGTTCCGTCTACAGCAGCAAGGGCGTCCACGTCGGCCCGTCGGAGATCATCGGCGTGGCCGTGGCCCTGCTCGTCCTCGTCGTCACGTTCGGTTCACTGCTGGCCGCCGGCATGGCACTGCTACCCGCGCTGATCGGCGTGGCCGTCGGCCTGGCCGGGCTGCTCGCTCTGGCACCGGCGGTCAGCATCTCCTCGACGGCCGTCACGCTCGCCCTCATGCTGGGCCTGGCCGTCGGCATCGACTACGTCCTGTTCATCCTCTCGCGCCACCGCCAGCAACTCACCCGCGGAACCGACCCCAAGGAATCCATCGCGCTGGCCATCGGCACGGCCGGCAGCGCCGTCGTCTTCGCCGGCACCACCGTGATCATCGCGCTCGCCGCCCTGAGTGTCATCGGCATCCCGTTCCTGACCACGATGGGTCTCGGGGCCGCCGGAGCCGTACTCATCGCCGTACTGGCCGCGATCACGCTCGTCCCCGCCATCGCGGGTTTCGCCGGCTCCCGGCTCACGCCCAAACCCGGCAGTCGAGCCGCCCGGCGGGCCGCCGACACCGATGGGCCCACCGGCCACACCGCCATGGGCGCCCGCTGGACCAAGTGGGTCATCGCCAAGCCGCTGCTGACGGTGCCGGCTGTGGCGGGCATCCTGGTGACCCTTGCCCTGCCCGCCTCAGACCTGCGCCTCGCTCTTCCCGACAACGGCTCCGCCCCGCACGCCTCCACCGAGCGCAAGGCCTACGACACGATCAGCGACAAGTTCGGCGACGGCTTCAACGGCCCGCTCCTCGTGCTGACCGAGACCAAGAACGGTACGGCTGCCACCAGTTCGCAGGCCGGAGCCCAGGTGGCCCGGAAGCTGCAGACCCTCAAGAACGTCAAGGCCGTCCTGCCGCCCCAGCCCACCAGCGACCCGGCGCAGAGCGTCATCACCGTCCTGCCCACGTCCGGTCCGGACAGCGCCCGCACCGGCCAACTCGTCCGCGACATCCGTGCAACGAGCGCCGACCTCCGTGCCACCACCGGCGCCTCCCTCGCAGTCACCGGCACCACCGCGGTCAACATCGACGTCTCCAACCGGCTCAGCGACTCCCTCCTCCCCTTCGTCGCCATCGTCGTCGGCCTCAGCCTGATCCTGCTGATGATCGTGTTCCGTTCGCTGGTCATCCCTGTCAAGGCCGCCGTCGGCTTCCTGCTCTCGGTGGGCGCCTCGCTCGGGCTGGTCGTCGCCGTCTTCCAGTGGGGCTGGCTGTCCGACGTCCTCGGTGTGCCGCACAGCGGCCCCGTCGTCAGCTTCCTGCCGATCATCCTGATCGGCGTGCTGTTCGGACTGGCCATGGACTACGAGGTGTTCCTCGTCTCCGGCATGCGCGAGGAATGGGCCAACACCGGCCGGGCACGACAGTCGGTCGTCGACGGTGCGCGCCACAGCGTCCGGGTCGTCACCGCGGCCGCACTGATCATGTTCACCGTCTTCGCCGGGTTCTTCCCGCTGGACGACTCCCTGATCAAACCCATCGCGTTCGCCCTGGCCGTCGGCGTGGCCATCGACGCCTTCGCCGTCCGGATGACGCTCGTACCCGCGGTGCTCGCCCTCGCCGGGCGGGGCGCCTGGTGGCTGCCGGCCTGGCTGGACCGGATACTGCCCGATCTCGACGTCGAAGGCACCAGCCTTCAGAAGACGGCGCCGACGGACCGCAAGGAACCCCAACCCGTCTCCTGAATCCATCCGGTGGGCTCGCGGCGCCGACCGCATCGTGAGCCCCCGGGAGGATTTCGCCGGGGCGCGCCAGCACCGATGCGCCGTCGCGGTACCAGAGGGAACGTGCGCCAGGCCCCACACAGGACGTAGCCGATGAACATCGGCACCAGGGCCATGTAGGCGCCGACCGCCGCGTTGGACCACGAGCTGACGAGCGGGGCACCCGCAGGGCCGTTTCCCCTTCTGGCAGTTCCCCAGCACGCGGACCGCGAACCAGACAGACGTAACGGTATCCGCGCCGCGCTCGCTGCCCACCCGGTATTCGACTGGCCGCAATGGGATGTCGATCCCCTGCCCACATTGCGTCCAGAACGCGTCCCCGCCACGGCCAGTCGCCGCAGAAGTTCGAGGTCCCCCGGGACACGGGCGGAGAGCCGGGCTGGGACATGCCGCGGCCACGAGTTCGTAACGAGCCATTGACAGCGGCTTTGGCCGAAGGCACTCTCAGTGCACGCGGATGGCTAAACGATGAGCCAACCCGGTATCAACCACTTTGGGGTGGAGATCATGGCGCGCCGGATCGGGATCAAGGACGTGGCTGCCGCGGCAGGTGTGTCCACCTGGACGGTGTCGCACGTCCTCAACCGGGTCGAGGGCAAGCGGATCGGTGCGGAGACCCGGGAGCGGGTTCTTCGGGTCGCCGAGGAACTCGGGTACAAGCCGAACAGTCTGGCCCGGGGGCTGCGGACGCAGCGGTCGCAGACGATCGGCTTCATCGGCGACGAGATCGCCACCACCCCTAACTCGGGCCGGATCATCCTCGGTGCTCAGGAGGCCGCGGCAGCGCAGGGCATGGTGCTGCTGCTGGTGAACACCGGCGGTGATGCGGAGCTGGAGCGGCGCAGCATCGAGATGCTGCTGCAGCGCCAGGTCGACGGCGTGCTGTATGCGGCGATGTACCACCGGGTCGTGGAACTCCCCGAGAGTCTGCGCTCGACGCCGACGGTGCTGCTGGACGCGCGCTGCGAGGACCCGTCGGTACCGTTCGTGGTGCCGGACGAGGTCCAGGGCGGTCATACGGCGGTGCGCGAGCTGATCGAGCACGGGCACCGCAGGATCGGCATGACGGTGGGCGTCGCGGACATCCCCGCGCTGCACGGCCGTATCGAGGGCTATCGCAAGGCGCTGGAAGAGGCGGGGATCGGCTACGACCCTGCCCTCGTGGCCGCCGAGAAGGCGGTGCACATAGGCACGCCGGCCGGGGACGCGGATGCCGGTTACCGGGCGGCGCGGCGTCTGCTGACTCTCGATGAGCGGCCGACCGGGCTGTTCTGCTTCAACGACCGTATGGCGGCCGGTGCCTACCGCGCGGCGGCCGAACTGGGTCTGTCCATTCCCGGTGATCTGTCGGTGGTGGGCTTCGACAATCAGGAGCTGGTCTCGGAGACGCTGCATCCGAGGCTGAGTACGGTCCAGCTGCCCCACTACGAGATGGGGGCGCGGGCTGTCACGCAGCTGCTCGCGCTCGCCGGAACGCCGGACTCGCCACCGGGCCCGGTCACGCAGGAGATGCTGCATTGCCCGCTGGTGGCGCGGGCATCGGTCACTTCGCCGCCCCGGCTCTGAACCCGGGACGGCGAAGCACTCGCACAAAGACAGGCGGCCGGTGCAACGGTCGTCATCCCTGTCTGTACTTGGAACACAGTGAGGGTACACGTATGTCCTCTGGGGACTTCAAGACTCAGCTCAGCCGCCGTTCTCTGCTCAGAGCGGGCGCCGCATCCGTTGCGGTGGCGGGTGTGGGCTCGCTGGCGGCCGCATGCTCGTCCGGCTCTTCCTCCAGCTCGTCGGGTTCGAAGACACTGAAGGTGGCGATCTTCACCGATCAGGCGTCGGCGGACAAGATGCAGAAGGCTGCGGCGCAGTTCGAGGCCGCCCACAAGGGTGCGACGGTGAAGTTCATCGGCACCACGGGCACCGACTGGAACGACTTCTTCAGCAAGCTGCTCACCCAGATCTCCGCGGGCAACGCACCGGACGTGTGCTGTGTGGCGACCGAGGGACTGCAGCTGTTCGCGGAAAAGGGGCTGGCCGAACCGCTGGACGACTACGTCAAGCGGGACGCGGCCGAACTCAAGCCGTACTTCGCCGACGTCCACCCGGCGCTGGTCGAGGCGATGATGTACCAGGGGCACCTGTACGAGCTGCCGACCGACTTCAACGCCGGCAACATGTTCTACAACACCTCCCTGTTCAAGAGCGTCGGCGTGGAGCGTCCGGCCGACGACTGGAGTCGGGACGACTTCCACGACATCGCCAAGAAGATCTCCGCCAAGGGCGGCAACACGGTCGGCTACGACTGGGTCGTGCGCCTGTGGGGTTCGTGGACCTCGTGGATGTACGCCAACGGCGGCAACCTGCTGACCGAGGGAAAGTGGGACGGCGGCGACTGGCTGTGGAAGACCTTCTACCCGGGCGACCCGGCCGCCTCGGGTCGTAAGGGCGGCTGGCGCTGGGGGGATCCGACCGCGAACTCCGCGCCCACCGTCGAGTCGCTGGAGTACCTGATCCAGCTCCAGAAGGAGGGGATCTCGCCCAAGCCGGACGTCGGCGGCGGCACCACGCTGCAGGGCCTGTTCGCCAGCAACAAGATCGGCACGGCCATCGGCGGCGGCTTCTGGGCAGGCGGCCTGCACAACGCGGGCATGGCGGATGACGCGTTCGACGTGCAGTACTTCCCCAAGTGGCAGTCGCAGCGCCACCTGTTCGGCTCCGGCGGCTACGGCATCATGAAGTCGTCCAAGAACAAGGACCTCGCCTGGGAGTTCCTCAAGACCCTGGTGCAGCCGAAGAACATCGACCTGCTGATCCCGGGCAACGTCACCACCCCGGCCCGCAAGTCGATGCTCACGGCGGAGCGGTACGCCACCACCGGCCCCAAGCACTGGAACGTCTTCTACGACACCCTCACCAAGTTCCCCGAGACCGCGCCGATCCCGGCTCCGCCGTACTACCAGGCGATGGCCATCGCGCTGAACAAGCGCACCACGCAGGCGATGTCCTCGGGCAAGGCGAAGGCGGCTCTGGACGGGTTGCAGAGCGACCTCGAGACCGCCGCGAAGACGGGATGACCCGCTGATGTCCCAGCCTGTCCGAAGCCGCAGCCGCGCGTCCGCCCCGGCGGGCGCGCGGCCCGGCCGCCCCCCGCAGCCGGCCGGTGACCCCGATCTCGTGCGGCGCCGCGCCCAGGCCCGCCGGGCCCGCCGCGAGACGCTGTTCGGCTACGGGATGGTGTCGCTGTCCCTGCTCGTGGTCGTCGTCTTCACCGTCGGACCGATCCTGGCCTCCTTCGTCCTCGCGCTGTTCAAGTGGGACGCCATCTCCAGCCCCCAGTTCGTGGGCCTGGACAACTTCCGCACGCTGTTCAGCGACACATCGGTCACACACTCCTTGCTGGTGACCTCCGGCCTCGCCGTGATGATCGTGTTCCTGCAGGTCGTCCTCGGCCTGGGCCTGGCGCTGCTGGTCGCCCAGCGCGCCTCCAAGATCGTGCAGAACCTGTTCCGGGCGGCGTTCTTCCTGCCGATGCTGGCTTCCGCCGCGTCGATCTCGATCGTGATGGCGTACGTCTTCAACGACCAGTTCGGCGTCATCAACTACTACCTGGGCCTGCTGCATCTGCCCGAGGTGTCCTGGCTGAGCTCCACCGGCGGAGCGACGGCCACCATCGTGATCGTCGCCGTGTGGCAGCAGCTCGGCTTCACCTTCATCCTGTTCGTCGCCGCCCTCGGCTCCGTGCCGCAGGACGTCCTGGAGGCCGCGCAGATCGACGGCGCCTCCTCGGCGCGCATGTTCTGGCGGATCAAGCTGCCGCTGATCAGCCCGACCGTGCTGTTCGCCTCGACCGTGGGCCTGATCAACACGATGCAGCTGTTCGACCAGCCCTATGTGATGACCAAGGGCGGCCCGGGCGACTCGACGTACACCACCGTGCTCCTCGTCTACCAGACGGCCTTCCAGAACCTGCAGTTCGGCTACGCCTCGGCCATCTCCGTGCTGCTGTTCGCCGTCCTGCTCGTCATCACGGCCGTGCAGTTCACGGTGAGCCGAAAGTGGGTGTTCTACGCATGAGTGCCATCCTCGACAAGCAGCCCGCACCGGCCCTTCCCGCACCGCGCCGCCGCCGCCGTCGCGTCAGCGCCGGACGGCTGCTGTCCCTCGCCGCGCTGACCGTGGCGGCCGTCCTGGTCGTCGCCCCGCTCGTGTGGGCCCTGTCCACCTCGCTGCGCACGCCGGCCACCTCCTTCGACCAGCCGCCCAAGTGGTTCCCCACAGATCCGATCTGGTCGAACTACACGGCCGTGTTCGACAAGGTCCCGCTCGCCACGTTCTTCCTCAACAGCGCGATCGTCACCGGGCTCATCGTGGTCGGCCAGCTCATCACCTCGACGATGAGCGGCTACGCCTTCGCCATGGTCCGCTTCCGCGGCAGCAAACCCCTGTTCTGGGTCATCCTGGCCACCATGATGGTCCCGGTCCAGACGACCATCATTCCGGTCTTCCTGATCATCAAGTACCTGGGTCTGACCGACAGCCGCATGGCCCTGATCCTGCCCGCGGTCGGCGGCGCCTTCGGCACCTTCCTGATGCGCCAGTACTTCCTGCAGATGCCCCGCGAACTCGGCGAGGCGGCACGCGTGGACGGAGCCTCGCACTTCCAGGTCTTCGCCCGCATCTACGCCCCCATGGCCCGCGCCCCGATGGCCACGCTGGCAGTGCTGACCTTCTCCGCCTACTGGAACGAGTTCTTCCGCCCGCTGATCTTCCTGCAGACCACCGACAAGTTCACCCTCCCACTCGGCCTGGTGAGCCTGCAGGGCAGCAACGGCACCGGCAGCGTCTCGATCGTCCTCGCCGGGGTGATCATCGCCCTGATCCCCAGCGTGCTGATCTTCCTCGCCGCCCAGCGGTACTTCGTCGAGGGAATCGTGGCCGGCTCCTTCCGCTGAGCCCTTCCCCCGCTCTGTGCACCCCCTGAAAGGCACGCGTGTGTCCACCGCGCCCACTGACACCCATGACCCCCACCGTCCCGTCGCGCACCTGCGCCCGCCGGCCAACTGGATCAACGATCCCAACGGGCTGGTCTTCCACGACGGCACCTATCACGTCTGCTACCAGTACAACCCCTACGGCACCCGGCACGCGAACATGCACTGGGGCCACTTCCGCAGCCCCGACCTGGTCAGCTGGGAACCCCTGCCGATCGCCCTGACCCCCACCCCCGGGGGCGTGGACGAGGACGGCTGCTTCTCCGGCAACGCCGTCTCCGACGGCGACCGCATCGTCGCCTTCTACTCCGCCTACCGCCGCGACCGCTGGGACCAGCCGGTCACCACCGCGACCTCTCACGACAACGGCCGCACCTTCGCCCCCCGCGGGCAGCTGCTCATACCCGCGCCGCCCGAGGGCACGACCATGTACCGCGACCCCTACGTGTGGCGGCACGGCGAGGGCTGGCGGATGCTGGTCGGCGCCTCCCTCGCCGACGGCCGCGCCGCGGTCCTCCTCTACGCCTCCCCCGACCTGGAGACCTGGACCTACCTCGGCCCCTTCCACACCGGCGCCCCCGAGCCGGTCGGCCCGCCCGGCGCCGGCCTGCTCACCGGCGAGGGCTGGGAGTGCCCCCAGTACCTCCCGGCCGCCGACGGCTCCGGGCGCGGCGCCCTCATCGTCGCCGCATGGGACGACCACGACGGCCCCCGCTCCGTCCTCGCCCTGGCCGGCCAGGAACACGACAACGTTCTCCACCCAACCGCCCCCCAACTCCTCGACCACGGACCCGACTTCTACGCCCCCGCCCTCCTGCCCGCGCCCGGCGGGCGATGGCTGCTGTGGGGCTGGTCCTGGGAGGCCCGCCAGGAGGAGTGGTCGGACGCCGACGGCTGGGCCGGCACGCTCACGCTGCCTCGCGAGATCACCCTGACCGAGGACGGCCGCACACACCAGCAGCCCGCCGAGGAACTCCTCGCCCTGCGCGGCCGGCACACCATCCACGCCACGGGACAGGTACCCGACCCGATTCCGGTGGAACTGGGCCAGGTCGGCCGCAGCTTCGACGTCACAGCGCGCCTGGAAGCCACCGGCACAGCCGGTCTGCGCCTGGTCACCGCCCCGGACGGCACCGAGTACCTGGACATCCGGCTCGACACCGACGCGGGCCTGCTGGTCGTCAACCGCGACCACGCCTCCCTCGACCCGCGCGCCCGCGGCGGCACATACACGATCCCCTGCCCCAGCGGGCAGCCCGTCGACCTGCGTCTCGTCGTCGACCACTCCGTCGCCGAGATCTTCCTGTCCACCGGCGAGGCACTCACCGTGCGCTTCTACCCCGTCGGCGAACGCCACTTCTACCCCGTCCGCGACCACTGGCGCCTCGAAGCCCGCGCCAGGCGGGGCGCACGCCTCGACTTCACCGTCGATGTCTGGGAGCTCCAGCCGCTCCAGATCAAGGAATCCGCCGTCGCCGCTCCGGGCCGCAAAGGACGTACCTCATGACCACCGTCGTCATCGGCGAGGTCCTGGTCGACCTCGCCTGGCACACCGGCACCGCCCACGTCGCCCCGCACCCCGGAGGCAGCCCCGCCAACGTCGCCGTCGGCCTGCACCGGCTCGGGCACCCGGCCACCCTCATGACCTGCTGGGGCGACGACCCGCCGGGCGACCTGGTCCGCGCGCACCTGGACTCCATCGACGTCAGGGTGCGCCGCCTGCCCAGCGCCTCCGGTCGCACCACCATCGCCCTCGCCTACCTCGACGACGCCACCGGCAGCGCCCGCTACGACTTCCTCGCGGCCTGGGACCCACAGGACATCCACCTGCCGGAGCAGGCCATGCTGATCCACACCGGCTCACTCGCCGCTGTCGTGGAACCCGGCGCGACCCGGATCGTCGATACCTGTCGCGCGCACCGCGCCCGCCCGGGCCGCTCCGTCTCCGTCGATCTCAACGTCCGCCCGGCCGTCCTGCCCGACCGCGACGCCTACCGCACCAGAGCCGAACGGCTGGTCGCCACCGCAGACCTGGTCAAGGCCAGCGACGAGGACCTGGCCTGGCTCTATCCCGGCCTCACCCCCGAAGCAGCGGCACGGGCCCTGCTCGCCCTCGGCCCACGCCTGGCCGTCATCACCCGCGGCGCCCAGGGCGCAACCGCCCTCACCGCCGAACACCAGGTCGCCGTCCCCGCACCGCCGACGCACGTCGTCGACACCATCGGCGCCGGCGACGCCTTCCAAGCCTGCCTCCTCGACACACTCCTCCAGCCCGACGGCACCATCCGCCTCCCCGCCACACCCGCCGAACTCAAAGCCGTCCTGCGCCGGTGCGTCATCGCCGGCGCCCTCACCTGCGCCCGCGCGGGCGCGCAGCCTCCCACGGGCGAGGAGATCACCGCGGCGCTGACAGCCGCGTCCCCCTCCCCGGCACCCACCACGCGGTGAGCCCCGTGCAGCCCACTCCGCCGAAGGACCCCGCCCTGTCCACCAACAGCCCCTGGTGGCGCAGCGCCGTCATCTACCAGGTCTACATCCGCAGCTTCGCCGACAGCAACGGCGACGGCGTCGGCGACATCGCCGGCCTGCGCTCCCGCCTGCCCTACCTGAAATCGCTCGGCGTGGACGCCCTGTGGATCAACCCCTGGTACAAGTCCCCTATGGCGGACGGTGGCTACGACGTCGCCGACTTCCGCGCCATCGACCCCCTGTTCGGCACCCTCGCCGACGCCGAACAGCTCATCACCGATGCCCACCGGCACGGCATCCGCATCATCCCCGACATCGTGCCCAACCACCTCTCCGACCAGCACGCCTGGTTCCGGGCCGCCTTGAGCGCCAGCCCCGGCAGCCCGGAGCGTGAACGCTTCGTCTTCCGGCCCGGCCGCGGCCCCGACGGTGCCGACCCGCCCAACAACTGGGTGTCCTGCTTCGGCGGCCCGGCCTGGACCCGCGTACCCGACGGCGAGTGGTACCTGCACCTCTTCACCCCCCAGCAGCCCGACCTCAACTGGCAACACCCCGACGTCCACACCGAGTTCGAGTCGATCCTGCGGTTCTGGTTCAGCCGGGGCGTGGACGGCTTCCGCATCGACGTCGCCCACGGCCTCATCAAGGACCCCGAACTGCCCGACCTGGCGGACAGCCAGACCCCTCACCCCCACTGGGACCGCGACGACGTCCACGCCATCTACCGCACCTGGCGCAAGATCGCCGACGAATACCCCGGTGAGCGCACCTTCGTCGCCGAAGCCTGGACCGACACCCCCGACCGGCTCGCCGCCTACGTCCGCCCCGACGGCCTGCACACCGCCTTCAACTTCGACTTCCTCATGGCCAGCTGGAACGCCAAAGACCTCCGCGCCGCCATCGACGACTCCCTCACCATGCTCAGCGGTGTGGGCGCACCGGCCACCTGGGTGCTGTCCAACCACGACGTCATGCGCCACACCAGCCGCTACGCCCGCAAGCACGTCAAACGGTGGATACCCAACGTGCCGTACGAACCCGACGGCCCCGCCGACCTCACCCTCGGCACCCGCCGCGCCCGAGCCGCCGCCCTCCTCATGCTCGCCCTCCCCGGCGGCGCCTACATCTACCAGGGCGACGAACTCGGCCTCCCCGAAATCGAGGACCTCCCCGAGGCCGTACGCCAGGACCCCGTCTGGGAACGCTCCGGCCACATCAACCCCGGCCGCGACGGCTGCCGCGTCCCCATCCCCTGGTCCGGAAAGACCGCACCGTACGGCTTCAGCCCCGAAGACGCCTCCGCCGGACCCTGGCTGCCGCAGCCATCGAAATGGGGCGAGCGGAGCGTGGAGGCACAGACCGGCGACGAGACATCCATGCTGGAGCTGTACCGCACCGCCCTACAGCTCCGACGCGAGCACCCCGCCCTCGGCGCCGGCACCATGACCTGGCTCGACACCCCGCCAGGAGTCCTCGCCTTCCACCGCGACCCCAGCCTCGTGTGTGTCGTCAACCTCTCGACCGAGGCATTCCAGCTACCCGACCGCACCACGATCCTGCTGGCCAGCGGTCCCTTCCAGGACAGCCGACTGGAACCCGACCACGCGGTCTGGCTCAAGAAATAGCGGCCTCCATCGGGAGCACCCCTCAATCCGCCAGGGCCTGTCCGGTGTCCACTCCCCGCCGATCGGCCAGGCCCTGGCCCACACGACCAGTTGCGATCCTGCGCCTTTCACGACGATGCCGCCAGGCAGGGGAGGCGATCTCACCCTCAGGCTCACCGCACAGCTCCGCGACCGCCAACAAATGGAATATACAAAAGATCTTGTATCTTGATATACTCCGCTCGATACACTCAAGCGGAGGAGGTCACCATGAGTCGGACCGTAATCGATCTCGACGACGAGGCGCTGGAAGAGGCAGCCAGAGAGCTCGGCACCTCCACCAAACGCGACACCATCAACACGGCGCTGCGGGAAGTCACGGCCCGCTACCGGCGCCTGCGGGCACTCGACGAAGCTCGCGAACTGGTGGCCGAGGGTGCTCTGGACGTCGACCTACTGCTGGACAAGCGCACATACCGCCCCACGAGCGCCGACGCGGCACGCGATGACCGCGACGCCGGAGCGGACGCATGACCGTCGCCGACTACCTCATCGACACCTCCGCCCTCGCCCGCGTCCTCCTCCGCCAGAACACGACCGAATGGGACGACAGGATCGGCGCCGGCCTCGTCGCGATCTGCGACCTCACCGAACTGGAAGTCCTCTACTCAGCCCGTTCCGCCACGGACCGCACCCGCTTGAAGTCGGCACTCGACGCCCACTACGCCTGGTGCCCCATGCCCGACGGCGTCTACCGCCGCTCCCGCGTCATCCAGGAACAGCTGACCGCCAAGGGGGAACACCGCAGCGCGGGCCCCGTGGACCTCCTGGTGGCCGCCGCAGCGGAAGAAGCGGGACTCACCCTGCTCCACTACGACCGCGACTTCGAAACCATCGCTCGCACGACAGGGCAGCCGGTCCGCACGATCGACCTCAGGCAGTAAAGCTCACGCGGTGCCGACGGGCACCGAGCTTCCGACCAACCCGGCCGCCTGGCGGTCGATCCGCTGTGGCCTGGGCCGTCTCCCGACACCCAGGGGTCACCGGGCGACACCGCTTCCGGATCCTCGCGTCCAGCCGGCGTCCAGAATTCGACGTCCAGACGCTCGCACAGCCCACCCGCGACGCTGTCCTCCAGCCGTAGGCCGATACGTCTGCGCAGGTGAGAGCGATCCCAACGCATACGGACAGCCACGGAGTTGAACTCACGAGCAGCGGATTCAGCCCCGGGGCCCAAAGCCCTGAATCCACACCCTCGATGAGACGTTTCCGCAGGTCAGAGACCTGCGGAGTGGGGCGGGTGGGACTCGAACCCACGGCCGACGGATTATGAGTCCGCTGCTCTAACCGGCTGAGCTACCGCCCCGTACGGCGTGTCGCGTACATGTGCCCGCGCCGTCTGCCGCAGCATAGCCGCTCATACGATCTCCTGCTTCGCAGGGGCGACTTCGCATGCCCTTGAGGACTCCGCCGTGACCTGCGCGGTTCCCGGGGCAGGGGTGAGGACATGAAAAAGGACCCCTTCGGGGCCCTCGTTCAGCATGCTCCCCCGACTGGACTCGAACCAGTAACCTGCCGGTTAACAGCCGGCTGCTCTGCCAATTGAGCTACGGAGGACCGAGCTCCCCCGACTGGACTCGAACCAGTAACCTGCCGGTTAACAGCCGGCTGCTCTGCCAATTGAGCTACGGAGGAATGCCTCGTTGCATCGAACGTACCTACCTGGGTATTCGCCAGGGGGCGGGCGCTCGCTGCGACACATACATTAGCGCAAGCAGGGGGGTGCTCCGCCAATCGGTTCCCCCGGCGCCGACCTACACGAGGGAAGGGTGGCCTCCATGCGCTACAAGCTCACGTTCGTCGTCGGCCTGGCTCTGGGTTACGTGCTCGGCACACGCGCAGGGCGCGAACGCTACGAGCAGCTGAAGAAATCCGCACGCCAGGTCGCCCAGAACCCGGCCGTCCGCAACACCGCCGAGACGGCGGCCCAGCAGGGCCGCCAGTTCGCCGGCAAGGCTTACCACACGGTCAGCGACAAGGTCGTCGACCGTGTGCCGGAGTCGGTGGCCGGGCGGGTGCGGTCCCTGAGGGATCGCAACACCAACGGGACGGGCCAGGACGACTGGGGTACCAGCAATACATAGGTTCCCGACAGCCGACGGCACACAGCCACGCGGCGCAGAGCCCCGCGGCGCAGAGCCCCGCGGCGCAGAGCCCCGCGGCACACAGCCACGCGGCACAGTCCCCCGCGGCAGACACCCCCATGGCGGACGGCCCATAGAATTTGCGCCATGGGGATAGTCGCCGGGCTGGACAGTTCGCCCGATTTCACTCGCATCGTCGTCTGTGACACGGACACGGGCGCCGTGCTCAGGCAGGGGTACGCCCCGCATCCGGTGGACGGCGACCGCCCCGCGGACGTCGATCCGCAGGCCTGGCTGCTGTCCCTCGGCGAGGCGGCCGGCGGCGGTCTGCTGGAGGGCGTGCAGGCCATCGGCGTGTCCGCGCAGCAGAACGCCGTGGTCCCGCTGGACGCGCAGGGCAACACCGTGCGCCCGGCGATGGTCGGCGGGGACAGGCGGAACCAGGTCGCGGCGGCCGATCTCATCGACGCGCTCGGCGGACGGGAGGCGTGGGCGCAGGCCGTGGGGTGCGTGCCGCAGGCGGCGCAGCCCGTCACCAAGCTGCGCTGGCTCGCCAAGAGCGAGCCCGACGCCGCCCTGCGCACCGCGATCCTCATGCAGGCCCATGACTGGCTGGTCTGGCAGTTGCTGGGGCGGCCCGTGAGGAGAACCACGGACCGGGGCGGCGCCTCCGGGACCGGGTACTGGTCCGCGGCCACCGGCGGCTACCGCACCGACCTCGTCGAGCTGGCGCTCGGTCACCAGGCCATGCTGCCCGAGGTGATCGGCCCGGCCGAGGCGGCCGGTACGACCCCGGAAGGGCTGCTGATCTCCGCCGGGACCGGCGAGACCATGGCCGCCGCCTTCGGGCTCGGCATCGGGCTGGGGGACGCGGTCGTGTCGCTGGGCGCGTCGGGGTCCGTCATGGCCGTGCATCCCGAGGCCCTGGTCGACGGCACCGGGATGATCACCGCCCTCGCCGACGCGACCGGCATGCACCTGCCCGTCGTCACCACCCTGAACGCCGTACGGACCCTGCGCGGGACCGCCGAACTGCTCGGGCTGCCGGATCTCGAGAGCCTGTCCGACCTGGCGATGAAGTCGACGCCGGGCGCCCACGGCCTCGTGCTCCTGCCCTATCTGGAAGGTGAGCGGACGCCGAATCTGCCGCACACCGCGGGGACGCTGTCGGGGCTGCGGCGGGAGTCGATGAAGGCCGAGCATCTGGCGCGGGCCGCGTTCGAGGGCATGCTGTGCGGGCTCGCGGACGCGCTGGACGTGCTGCGCGGGCGGGGCGTGGAGGTACGGCGGATCTTCCTGCTGGGGGCGGCCGCCGAGTTGACGGCCGTGCAGGCGGCGGCGCCGGCGCTGTTCGGTGCGCAGGTCGTCGTACCGCAGCCCGCCGACTACGCGGCGATCGGGGCCGCCCGGCAGGCCGCGTGGGCGCTCGGCGCCTCGCAGGGAACGCTGGACCCGCGCACCCCGCCGGCCTGGCAGGGCGCGGCGGCGCAGGTGCTGGAGCCCGGTGAGGAGCTGGCGGTGGGGCAGGCGGTGCGGCAGCAGTACGTGTCGGTGCGTGAGCAGACGCACCCCGGCGCGTTCCGCCCGTAAGGCGGGAAAGCGCACTGCTGTCGGCTTAATCGGTTGAGGTAACGCGGGTGGAGTGTCCGACGATAGGGGCCACGGGCAACGAACCCGCCCCATCGCCGACTCCGAGAGACGCAGCGTGCTCATACGACTACTACGGACCTATCTGAGGCCGTACAAGAAACCCATCGGTGTGCTGGTGCTGCTGCAGTTCCTGCAGACCTGCGCCACCCTCTACCTGCCCACGCTGAACGCTCACATCATCGACAACGGTGTCGTCAAGGGCGACACCGGCTACATCCTCTCCTTCGGTGCCCTGATGATCGGCATCTCGCTGGCGCAGGTCGTGTGCAACATCGGGGCCGTGTACTACGGCGCCCGGACCGCGTCGGCGCTCGGCCGGGACGTACGGGCCGCCGTGTTCGACCGGGTGCAGTCCTTCTCGGCGCGTGAGGTCGGCCACTTCGGCGCGCCCTCGCTGATCACCCGTACGACCAATGACGTGCAGCAGGTCCAGATGCTGGCCCTGATGACGTTCACCCTGATGGTGTCGGCGCCCATCATGTGCGTGGGCGGCATCGTGCTGGCGCTCGGCCTGGACGTGCCGCTGTCCGGGGTGCTGGTCGCCGTGGTGCCGACGCTGGGCATCTGTGTGACGTTGATCGTACGGCGGCTGCGGCCGCTGTTCCGGGCCATGCAGGTCCGTCTGGACACCGTCAACCGGGTGCTGCGCGAGCAGATCACCGGCAACCGGGTGATCCGGGCCTTCGTGCGGGACGAGTACGAGAAGGACCGGTTCCGGAAGGCGAACACCGACCTCACCGAGATGCAGCTGAAGACGGGCAACCTGCTCGCGCTGATGTTCCCGGTGGTCATGACGACCGTGAACCTGTCGTCGATCGCGGTGGTGTGGTTCGGCGCGCACCGCATCGCCGACGGCGGTATGCAGATCGGTGACCTGACCGCGTTCCTCGCCTATCTGATGCAGATCGTGATGTCCGTGATGATGGCCACCTTCATGTTCATGATGGTGCCGCGCGCGGAGGTCTGCGCCGAACGCATCGAGGAGGTGCTGGAGACCGAATCCAGCGTCGTGCCGCCGAGCGCGCCGGTCGTCGAGCTGCGCCGGCACGGGCATCTGGAGATCCGGGGCGCGGGCTTCCGCTATCCGGGTGCCGAGGAGCCCGTGCTGAAGTCGATCGACCTGGTGGCCCGGCCCGGTGAGGTGACCGCCGTCATCGGCTCGACCGGCAGCGGCAAGTCGACGCTGCTCGGCCTGGTCCCCAGGCTGTTCGACGCGACCGACGGCGAGGTCCTGGTCGACGGCACGGAGGTGTCCACCCTCGACCCGAAGCTGCTGGCCAAGACGGTCGGGCTCGTCCCGCAGAAGCCGTACCTGTTCGCGGGGACGGTCGCGACCAACCTGCGCTACGGCAATCCGGACGCCACGGACGAGGAGCTGTGGCACGCGCTGGAGGTGGCGCAGGCCAAGGAGTTCGTCAGCAAGCTCGAGGGCGGGCTCAACGCGCCGATCGCGCAGGGCGGCACCAATGTCTCCGGCGGTCAGCGCCAGCGGCTCGCGATCGCGCGGACGCTCGTCCAGCGGCCGGAGATCTACCTCTTCGACGACTCCTTCTCCGCCCTCGACTACGCCACCGACGCGGCACTTCGGGCGGCGCTCGCCCGGGAGACCGCCGAGGCGACCGTGGTGATCGTCGCCCAGCGGGTGGCGACCATCCGCGACGCCGACCGGATCGTCGTCCTCGACGAGGGACGGGTCGTCGGCACCGGCCGCCATCACGAGTTGATGGCCGGCAACGAGACCTACCGGGAGATCGTGCTCTCCCAGCTGACGGAAGCGGAGGCTGCCTGATGGCCGGGCCGATGGCGCGGATGATGGGCCAGGGCGGCGGTCCCGACAGCCGTTCGATGGACTTCAAGGTGTCGGGCAAACGCCTGCTCGCCCAGTTCAAGCCGGAACGGCTCACCATCTACGCCCTGTTGCTGTGCGTGGTCGTGAGCGTGGGCCTGAACGTGATCGGGCCGAAGATCCTGGGCCGGGCCACCGACCTGGTCTTCTCGGGGATCATCGGTCGGCAGATGCCGGCCGGGGCGACCAAGGACCAGGTCCTTGCCTCGATGCGGGAGCGGGGCCAGGGGCAGATCGCCGACATGCTCCGCAGCACCGACTTCACCCCCGGCAAGGGCATCGACTTCGACGCGGTGGGCCGGGTCCTGCTGCTGGCGCTGGGCACGTTCCTGATCGCCGGTCTGCTGATGGCGTTCGCGACGAGGCTGGTGAACCGCAGCGTCAACCGCACGATGTTCCGGCTGCGTGAGGACGTGCAGGCGAAGCTGTCGCGGCTGCCGCTGTCGTACTTCGACAAGCGGCAGCGCGGTGAGGTGCTCTCCCGCGCCACCAACGACATCGACAACATCGGGCAGACCCTGCAGCAGTCGATGGGCCAGCTGATCAACTCGGTGCTGACCATCATCGGCGTGCTCGCGGTGATGTTCTGGGTGTCCTGGCTGCTGGCGCTGGTCGCGCTGGTGACCGTGCCGCTGTCGTTCGTGGTGGCCACCCGGATCGGCAAGCGGTCGCAGCCGCACTTCGTGCAGCAGTGGCGCACCACCGGCAAGCTCAACGCCCACATCGAGGAGATGTACAGCGGGCACACCCTGGTGAAGGTGTTCGGGCGGCAGGAGGAGTCGGCGCAGCAGTTCGCCGAGCAGAACGAGGCGCTGTACGAGGCGGGGTTCAAGGCGCAGTTCAACAGCGGAGTCATGCAGCCGCTGATGATGTTCGTCTCCAACCTCAACTACGTGCTGGTGGCGGTCGTGGGTGGTCTCAGGGTCGCCTCGGGCGCGCTGTCCATCGGTGACGTGCAGGCCTTCATCCAGTACTCGCGGCAGTTCTCGATGCCGCTGACGCAGGTCGCGTCGATGGCGAACCTGGTGCAGTCGGGTGTCGCCTCGGCCGAGCGGATCTTCGAACTCCTGGACGCGGAGGAGCAGGAGGCGGACCCGCTGCCGGGCGCGCTGCCCGAGGAGCTGCGCGGGCGGGTGGCTCTGGAGCACGTGTCGTTCCGGTACGACCCGGAGAAGCCGCTCATCGAGGACCTCTCGCTCAAGGTGGAGCCCGGGCACACGGTCGCGATCGTCGGACCGACCGGCGCCGGCAAGACGACCCTGGTCAACCTGCTCATGCGGTTCTACGACGTCTCCGGCGGGCGCATCACCCTCGACGGCGTCGACATAGCCACCATGTCCCGGGACGAACTGCGCGCCCAGATCGGCATGGTGCTGCAGGACACCTGGCTGTTCGGCGGCACGATCGCGGAGAACATCGCGTACGGCGCCTCGCGCGAGGTCACCCGCGGCGAGATCGAGGAGGCGGCGCGGGCGGCCCACGCGGACCGGTTCGTGCGGACGCTGCCCGACGGGTACGACACCGTGATCGACGACGAGGGCACGGGCGTGAGCGCCGGTGAGAAGCAGCTCATCACCATCGCGCGGGCGTTCCTGTCCGACCCGACGATCCTGGTGCTCGACGAGGCGACGTCCTCGGTCGACACCCGTACCGAGGTGCTGATCCAGAAGGCGATGGCCAAACTCGCCCACGGGCGTACGTCGTTCGTGATCGCCCACCGGCTGTCGACCATCCGGGACGCGGACACGATCCTCGTCATGGAGAACGGCGCGATCGTCGAACAGGGCGCGCACGCGGAGCTGCTGGCGGCGGACGGGGCGTACGCGCGGCTGTACAAGGCCCAGTTCGCGCAGGCTGTGGCTGAGGTGGACTAGCGGGTGGGGGCCACTCACCTCGGTGAGTGGCCCCTGCTCAGTCCAGATAACCGCGGAGCTGATCCGCGAAAGCGTGATCCCGGAGCTTGTTGAGCGTCTTCGACTCGATCTGCCGTATCCGTTCCCGGGTCACCCCGAAGATCCGCCCGATCTCCTCCAGCGTCCGGGGACGCCCGTCGGCCAGCCCGTACCGCAGCTGGACGACCTTGCGCTCACGTTCGCCGAGAGTGGAGAGCACCGCCTCCAGATGCTCCCGCAGGAGCAGGAACGCCGCCGACTCCACGGGTGACGTCGCGTCGCCGTCCTCGATCAGGTCGCCGAGGGCCACGTCGTCCTCCTCGCCCACCGGGGCGTGCAGGGACACCGGCTCCTGGGCCAGACGCAGGACCTCGCTGACGCGCTCGGGCGGGAGTTCGAGGTGGGCGGCGACCTCTTCCGGGGTCGGCTCGTAGCCCCGCTCCTGCAGCATGCGGCGCTGGACCCGGACGACCCGGTTGATCAGCTCGACGACGTGCACCGGGACCCGGATGGTGCGGGCCTGGTCGGCGAGGGCCCGTGACATGGCCTGGCGGATCCACCAGGTGGCGTACGTAGAGAACTTGTAGCCACGGGCGTAGTCGAACTTCTCGACCGCCCTGATCAGGCCGAGGTTGCCCTCCTGGACGAGGTCGAGCATGGTCAGCCCACGGCCGACGTACCGCTTGGCCACGGACACGACCAGCCGCAGGTTCGCCTCGATGAGCCGGCGCTTGGCCATACGGCCCATGACCACCAGACGGTCCAGGTCGAGGGCCAACTGGCTGTCCAGGTCAGGGGTGTTGCTCAGTTTCGCCTCGGCGAACAGACCGGCCTCGACCCGGCGGGCGAGCTCGACCTCCTCGGCGGCGGTGAGCAGCGGGATCCGGCCGATCTCGCGCAGGTACTGGCGAAACAGGTCCGAGGACGGGCCGCCGGTGTCGGCGCGGGCGCGCTCCGCGGCGGTGGTCTCCGCCGGTTCGGGGGGCTCCGCGGCCTCCAGCGCCTCGGCGGGCGGTTCGGCCGGCTCTGGCGGCCCTTCGGGTTCCACGGGATCCGCCTCGGGGTGGTGCACGACACGGGTCTGCGGGGGGACCGCGACGAGGACGTCGGTCTCCGCGTCCGGTTCCGTGCCGTCCGTACTGATGTCGGTCTGTGTGAGGGTCTGGGTCTGCACGGGGGCGACCTCCAGGATGATCGCTGCCAGGGGGTACGGCAGCGGTACTTCGGGGGCGGAGTCGGCGGCCACGCCGCTGTCCGTCCCGTACGCGATGAGCGGAACCGCGGGGGTGTGGGACCCGTGTAGGACGGATCGGCCGCGCTCCGAGGACTCAGGCACCGCACCCCAGTGTGGAGTACGACACATCGCCGCCACGAGGGGCGTGCGTGACTTTTTGCAATCGGCCCGTGACCCGGCGGTTACCGTGGCGTACGGGTGCGGTCAGAGAGCCGCGGCGCCGTGTTCCCTGAGGGCCTGGTCGTACTGCTGGAGGACCCACAACTCGTTCTGTACGGCGGCCAGTTGGGCCGGGTCGCCGCCGGCGGAGAGGCGGGTCATGTGGGACTGGACGTCGCGGATGCGGCGCTCCACCGCCCGCCTGCGGACCTGGACCAGCACCGTGCCCGCGTACACCTCGTCGACGGTGCGGCGCATGATCGGCTCGACGGCGAGTTCGGTGACCATCGCGCGGACGGTGTCGTCGGGGGCCGCCTCGCGCACGCGGACCAGGTATTCCTGACCGTCCTGCACGCCGTACTCGGCGCCGCCCGCGTCCATGACCGCCTGACGCACCGCGGCGTACGGGGCGGCGGTGAACTCGTCGGCGCCGTACGCGTCGAAGGCCGGGGAGACGAACTCGGGCCGCTGGAGGGCGAGTTTGAGCAGCTCGCGTTCGGTGGCGTAGACGGGGTTGCGGAGGGTGAGGGCGGGGCCGGAGGTCGTGGGGCGCGGCGCGGCCTCGTACGACTGCGGGCCTCGGGACGTCGGCGCCGGGGCGCCCTTGCCGCCGCGGTCGCGGGCCCAACGGGCCAGCTGGGCGACGCGCTTGACCACGAACTGGGTGTCGAGGATGCCGAGCATGCCGGCGAGCTGGACGGCGACCTCGTGCTGGGCGCCGGTGTTCTTGATGCGGGCGACGATGGGAGCCGCCTCGTCCAGGGCCGCGGCCCGGCCGGCGGGGGTGTCGAGGTCGTAGCGGACGACGATCTGGCGCAGGGCGAACTCGAACAGCGGGGTGCGGGGCTCGACGAGGTCGGCGACCGCCTCGTCGCCCTTGGCGAGCCGGAGTTCGCAGGGGTCCATGCCGTCGGGGGCGATCGCGATGTACGTCTCGGCGGCGAACTTCTGGTCGTCCTCGAAGGCGCGCAGGGCCGCCTTCTGGCCGGCCGAGTCGCCGTCGAAGGTGAAGATGACCCGTGCGCTGCCGTTGTCCATGAGCAGACGGCGCAGGATCTTGATGTGCTCGCCGCCGAAGGCGGTGCCGCAGGTGGCGATCGCGGTGGTGACGCCGGCGAGATGGCAGGCCATGACGTCCGTGTAACCCTCGACGACGACCGCGCGGGAGGCCTTCGCGATGTCCTTCTTCGCCAGGTCGATGCCGTACAGGACCTGGGACTTCCTGTAGATCGCCGTGTCGGGGGTGTTGAGGTACTTGGGGCCGTTGTCCGCCTCGTACAGCTTGCGGGCGCCGAAGCCGACGACGTCTCCGCCGATGTCGCGGATGGGCCACATCAGACGGCCCCGGAAGCGGTCGATGGGGCCGCGGCGGCCCTCCTGGGCGAGGCCGGAGAGGAGGAGTTCCTTGTCGGTGAAGCCCTTGCCGCGCAGATAGCGGGTGAGGTGGTCCCAGCCCTGGGGGCTGTAGCCGACGGAGAAGTGCGCGGCGGCGCTCTGGTCGAAGCCGCGCTCGGCGAGGAAGACCCGGCCGGTCTCGGCCTCGGCGCTGGTGGCGAGCTGCTCCATGTACCAGTCGGCGGCGATCTTGTGGGCCTCGACCAGGCGGATGCGTTCGCCGCGCTGGTGGGAGGGGTTGTAGCCGCCCTCCTCGTAGCGAAGGGTGATGCCGGCCTGGGCGGCCAGCCGCTCGACCGCCTCGGAGAAGGTGAGGTGGTCGACCTTCATCACGAACGTGATGGTGTCGCCGCCCTCCTGGCAGCCGAAGCAGTGGAAGAGTCCCTTGCTCGGGCTCACCTGGAAGGACGGCGACTTCTCGTCGTGGAACGGGCAGAGCCCCTTGAGGTTGCCTCCGCCCGCGTTGCGCAGCTGGAGGTACTCGGACACGACGGCGTCGATGGGAACCGCGTCCCGTACCGCCTTCACGTCCTCGTCGTTGATCCGTCCAGCCACGGAGTGATTCTACGGGTCAGAACTGACACTCCTGGGGCAAGACGGCCTCCGGCCGGGGGACCGGCCCGCCGCACAGCGGCTGTCGGACACAGCGCCCCCGGGAATTGCAGCACGGTGGTGGTCCGACACTCACGGGACGAGGCTTTCGAGCGGAACGTGCGGATCCGCCAGGGACTCCGTGTTCACCCGGGTCTTCGACCTGATCAGCTTCTGGATGGGTTCTGTGACGTCCCACACGTTGACGTTCATCCCGGCCAGCACCCGGTCGTCCTTGACCCAGAAGGCGATGAACTCACGTTTCCCGGCGTCCCCGCGGATCACCACCTCGTCGTACGACCCCGGCGGCGCCCATCCGCTGTACTCCATCCCCAGGTCGTACTGGTCGGAGAAGAAGTAGGGCACGCGGTCGTAGGTCAGGTCCTGGCCGAGCATCGCGCGGGCCGCCGCGGGGCCGCCGTTGAGGGCGTTGGCCCAGTGCTCGACGCGCAGCCGGGTGGTGAACAGGGCGTGGTGGAAGGAGGCGACGTCGCCGGCCGCGTAGATGTCGGGGTCGGAGGTGCGCAGCCGGTCGTCGACCACGACCCCTCCCCCGTGCGCCCGGTCGGCGATCTCCAGACCCGCCGCCTCCGCGAGGCCGATGCGCGGGGCCGCGCCGATCGCCGCGAGGACGTCGTGCGCCGGGTGCTCCTCGCCGTCGTCGGTGCGCGCCGCCAGCACCATGCCGTCCTGGCCGACGATCTCCGTCAGCTTCGCGCCGAAGTGGAAGCGCACCCCGTGCTCGCGGTGCAGCTCGGCGAAGAGGCTGCCGAGCTCGGGTCCGAGGACGCCGTGCAGCGGGGTCTGGGCGGGCTCGACGACGGTGACCTCGGCGCCGTACTCCCGGGCCGCCGCCGCGACCTCCAGACCGATCCAGCCGGCGCCCGCGATGACGATGTGCCCGTTGTCCCGGCCGAGCGCCGCCAGTACGCCCTTGAGCCGCTCGGCGTGGGCGAGGCGGCGCAGATGGTGGACGCCGGCGAGGTCGGTCCCCGGGATGTCGAGGCGCCGCGGCTCCGCGCCCGTCGCCAGGAGCAGTTTGTCGTAGTGGACGAGTGTGCCGTCCTCGCCGAAGCGGACCGTCTTCGCCGCGCGGTCGATGGCGTCCACGGTCTCGCCGAGGTGCAGCTCGATGTCGTTCTGCGCGTACCAGGCCGGTTCGTGGACGAAGACGCTGTCGCGCTCCTCCTTGCCCAGCAGATACCCCTTGGACAGCGGAGGACGCTCGTAGGGGTGGTCGCGCTCGTCGCAGATCAGTATCACGCGGCCGCTGAAGCCCTCCGCTCGGAGCGTCTCGGCCGCCTTCGCACCGGCGAGACCACCTCCGACGATGACGAATGTCTGATCCGCGTCGACCACTTGATGCCTCCTACGGGGTGTCCGAGGGGTGTCCCCTCGGAGAACACGGCGGGTGCCGCCACATGCGAGCGTCCCGCACGGAGTGTGATGGGGGAAGAGGGAGTGGCCCGATCAGGCCACGGAGGGTCACGTTCGGGCGCAATCGGGGTCACTCGTGTCGCGTCAGTCTCTCGCCTTCCCCGTCAGACGAGCGTGAAGCGACCGGGCGGACGCGTCCGTCAGCGAGGCGATCTGGTCCACGATCACCCGCTTGCGCGTCCGGTCGTCCCCTGCCTGGTCGAACAGCGCCCGGAACTGCGGGTCGAGACCCTCGGGTGCACGCGCAGTGAGCGCCTGCGCCAGTTCGGCCACCACGATCCGCTGGTCGGCCCGCAGCCGCTCCTGCTCGGCGCGCTGCATGACGTACCGGTCGGCGACGGCCTTGAGCACCGCGCACTCCAGCCGCGTCTCGTGCGGTACGACCAGCTCGGCGTCGTACCGGGTGAGGCGGCCCGTGCCGTACGCGGCGCGCGTGGCCGACTCGGCGGCCAGGCAGAAGCGGCCGATGAGCTGGCTGGTGGCGTCCTTGAGGCGGGCCTGCGCGACCGCCGAGCCGTCGTAGCCGTGCGGCCACCAGTCCTGGTCCTGGAGGCGGTCCAGGGCGGCGGACAGCTCCGCCGGGTCGGTGCCGGCGGGGACGTACCGGCCGACGGCGACCTCGAAGACCGCCTGGCGTTCCGGTTCCGCGTGCAGGCAGCCCGGGTCGATGTGGCCGGCGTGCAGGCCGTCCTCGACGTCGTGCACCGAGTACGCCACGTCGTCCGACCAGTCCATCACCTGGGCCTCGAAGGTGGTGCGGGTGGCGGGGGCGTCCTTGCGGATCCAGTCGAAGACGGGTCTGTCGTCCTCGTACACGCCGAACTTGGGAGAGGCCGGGTCGGTCGGGTGGGCGCCTCTGGGCCAGGGGTACTTGGTGGCGGCGTCCAGGGTGGCGCGGGTGAGGTTGAGGCCGACGGAACCCTCCGGGGTGAACCGCTTGGGTTCGATGCGGGTGAGGAGCCTGAGGGACTGGGCGTTGCCCTCGAAGCCGCCGCAGTCCTCGGCGAACTCGTTCAGCGCGTGTTCGCCGTTGTGGCCGAAGGGAGGGTGGCCGAGGTCGTGGGAGAGGCAGGCGGCTTCCACGAGGTCGGGGTCGCAGCCGAGGGCCGCGCCCAGCTCGCGGCCGACCTGGGCGCACTCCAGGGAGTGGGTGAGGCGGGTGCGGGGGCTGGCGTCCCAGACGGTGGCGCTGCGCTCGCCTGGCGTGACGACCTGGGTCTTACCGGCGAGCCTTCGGAGTGAGGCTGAATGGAGTACGCGGGCGCGGTCGCGTTGGAAGGCGGTGCGGCCGGGGCGTTTGTCGGGTTCTGGGGCCCAACGCTCGGTTGAGGACAGGTCGTACGGCATGTCTCGACAGTACGGGCATGGACTGACAATGCGCGTACGCGGATCGACACGCCCCCGCGCTCCTTCAGGCAGCTGTCCTCGCCGGCGTCGCGAGTGCTTGGTCGTAACGGTGGAGGAGCAGTTGTGCCATTGCCGGGTGGGTGCCCAGGGGGGCCGAGGCGATCCACGGGGCCGCTTCCGCGCACTCCGTGGCGAAGCGGCCCGGGGCTGTGAAGTAGGACGCCACGGCCACGCGGTGTCGGCCACTCGCCGTCAGGGACCGGATCGCGTCCGGGACCGTCGGGGCCGCGGTCGTGGCGTAGGCCGGGACCACGGGGACGCCCAGGCGTTCGGCGAGCAGCTGGGCCGTGCGGGTGGTGTCGACCTTGGACTCGGGGTCTCGGGAGCCCGCCGCGGCGAGGACGACCGCGCTGGTGCGGCGCGTCTCCTCGTCCATGCGGGTGCGCCAGCCCGCCTCGACCAGGCGGGCGTACAGGGCGTCCACGAGAAGGGGGTGGGGGCCCAGCGCGTCGGCCACGCGTGCGCGTACTGCGGAGGAGGCCGCCATCTCCGGGATGTCCCGCTTGACGTGGTAGCCGCGGCTGAGCAGCAGGGGCACGAGGACGGCCTCCGCCGTGCCGAGGCCGGCCAGGGTGTCGGGGAGCAGCGGGGCGTTCAGTTCGATGTGGCCCAGATGCACGGACAGACCGGGGCGTTGGTCGCGGACCTTGTCCAGGAGCGCGCGGACCGTGCTCAGGGCGCGCGGGTTGCGGCTGCCGTGGGCCACGACGACGAGCGCGGGCGGGCCGGGACGCCGTCTGCCGTTGAGAGAGACGAGGCTGAGCTGGCTGGCGAGCCGGCTGCCGATCTGGCTCATGAGGTCCGCCGTAGTGTCCGTCATGGGCCGATCCTCGCGGTGGCAGGTTGCCGTCCCGTTGCGCGGGAATGACGGCGGTTTTCCGTCGCTTCACCGTGGGGTGTCCGGGGTCTGTGAGGTGAGGTGACCTGCGGTTTCATCGGCCGGAGTGAACCTGGTCACGTATCATCCGCCGAACCGGACGGCCCGACAGGACGTCTCTGACTGTCGAAAACAGGCCGAAGAGGGGACCGTCCGATGCGCCGACCCAAGCTGCGCAGACCGCGTCTGCCCCGCACCCGCGGGGGACAGCGGCGGCTCGTGCAGGCCGTGATGGCGGTGAGCGTGCTCGCCCTGCTGCCGGCCACCTGGATGTACGTCACGACGGGCGACCGGCTGCGGACGCTCGCGGACGCGCCGCGCACCCAGGTCGCCGTCGTCTTCGGCGCGGGCCTGTGGGACGGCGAGCCCTCCCCCTATCTCGCCCACCGTCTCGACGCGGCGGCCGAGCTGTACCGGGAGGGCCGTGTCGAGGTCGTCCTCGTCACCGGCGACAACAGCCGCAAGGACTACGACGAGCCCGACGCCATGCGCACCTATCTGACCAAGCACGGTGTCCCCGCCTCGCGGATCGTCAGCGACTACGCCGGTTTCGACACCTGGGACTCCTGCGTCCGCGCGAAGAAGATCTTCGGTGTCGACCGGGCGGTGCTGATCAGCCAGGGCTTCCACATCCGGCGCGCGGTCGCGCTGTGCCGGGCGGCGGGTGTGACGTCGTACGGCATCGGGGTCCAGGACAAGCACGACGTGACCTGGTACTACGGCGGCACCCGGGAGATCTTCGCGGCCGGCAAGGCGGCACTGGACGCCGTGTTCCATCCCGATCCCCAGTTTCTCGGGCACAAGGAGACCGGGGTCGCGAAGGCGCTGGCGAGCGCCCGGTGACCGGGGGCTCACGCCGCTCGGCCCGGCGGGGGGAGGTCACCGTCCCGCCCGTGTAACAAGGGGCCGCGCCGCACGTAACACGGCCGAAGCACGCTGGCCGGTATGCAGAACTCCGTGACACCCACCCACTGCCCCTACTGCGCCCTGCAGTGCGGGATGAACCTGACGCCCGCACCGGACGGCACGGTCGAGGTGGGTGAGCGCACGGACTTCCCGGTGAACCGGGGCGCGCTGTGCGGCAAGGGCCGTACCGCGCCGGCCGTGCTGGCGGCGAGCGTCCGCCTGACCTCCCCGTTGGTGCGCTCCGAGGGCACGCTGGTGCCCGCCACCTGGGACGAGGCACTGGACCGGATCGCCGAGGGACTGCGCCGCACGCGTACGGAGCACGGGCCGGACGCGGTCGGGGTGTTCGGCGGGGGCGGGCTGACCAACGAAAAGGCGTACACGCTCGGGAAGTTCGCGCGGGTCGTGCTCGGCACCTCGCAGATCGACTACAACGGGCGCTTCTGCATGTCCTCGGCCGCGGCGGCCGGGACCAGGGCGTTCGGTCTGGACCGGGGCCTGCCCTTTCCGCTGGAGGACATCCCGAAGACCGGCTGCGTGATCCTGGTCGGGTCGAACCTCGCCGAGACCATGCCGCCGTCGCTGCGGTTCTTCACCGAACTGAAGGAGAACGGCGGCACGTTGATCGTCGTCGACCCGCGGCGGACCAGGACGGCCGAGCAGGCCGATCTGCATCTGGCGCCGCGGCCCGGTACCGATCTCGCCCTGGCGCTGGGGCTGTTGCACCTCGTCGTCGCCGAGGGTCGGGTGGACGAGGAGTACGTCGAGCGGCGGACCGTCGGCTGGGAGGACGCGCGGGCCGCGGCGATGGCGCACTGGCCGGAGTACGTGGAGCGGATCACGGGCGTGCCCGTGCCCCAGCTCCGGGAAGCGGTGCGGATGTTCTGCGAGCCGGAGGCCGCGATGGTGCTCACCGCGCGCGGGCCCGAGCAGCAGTCCAAGGGCACGGACACGGTGGGTGCGTGGATCAACCTGTGCCTGGCGACCGGGCGGGCGGGACGGCCGCTCAGCGGTTACGGCTGTCTGACCGGGCAGGGCAACGGGCAGGGCGGACGTGAACACGGCCAGAAGGCCGACCAGTTGCCCGGGTACCGCAAGCTGGACGACCCGGCGGCGCGGCGGCATGTGGCCGAGGTCTGGGGCGTGGACCCGGACGCGCTTCCGGGGCCGGGGCGCAGCGCCTACGAGTTGCTGGACGCGCTCGGCACCGATGTCCGGGCGTTGCTGTTGATGGGGTCGAACCCGGTGGTGTCGGCGCCACGGGCGGGGCATGTGGAGGAGCGGCTGAGGTCGCTGGACCTGTTGGTGGTATGTGACATAGTACTGTCCGAAACCGCAGCTCAGGCCGATGTCGTCCTCCCCGTGACCCAGTGGGCCGAGGAGACCGGCACGACCACCAGCCTGGAGGGCCGGGTACTGCTGCGGCGACGCGCGATCACCCCTCCCGCCGGCGTCCGCAGCGACCTCGAGGTGCTGCACGAACTGGCCGACCGGCTCGGCGTGGAGAAGGGTTTCCCGACCGATCCCGAAGAGGTCTTCGAGGAGTTGCGGCGGGCGAGCGCGGGTGGGCTCGCGGACTACTCCGGCATCACCTACCGCCGACTCGCCGAGGAGAACGGGGTGTTCTGGCCCTGCCCGGCGGACGGGGAGATACGGGACGCACCGGTGACGGCCGGGGAGCCGCAGGGCGCGCCCCTCACGGCCGGGGAGGTGCCGGACGCGCCGGTGACGGACGGGAAGATGCCGGACGCGCCGGTGACGGACGGGGAGCCGCAGGGCGCGCCCCTCACGGACGCGGAGCCGCAAGGCGCGAAGCCGGTTACGGACGGAGCGTCGCTGAACGCCCCGGTGGGCGATGGCGCCGGGCATCCCAGGGAGCCGCAGGGCGTGGCGGACGGCGCCGTGCATGCCGGGGAGCCGCAGGGCGTGGCGGGCGGGGCCGTGCATCCCGGCACGCCCCGCCTCTTCCTGGACCGTTTCGCCACGCCGGACGGGCGGGCGAGGTTCGTGGCCGTCTCGCACCGCGCTTCCGCGGAGGAGCCGGACGCCGAGTACCCGGTCCTGCTGACGACCGGGCGGGTGGTCGCCCAGTACCAGTCCGGCGCCCAGACCCGACGCGTCGAGGAGCTGAACGCGGCGGCGCCGGGCCCCTTCGTGGAGCTGCACCCGCGGCTGGCGGCGCGGCTAGGGGCGGCGGAGGGCGATCCGGTGGCCGTGGTCTCGCGGCGCGGGCGGGCGGTGGCGCCGGCCCGTATCACCACCGCCATCCGGCCCGACACCGTCTTCATGCCCTTCCACTGGCCGGGCGAGGGCCGCGCCAACACCCTCACCAACCCGGCGCTGGACCCCACTTCGCGGATGCCCGAGTTCAAGACGTGCGCGGTGCGCCTGGAGGCCGTCAGGTCCTGACCCGCCAGTCGCCGCTCTCGATGAGCTCGCCCCGGGCGCGGAGGCGGGCGGCCACGGCGGGGGCGGCGAGGTACACCCAGGCCCGCACGGACCTCCCGTCGGTCTCGCGGGTGACCTCGCGCTCGAGCCGCTCGTAGAGGCTGGCGGGATCGCCCGGCGCGTACTCCTCCAGCCGGTCGAGGGCGACAAGCAGCTCCTCGTAACGCTCCGGCAGCGCGGTCACCAGCTCCCCGTACACCGTGCCGCCGGGTTCCTCCACGGCGTACGGATAGCCGGGGCCGTCGTACAGGACCGAGCCGTTCAGCCGCGCCGGGGCCTCGTGCCGGGTGCGGCCGCGCAGGAAGAGGTCGTGGTTGACCTCGCCGGGGCGGAGGGTGCCGTAGACGAAGAAGGGGAGGTGGAGGCTCACAAAAACGATTCTCTCTCCACACACACCTCCTCGTTCGCGCTCTTTACCTCTGGCTGTCATGGCCCCTTAAATCTTGGTCAACGCCCGCGCTTCCCCCCACGCATTCGCATGCGCCTCCCCGAGGAGACCGATGAGCCGGATACGGCCGCACGTCCGAGGTTCCCGTCGTCTCGCCGCCGCCGGCGTGGCGGCCACCGCCGCCACCCTGCTGGCGTCCGCACTCTCCCCCGCCGCCGTCGCGGCCGACCGGCCGAGCAGAGCCGGCGCCATCGAGAACGCGGCGTCGGCCCTGCTGGCGCACGCCGCGAGTCTCGGTCTGACCTCCGCCGAGGGCACGTCGGTGCGGGACGTGATCGTCGACAAGGACGGTACGCAGCACGTCCGTTACGACCGTACGTACCGTCAGCTCCCGGTGCTGGGCGGCGACTTCGTGGTCCACCTGGCGCCCGACGGCGCGTACCGGGGCGCGAACCGGGCGACGGGGAAGCGGATATCCCTCGCCTCGATCACCCCCTCCATATCGGCCCCGAAGGCCGCCGACATCGCGGCGAACGCGCTGCGCGCCGTGAACCTGGGCGAGACCCTGAAGAAGCTGACGGCGAGCCCCCAGTTGGTGGTCGACGCCCTGCACGGCGCGCCGAAGCTGGCGTGGCGCACGAACGTCACGGCCAAGGACACGCTCGGCAACCCGGTCGCCCGCACCGTGATCACGGACGCCGTCTCCGGGCGGCAGATCGACGCCTGGGACGACATCGAGACGGCGACGGGGGACGGCAAGTCCCTTTACAGCGGCACGGTTCCGCTGGAGACGACGGTCTCGGGGTCGACGTACCAGCTGAAGGATCCGACGCGCGGGAACACGTACACCGGTGACGCGGCGAACAAGACCGACCTGTGCTTCCTGACCAGCATCTGCGTCAGCCGGGCTCCTTCGACGGTGTTCACGGACGCCGACAACCACTGGGGCACGGGGGCGACGGCCGACCGGGCCTCCGCCGCCGTCGACGCGCAGTACGGCACCGACGTCACCTGGGACTTCTACAAGAACACCTTCGGGCGCAACGGCATCGCGGGCGACGGGAAGGGGTCGTACAACCGCGTGCACTACGGGAACGCGTACAACAACGCGTTCTGGGACGACAGTTGCTTCTGCATGACGTACGGCGACGGTGACGGTACGACCTTCGGGCCGCTGGTGTCGCTGGACGTGGCCGGACACGAGATGACCCACGGCGTCACGTCGAAGACGGCTGCGCTGACGTACTCGGGCGAGTCCGGCGGGTTGAACGAGGCGACGTCCGACATCCTGGGCACCCTCGTCGAGTGGTACGCCAACAACCCTTCCGATCCCGGGGATTACCTGATCGGTGAGAAGATCGTCCGATCCGGCTTCGGCCGTGCGGCCCTGCGCTACATGGACAAGCCGTCGCGGGACGGCGCCTCCGCCGACTACTGGAGTTCCTCGGTCGGGAACCTCGACGTCCACTACTCCTCGGGCGTCGCGAACCACTTCGCCTATCTGCTGGCCGAGGGCAGCGGCCCGAAGACCATCAACGGCGTCAGCTACAACTCCCCCACGTACAACGGCTCCTCGGTCACCGGCATCGGCCGCGCCAAGCTGGGCGCGATCTGGTACCGGGCCCTGACGGTCTACATGACGTCGTCGACGAACTACGCGGGCGCCCGGACGGCCACCCTGAACGCGGCGAAGGACCTGTACGGAGCGGGCAGCACGGAGTACGACGCGGTGGCGGCGGCGTGGAGCGCCGTCAACGTGAACTGACACCGCCACCGGAGCGCCGTCCGTGGGAACTGACGCCACCACCGGTGGCCCGGTCCTGCCCGGACGTGCGCTGCGGGATCCTCCGGACACCCGAGCCAGTCACCCGTTCACACGCTCCGGGTGCGTCCTTCGGGTTCTCTTCTCCTCCGGCCCGCCCCAAGCCTGTGACCTGCCGAAACGCAGGTTGATCGGGGTGGGGCGGGAGACGGTCGACACCCGTTCGCCGCAGTTCTGACGGTTCCTCAGGAAGCGCGGTCGGCTTGGTGGGCCTTTCCTCGGAAGGGCAGGGGACATCGAAGACGCCCGGAGGAGCATCGATGCGACGTACCGCCCGTCTGCTGACCGGTACCGCCCTCGCCGTCGTCGCCGCGGGGTTCGTCGCGGCGCCCGCGTACGGCGACGACGGCGGCGGCAGTCTGGAGGTGTACCCGTCGTCCGTCGTGCCGGGCGCGGAGGTCAGTGTGAACACCTCGGCCTGCGGGAACGAGGGCACGGCGGCCGGGGACGCCAGCGCGGTGGGCGCCGGTGCCTTCACGCTGGCGCCGAGTGCCCACGAGGGCGAGGCGATCGGGCAGTTCCGGGTGCCCGAGAGCGCGCAGCAGGGGACGTACGAGATCGTCGCGGAGTGCGCCGAGGGCGGACGGCAGGTCTCGGGCGACCTGGTGGTGACGCTGAGCGCGCCGCGCGGCCAGGTGCAGCCCCGCGGAAGTGTGAAGACGGGGGTCGGCGGCGTGATGGGCCCCGACCCCGTGCAGACCGCGGCCGGCGTGGCGGCCCTCGCCGTCGCCGCCGCGGGCGGTACCTGGCTCCTGCATCGCCGGGCGAGAGGCGACGGGATCTGACGGACACCCTCCGCTGTCCGTCCGCCGGTACCGCATGTCCCTCCCCCTCCGGGTCCGACGCCCCTCGCGGCCCGGAGGGGGACCGGGTCCCTCCAGGAGGCTCGAATGCGCAGGTTGGGCAACACCGCGATAGCGGCCGTGACGGTGGCCGCGTTCTGCTCCGGGGCGTGGCTGCTGAGCGGCGGCGCAGGGACACACGCCCCGCCGCAGCCCACGGCGGCCGAGGCGCACTCGGGCCGCGGCGGCGCACGGTCGGCGCCCGCGCTGCCGCCCTCCCCGCCCGACCGCATCCGCATCCCCTCGATCCGCGTGAACGCCCCCCTGACGGGCCTCGGCCTCACCCGCTCCGGCAGCCTCGACGTCCCGCCGGCCGCGCGGAAGAACCTCGCCGGCTGGTACGAGGCCGGCACCACCCCCGGGGAGACCGGTACGGCGATCGTCGCCGGGCATGTGGACAACTCCGAGGGACCCGCGGTCTTCTACGACCTCGGTGCCCTGAGGAAGGGCGCCGCGGTGGAGGTCGATCGGCGCGACGGCAGTGTCGCCGTGTTCACCGTCGACGCGGTCGCCGTCTACAAGGCGACCGCCTTCCCCGACGAGAAGGTGTACGGCGCCGCCGACCGGCCGGAGTTGAGGATCATCACCTGCGGCGGAGGGTATTCGCGGTCGACCGGTTACCAGGGGAACGTGGTCGTGTTCGCGCACCTCACGGGGAGCCGGAGCCGGTGACGGTGGCCGGAGTGACCGCTTGAGCGATGGTCCGGGCGCACACCAGTGACTCCGTGTGGGTGGTGTCCACCTCCACGTCGTAGTGGACGTCCCGGTGCACCAGGACCGCCTGCTGCTCCGCCATCCCGGGGGGCCGGTCGCCGCGCGCGATCTCGCGGCCCGCGGCGACGGCGGGGGCGCAGCGGACTCCGGCCCAGAGGACGTCCAGGCCGGTCAGCGCCTTGCGCCAGCGGCTCTGGGAGTCCGCGCCGCCGAGGAAGACGTCGTCGACGATGACACGGGCGCCCGCGCGTGCCGTGGCCGCGACGCCCTCCATCCAGGCCAGTTCGAGTCTGGAGAACTCCGGTCCGACGCTGACCGTGCCGTCCGGGGCGAACTCGATCCCGGCGAGCGACGCCCGCAGGGACGCCGGCAGCGAGTCGACGAACGTGTCGATCGCGAAGGCCAGCCACGGCTCGGGCAGGACCGCCTGCAGACACCGCACGATGCCGGACTTGCCGCTGCTGGAGCCGCCGTTGAGCACGATCACCTGAATCGCCATCCGGTCACCGTAGCCTCGGGGCGGCGTCAGCTCGTGCTGTTTTCCCGGTGGCGCGGGATCGCCGGTACAGATCCCACCCCTGCCGGCCTCACACCACGCCCCCGGCGCGTACGCGGAACCCTCACACCCCGGCCGCGTGCCGGAAGAGGGCAGCGTTCCTCACGGGAAACAGACGTGATGCGGTCGGGTAACACCGGCATCGCACGCTCCTGGACATGACCTCGAATACGCGTGTGGTGGTGATCGGCGCCGGCCTCGCGGGCGTCCGTCTCGCCCGGCGGCTCGGTGAGCTCGGCACGCCCGTGACCCTGATCGGCGAGGAGGAGCACCGCCCGTACAACCGGGTGCTGCTCGCCGAGGTGCTGGCCGGGCGGTACGGCCCCGACGTCATCGCGCTGCCCACGCCCGCGGAGCTGGTCCGTGGCCGGGTCACGGGCATCGACCGCGAGGTGCGAGCCGTACACCTCGCGGACGGCTCGAAGATCGCATACGACACGCTGGTCCTGGCCACCGGCTCCAACCCGGTACTGCCGCCGCTGCGCGGCCTGTTCACCGAGAACCACGAACTGCCCGCCGGTGTCCACGCGTTCCGCACGATGGACGACTGTCTGGGCCTGTCCGAGGCGGTACGGCCGGGCGTGCGCGCGGTCGTCATCGGCGGCGGGCTGCTCGGGGTGTCCGCGGCGCGGGCCCTCGCCCGGCGCGGCGTGCAGGTCGTGCTCGCCCAGCAGGCCGAGCGCCTGATGGAGCATCAACTCGACCCGACTGCCTCGAAGCTGGTCCGGCGGCACCTGCAGGACCTCGGCGTGGAGATCCACACCGAGTGCCGAGTGCGGGACGTGCGCTGCGTCGGCGGGGTGGTCCGCTCGGTCGAGATGGCCGACGGGTACGCCCTCGACGCCGACCTCGTGGTCGTCGCGTGCGGGGTGCACCCGCGCGTCGGTCTGGCCCAGGACGCGGGCCTCGCCGTGCACAAGGGCGTCCTCGTCGACGACGAACTGCGCACCTCCGACCCGCACATCCGGGCGATCGGCGACTGCGTCCAGCACGCGGGCACGGTGTACGGGCTGGCCGCCCCGGCGCTCGAACAGGCCGAGGTCCTGGCCGAGTCGCTGGCGGGTGACGCGAACGCCCGCTACACCGGCACCCGTTCGCTGACCAGGCTCACCCTGGCCGGTGAGGGCTTCTTCGACCTCGCCGCGTTCGGCGAGACGGAGCCGCGTCCCGGGGACGACGTCGTCCAGCTCGCGGACGCCACCCGCGGCACCTACCGCAAGGTCGTCGTCCGCGACGACCGCCTGGTCGGCGGGGTCCTCGTCGGCGAACTCGGCACCGTCGGCGCGCTCGCCCGCGCCTGGGAGGGAGCGGAGCCGCTCCCCGACGACGGCCCCCTGCTCCACCTGCTCACCAACGATGGAGGCTCCTGATGACCACCGGCACCCCCACGATCGTGCTCGTCGGCCATGGCATGGTCGGCCAGCGCTTCCTCGAAGCGCTCGCCGGGCGCGGCCTGACCGCCACGCACCGCGTGGTCGTGCTGTGCGAGGAGCCGCGTCCCGCGTACGACCGCGTCGCCCTCACCTCGTACTTCTCGGGCCGGACGCCCGAGGAACTGTCCATGACGGACAGGGAGTTCATCGACACGCACGGCATCGAGCTGTACCTCGGCGACCCCGCGGAGATCATCGACCGCGAGGCGCGGAAGGTCACCGCGCGCTCCGGGCAGGTCTTCGAGTACGACACCCTCGTCCTCGCCACCGGCTCCTACCCGTTCGTGCCGCCGGTCCCGAACAAGGACGCCGAGGGCTGCTTCGTCTACCGCACGATCGAGGACCTGCTCGCGATCGAGGAGTACGCGAAGTCGCGGGCGTCGGTCGGCGCGGTGGTCGGCGGCGGTCTGCTGGGGCTCGAGGCGGCGGGCGCGCTCAAGGGCCTCGGACTCACCTCCCACATCGTGGAGTTCGCGCCGCGGCTGATGCCCGTGCAGGTGGACGAGGGCGGCGGCGCGGCCCTGCTGCGGACCATCGAGAAGATGGGCCTGAGCGTCCACACGGGCGTCGGCACGCAGGAGATCGTGGTCGGCGAGGACGGCGCGGTCACCGGCATGAAGCTGTCCGACGGTTCCGAACTCGCCACGGACATGGTGGTGTTCAGCGCCGGTGTCCGGCCCCGAGACCAGCTGGCCCGGGACTGCGGCCTCACCGTCGGCGAGCGCGGCGGCATCGCGGTCGACGACCACTGCCGTACCGTCTGCGACCCCCATGTCTTCGCGATCGGCGAGTGCGCGCTGGCCTCCGATGGGCGGGTCTACGGCCTGGTCGCCCCCGGTTATGAGCAGGCGGAGACCGCGGCCGCGACCATCGCCGAGGACGAGGCGTCCTTCACCGGCGCCGACCTCTCGACGAAGCTGAAGCTGCTCGGCGTGGACGTCGCCTCCTTCGGCGACGCGCACGGCACCACGGACGACTGCCTGGACGTCGTGTACTCCGACTCCCGCGCCGGCCTGTACAAGAAGCTGGTCATCGGCCGCGACGGCACCCTGCTCGGCGGCATCCTGGTCGGCGACGCGGAGGCGTACGGCACGCTGAAGGCGTTCACCGGTTCCGTGCCGCCGGTCGAGCCGGAGTCGCTGGTGCTGCCAGCCGGCGCCGGCGAGTCGGTACAGCTCGGCCCGACGGCGCTGCCGGACGACGCGATCATCTGCTCCTGCAACAACGTCACCAAGGGCACGATCCGGGGCGCGGTCACCGACCACCGGTGCACCACGGTGCCCGAGGTGAAGAAGTGCACCAAGGCCGGTACGACGTGCGGCAGTTGCGTCAAGGTGCTCGGCCAGCTGGTCGACGCCGAGCTGGAGGCGTCCGGCGTCGAGGTCGACAAGGGCCTGTGCGGCTGCTTCGCCCAGACCCGCGAGGAGCTGTACGAGATCGTCCTCGCCCTGCGCATCAACAGCTACCAGGACCTGCTCGACCGCTACGGCCGCGACGGCGCCCGGGGCGGTGACGGCTGCGAGATCTGCAAGCCGGCCGTCGGCTCGATCATCGCCTCCCTCGCCCCGACGATCGGCGCGAGCGGCTATGTGCTGGACGGCGAGCAGGCGGCCCTGCAGGACTCCAACGACCACTTCCTGGCCAACCTGCAGAAGAACGGCTCCTACTCGGTCGTGCCGCGCATCCCCGGCGGCGAGATCACCCCCGAGGGCCTCATCGTGATCGGTGAGATCGCCCGCGACTTCGGCCTCTACACGAAGATCACCGGCGGCCAGCGGATCGACATGTTCGGCGCCCGCGTCGAGCAACTGCCGCTGATCTGGGCCCGGTTGGTGGACGCCGGCTTCGAGTCGGGGCACGCGTACGGCAAGGCGCTGCGGACGGTGAAGTCCTGTGTGGGGCAGACCTGGTGCCGGTACGGCGTCCAGGACTCGGTCCGCATGGCGATCGAACTGGAGCTGCGCTACCGGGGCCTGCGCTCCCCGCACAAGCTGAAGTCGGCGGTCTCCGGGTGCGCCCGTGAGTGCGCCGAGGCCCAGTCGAAGGACTTCGGCGTCATCGCCACGGCCAACGGCTGGAACCTGTACGTCGCCGGCAACGGCGGCGCCACCCCGCGCCACGCGGACCTGCTCGCGCAGGACCTCTCGGACGCCGAACTGGTGCGTCTGATCGACCGGTTCCTGATGTTCTACATCCGCACCGCCGACCGTCTGGAGCGCACCTCGACCTGGCTGGAGCGGATCCCCGGCGGCCTGGACCACGTCCGCGAGGTGGTGGTGGAGGACTCCCTTGGCATCTGCGAGGAGCTGGAGTCCCTCATGGCCGCCCATGTCGCCCACTACCGCGACGAGTGGGCCGAGACCATCAACGACCCCGAGAAGCTCGCCCGGTTCGTGTCCTTCGTCAACGCCCCCGACACCCCCGACCCGGTCGTCGGCTTCGTCCCGGAGCGCGACCAGATCAAGCCCGACCTGCCGCTGCTCACCATCGGCCACCGTCCCCTGGAAGGAAGCGCCCAGCGATGACCCTGGCACCCGAGACCACCGACCTCAAGGTCCAACTCCAGCTCGCGGACGACTGGTTCACGGTCTGCGACCTGACCCGGCTGGTCCCCGGACGCGGCGTCGCCGCGCTCCTGCCGGACGGCCGCCAGGTCGCCCTCTTCCGAGACCGCAGCGGCAACCTGTACGCCATCGACAACCGCGACCCCTTCGGCGGCGCGGCCGTCCTCTCCCGCGGCCTGACCGGCACCCACCAGGGCCGCCCCTTCGTCGCCTCCCCCCTGCTCAAGCAGCGGTTCGACCTGGAGTCGGGCCAGTGCCTGGACGACGAGACGGTGCGGGTGGCGACGTACGAGGTCCGCGCCTACTGACAGCGCCCCCAACTGCACACCACAGCGCCTCGCCCCGTCACCGGGCGGGGCGCTTTTCGTCATCCGCACCGGCCTCGGTTCGGAGGTCACTCCGACGCCGCGGCCCTGCGCCGATGGGCCGCGACGCGTTCGCGGGTCGCGCAGCGGCGCGAGCAGTAGCGGCGTTCGGGGCCGGCGCCCTGGGTGACGAAGACTTGGCGGCAGTTGTGAGCGGCGCAGAGGCGGCCGGGCGGGCGCTGGGTGTCCCACACGAGGACGGTCAGCGCCAGGGCGGAGGAGGCCAGCAGCCACTCGCCCCAGGGGCCGTCGTCGTCGCGGTCGAGGTGGGGGTGCCAGGGGGTGCCGCCACCGTGGGAGGTCAGCCGGAGGGGGCCGGTGTGCTCCCGGAGGAGGCGGTTGAGGAGCGCGGCGGCGGCGTCGAGGTCGTCGGCGGTGAAGACCTCGCGCAGCAGGACGGCGGCCGCGCGCATCCCGGCGAGGTCGTCCGGCGCGAGGTCGAGGGGGCCCTGCTCGCCGTACTCACGCAGGACGGCGACGACCTCCTCCGGGTCCGTGCGCTCGCGGGTGAGGGCACTGACCAGGGCAGCGGCACGCCGGGCCGTCGTCAGTACGGAGTGCCGGTCGGACAGGTCGCCGGTGCGAGGTGGAGCCACGGGGCGAATGTAACGCATATTGACCAGCTTTAGGGTTACTCACGTAACGTGTTCCCGATGCAAAGGCGTTACACGACGGTCTCCTACTTCGTCGGCGCGGTGTCCGCCCGCACCGGCGACGAGATGTCCGGACCGGCGATGATGCTGGCGGGCTTCGCCCTGACCGGCTCGACGGCGACCGCCTCGTCGCTGCTGGCCGGGCTCAACGTCGCCGCCGCGGTCGGCGGACCGCTGCTCGGCGCGTTCCTGGACCGGGCGTCACGGCCGGGCCGCCTGCTGGCCTGCGCGCTGGCCGCGTACGGCGCCGGAGTGGCGGCCATCCTGCTCGGTCTCGGGCGCCTGCCCCTTCCCCTCACCGTCCTGATCGCCGTGTGCACGGGCCTGCTCGGGCCGGCGCTCTCCGGTGGCTGGACGGCCCAGCTCCCCCGGGTGGTGGCGGGCGACGCGCTGCCCCGGGCCAACGCCCTGGACGCGATGACCTTCACCACGGCGAGCCTCGCCGGACCGGCCCTGGCGGGGGCGGCGGCCGAGACGCTGGGGGCGCCGACGGCGGTGGCGCTGGCGGTGACCCTGATCGCCCTCGCGACCCCGGCGGCCTGGCGCCTGCCGAGGGCGACCCACCGAGGGACCTCCGGACCGGCGCCGAACAGGGACCGGGATACCGACGCGCCGCCCCCGCGGAGAAGCGAACGGGGTCTCGCCGCAACGCGCTCGCGCGAGGGGGGCGTCGGGGTGGACTCCCCGACTCGGGCGGGCGGAAGTGCCGACACCGCGCGGCGCACCCCGCTCACCGCCGGGCTCCGGTTCATCGTCCAGCGCCCCGCCCTGGCCCGGGCGACCCTCACCTCGGTCCTCTGCTGTGCCGCCGAGGGAATGTTCACCGCGTGCGTCCCACTCCTCGGGCAGCACGCCCTGGGCGGGTCGGGGCGCGGAGCGCTGCTGCTGTCCTGTACGGCTGTCGCCTCGCTGGCGGCCAACTCCGTGCTGGCGCGACGGCCCCACCTGATCGCCCCGGACACGGCGATCTGGGTCGGCGCCCTCGTGCAGGCGACCGCGCTGGCCCTGGCGGCGACCGCTCATCCGGTCGTCCTCGTCGCCGCCGCCGTACTCACCGGCGTCGGCGCCGGACCCCAGCTCACGGCTCTGTTCGCGATACGGCATCGGGAGGCCCCCGGCCATCTGCGCGGCCAGATCTTCACCACCGGCGCCAGCCTGAAGATCACCGGGTTCGCCCTGGGCGCGGCGACCGCGGGCGTGATCGCCGGTCACTCCCTCCCGGCGGCTCTCACGGTGGCGTCGGCCACCGCGGCACTGGCGGCACTGGCTTACTTCACGGTCTGGCGGGGCAGGCCGAGGTGACGCACCGTCAGCCCGTCAGCGCCTCGTACGCCACTCCCGTGAACCGTTCCGAGGCGGCCCAAAGCCTCTCCCCCGCCACGTCGTTGAGCGTCCAGGGCGCCCGCCAGGACGACCCCGGTGTCCCGCGCCACATCATGAACGACGGTCCGGTGAAGGAGTCGGGCCGTACGTCGGGGGCGGTCGCCGCGTACAGCAGGGGCAGGGCACCGGTCTCCGCGGACTGTGCGAAGACTCGGTTTCCGATCTCCATCACCCGCCCCATCAGCCGCCGCCCCTCCATCCGCGGCGCGGCGCCCTGCAGATTGGTCTCCGCGTAGCCCGGATGCGCGGCGGCCGCCACCAGGTCCACACCCTGCGCCGCGAGCCTTCGGGCCAGCTCATGAGTGAAGAGCAGATTGGCGGTCTTGGACCGGGCGTAGGCGACCCAACGCCGGTACCGGCGCTCGCTGTTGAGGTCGTCGATGTCGATGTTGGCCAGGGCGTGCATCCCACTGGAGACGTTGACGACCCGGGCGCCCGACGTCGCGAGGAGCACCGGCGCGAGCAGCCCGGTGAGCGCGAAGTGCCCGAGATGATTGACCCCGAACTGCGTCTCGAACCCGTCCACCGTGGTCCCGTACGGCAGAGCCATGACGCCGGCGTTGTTGACGAGCAGATCGAGTCGGTCGTACGGATACGCGGCCGCCAACTCCCGTACGACGGCGAGGTCTCCGAGGTCCAGCCGAGCGAACTCAGCCACGGCGCCGGGTACTTCCTCCACCACCCGCTCGGCGGCCGCCCTCCCCCGTACCTCGCTCCGACACGCGAGCACCACCCGGGCACCCTTCCGCGCCAGTTCCCGCGCGACGACGTACCCGAGCCCGCTGTTGGCCCCGGTGACGACGGCGACACGGCCGCTCTGGTCGGGGATGTCCCGCTCGCTCCAGCCGGGCATGGTCCACTCCTCCTGCTGACGGTGATCCTCAGCCTACGACGGTGCACCCGTCCCGCCGCCGAGGTCAGTACACCTCCGCCACGGCCACCGTGACGGTCAATCCGTCCGCGCAGATGATGCAGGAGAGGGCGGCACCCCCGCACAGGGTGCCGCCCTCCTGGTGATCCGGTACCGCCGTCCATCGGTGTTGAGGGTCGGGGACGGGCGGCGGTTCCGGGGTTTCGGTGGCCGTGGGGTCCGGCCGGGGTCGTACGGGCTAGCGGTGGTCGCTGCCCTGCGAGTTCGTCGCCGCGCGGCCCGCCTCCAGGCGGGCGACCGGGATGCGGAACGGGGAGCAGGAGACGTAGTCCAGGCCCACCTCGTGGAAGAAGTGGACGGACTCCGGGTCGCCGCCGTGCTCGCCGCAGACGCCGAGCTTGAGGTCGGGGCGGGTCTCGCGGCCCGCCGTCGCCGCCGCCTTCACCAGGGAGCCGACGCCGTCCTTGTCGATCGTCTCGAAGGGGGAGACGCCGAAGATGCCCTTCTCCAGGTAGGCCGTGAAGAAGGAGGCCTCCACGTCGTCGCGGCTGAAGCCCCACACGGTCTGGGTCAGGTCGTTCGTGCCGAAGCTGAAGAACTCCGCCGCCTCCGCGATCTGCCCGGCGGTGAGGGCGGCGCGCGGAAGCTCGATCATCGTGCCGATGGCGAGCTTGAGCTGCGTGCCCGTCGCCGCCTCGACCTCCGCGATGACCTGGTCGGCCTCGTCGCGGACGATCTCCAGCTCCTGGACGGTGCCGACGAGCGGGATCATGATCTCGGCGCGCGGGTCGCCCTTGGCGTTCTTGCGCTCCGCCGCCGCTTCCGCGATCGCGCGGACCTGCATGGTGAACAGGCCCGGGATGACCAGGCCGAGGCGGACTCCGCGCAGGCCCAGCATCGGGTTCTGCTCGTGCAGGCGGTGGACCGCCTGGAGCAGCCGGAGGTCGTTCTCGTGGGACTCCTGGCGGGACTCGGCCAGCGCCACGCGGACCGAGAGTTCGGTGATGTCCGGCAGGAACTCGTGCAGCGGCGGGTCGAGCAGCCGTACCGTCACCGGCAGACCGTCCATCGCCGACAACAGCTCGACGAAGTCCTTCTTCTGCAGCGGCAGCAGCTCCGCCAGCGCGGCCTCGCGCTCGTCCTGGGTGTCGGCGAGGATCAGCTTCTCGACCATCTCGCGGCGCTCGCCCAGGAACATGTGCTCGGTACGGCACAGTCCGATGCCCTGCGCGCCGAAGCGACGGGCGCGCAGCGCGTCCTCGGCGTTGTCCGCGTTGGCCCGCACCCGCAGCCGGCGCTTGCGGTCGGCGAAGGCCATGATCCGGTGCACGGCCTCGACCAGCTCGTCGGCGTCCTGGGCGCCGGCGTGCATACGGCCCTCGAAATACTCCACGACCGGGGAGGGGACCACCGGGACCTCGCCCAGGTAGACCTTGCCGCTGGAGCCGTCGATGGAGATGACGTCGCCCTCCTCGACGATCCGCCCGCCCGGCACGGTCATCCGGCGCCGCTTGGTGTCGACCTCGAGCTCCTCCGCGCCGCACACACAGGTCTTGCCCATGCCGCGCGCGACGACGGCCGCGTGGGAGGTCTTGCCGCCGCGGGAGGTCAGGATGCCCTCGGCCGCGATCATGCCGTCGAGGTCGTCGGGGTTGGTCTCCCGGCGCACCAGGATGACCTTCTCGCCCGAGCGTGACCACTTCACGGCGGTGTACGAGTCGAAGACCGCCTTGCCGACCGCCGCGCCTGGCGAGGCCGCGATGCCCCGGCCGACCATCTCGGTCTTCGCGTGCTCGTCGAACCGCGGGAACATCAGCTGCGCGAGCTGGGCGCCCGTCACGCGCTGGAGGGCCTCGGTCTCGTCGATCAGGCCCTGGTCGACCAGCTGGGTCGCGATCCGGAAGGCGGCGCCCGCCGTGCGCTTGCCGACGCGGGTCTGGAGCATCCACAGCTGGCCGCGCTCGATGGTGAACTCGATGTCGCAGAGATCCTTGTAGTGGTTCTCCAGGGTCTCCATGATCTGCATCAGCCGGTCGTACGACTGCTTGTCGATCCGCTCCAGCTCCGCGAGCGGCACGGTGTTGCGGATGCCCGCGACCACGTCCTCGCCCTGTGCGTTCTGCAGGTAGTCGCCGTAGACGCCCTGGTGGCCGGAGGCGGGGTCGCGGGTGAAGGCGACGCCGGTGCCGGAGTCCGGGCCCAGGTTGCCGAAGACCATCGAGCAGACGTTGACGGCGGTGCCGAGGTCGTGCGGGATGCGCTCCTGACGGCGGTAGAGCTTGGCGCGGTCGGTGTTCCAGGAGTCGAAGACCGCGTGGATGGCGAGGTCCATCTGCTCGCGCGGGTCCTGCGGGAAGTCCCGGCCGGCCTCCTTCTTGACGATCTTCTTGAAGGTGGCGACCAGCTTCTTCAGGTCCGCGGCCTCCAGCTCGGTGTCGACCGTGACCTTCTTGGCCTCCTTGGCGTTGTCGAGGGCTTCCTCGAAGAGGTCGCCGTCGACGCCGAGGACGGTCTTGCCGAACATCTGGATGAGGCGGCGGTAGGAGTCCCAGGCGAAGCGCTCGTCGCCGGCCTGCTCGGCGAGGCCCTTCACGGACTTGTCGGAGAGGCCGATGTTCAGGACCGTGTCCATCATGCCGGGCATGGAGAACTTGGCGCCGGAGCGGACGGAGACCAGTAGGGGGTTGTCCGGCTGGCCGAGCTTCTTGCCCATCCGGGACTCCAGCGCGTCGAGGTGCGCACTCACCTCGTCACGCAGTGCCGCGGGCTCCTCGCCGCTGTCGAGGTAGACCTTGCAGGCTTCCGTCGTGATGGTGAAGCCCGGGGGAACGGGGAGTCCCAGGTTGGTCATCTCGGCGAGGTTCGCGCCCTTGCCACCCAGGAGGTCCTTGAGGTCCTTGTTTCCCTCGGTGAAGTCGTAAACGAACTTCGCTACGTGGGGTTCTTTGTTTTCCGACACGGGTCTCGACTCCTCGAGGACGCGGTGGCTGCCCTGACGGCGAGGAACATACCCAGATCGAAGGTGTCTGGATACGTCTACTCGCGCGTCATGCGCCCGTAACCATCCCTCCGCCAGCGGATCGAAAGTCAAGGGACGGCAAGCAACCAAGCGCTTATGTTTTCACTTCCTGAAGGCATCCCTGCCCACTGGTGCGGTTTTGCGCTCAGATGAGCGGTCGAGTGCGACACCTGATTTCGATCGATGAACGATCGAAGGGTGGCACCCAGTGCCACCCCTTGAGGAAGTGCAGCCGCTCAAGATCCGCTCATCTGAGCGCAGCCCTTATCAAGGGTGGCGAGAATCACGCTCCCACAGAGGATCGGATTTCACCATGCGGACGCTTTACACCCCCAGCGCGAGCAGCCGTTCCTCCACCCGCTCCGGCGCGTAGAGATGCTCCACGACCAGCGCACCGGCTCCCACCAGCCCCGCCCGCTCACCGAGCCGTGAGGTGACGACGTCCAGATGGGCCGTGGAGCGGGGCAGCGCCCGCTGGTACAGCAGCTCCCGCACGCCGGTCAGGAAGGCGGTTCCGGCCAGATCTCCGGCGATCATGAGCACACCGGGATTGAGCAGCGTGACGACGGTCGCCAGCACGTCCCCCACCAGCCGCCCGGCCTCCCGCGCCAGCCGGGCCGCCTCCGGATGCCCGGCCGCCAGCAGATCCCGTACGTCCGAGCCGGAGGCCGCCGCGACCCCGGCCTCCGCCAGCCGCCCGGCCACGGCGCCGCCACTGGCGACGGCGGCGAGACAGCCGTACGACCCGCACCGGCACAGCGCGTCGGCGCCCACGCGGATGTGCCCGATGTCCCCGGCGCCCCCGTCGATCCCCCGGTAGACCGAGCCGTCGACCATCACGCCCGCGCCGATGCCGGTGGACACCTTGACCAGCACGAAGGCCGAGCAGCCGGGGTATCCCGTGCGCTGTTCGCCGTACGCCATCAGATTCGCGTCGTTGTCCACCAGGACCGGCACCGGCCCGGCGCCCGTCCGCTCGGTGAAGGCTCGGGCCAGGCGGCCCCGTATGTCGTAGCCGTCCCAGCCGGGCATGATCGGCGGCTGCACGACCCGCCCGGTCTCGCTGTCGACCGGCCCCGGCACCGCCAGCCCGATCCCGCACACGGCCCGGGCCGGCCGCCCGGCCTTCTCCAGCAGCTCCCCGAACCACCGCCCGAGCGCTCCGAGGACGACGTCCGGCCCGTCCTCCACGACGAGCGTGTCCGCGTGCTCGGCGAGGATCTCGCCGGTCAGGGTCAGGACGGCGGCGCGCGCGTGCCGGGTGTCGAGGTCGGCGGCGAGGACGACGGCGTGCTCGTCGTCGAACTCCAGGGTGATGGAGGGCCTGCCGCCCAGGGGCGAGTCGACGGGACCGCCGACGCCCTCGCGCAGCCAGCCCGCGCGGAAGAGACGGTCGAGGCGCTGACCGACGGTGGCCCGGGACAGACCGGTGACCTGCTGGAGGGCTCCGCGCGTGGTCGCGCGTCCGCTTCGCACCAGTTCGAGCAGATCTCCGGAGCTGGTCTGGCCGCGTCCCGTCATGCGCACCCCCTTGTGCTTCTCCAGCGTGCATTACATAGTGAGTTTTGCGTGTTAAATAGACGTAACTCTACGGTAGCCCAGACCGAACCGGTCGGCCGTACGTCTTTCGGGGAGCCCCGAGTGGATCGCACTGCCCAACTCACCAGCCGCGGCGAACAGCACCACGTTGCATACGATCCGCCGCCCCTCCCGGGTCCGCTGCACGTCAGGGCCGCCCGGGTGCTGGAGGAGAACTGGACGGGCGCCTCCACCGTCCCCTCGCGCAGCCTGTATCCGCACCAGTGGTCCTGGGACTCGGCCTTCATCGCGATCGGCCTGCGGCACCTGTCGCCGTTACGGGCCCAGACGGAGCTGGAGACGCTGCTGGCCGCGCAGTGGGCGGACGGACGTATCCCGCACATCGTCTTCAACCCCTCCGTCCCGCTCGACGCCTACTTCCCGAGCCCCGACTTCTGGCGCTCCTCGACCGCGGGGCGCGCTGCGGGCGCCCCGCGCACCGTACAGACCTCCGGCATCGTGCAGCCACCGGTGCACGCGCTGGCGGCCTGGCTGGTGCACCGCGCCGACCCGGGCCTGTCCCGCGCCCGCGGCTTCCTCACCCGGGTCTACCCGCGCCTGGCCGCCTGGCACCGCTATCTGCTGCACCGCCGCGACCTGGGCGGGGGCGGCCTCGCGTCGGTCGTCCACCCCTGGGAACAGGGTATGGACAACAGCCCCTGCTGGGACGCCCCGCTCGCCCGGATCATCCCCGCCCCGTCCCGCTCCTTCCGCCGCGCCGACCTCACCCACGGCGCCCCCGAGGACCGCCCGACGGACCTGGACTACGGCCGGTACGTACGCCTGGCGACGGACTACCGGGACGCCGGCTACGACGACAACGGCGGCGGTGGCTTCGCCGTGGAGGACCCGGCGTTCAACGCCCTGCTCATCGCCTCCGAGCACGCCCTGGCCCGGATCGCCGCGGAACTGGGAGCGGCGGGCACGGCACGGCACGCCCGCGCGGAGCGGCTGACGGCGGCCCTGGTGGACCGCCTGTGGGACGGGCCGAGCGGCATGTTCCTCTGCCGGGACCTGCGCGGCGACGGCTACAGCGCCCCCGCCCCGCACCACCGCCCGCCCAGCGGCACCCTGATCCCCGAGCGCAGCGTCTCCGGACTGATCCCGCTCCTCCTTCCCGGCCTCCCCCGCGACGTCGTGCGGACGCTCGTCGCCACCCTTCACGGTCCGCACTTCGGGCTCGGCGACACGACCCGGCTGCCCCCGTCCTACGACCTCCTCGGCGAGGCCTTCGATCCGCACCGGTACTGGCGGGGACCGGCCTGGTTCAACACGAGCTGGCTGCTGGAGCGAGGGCTGCGCACCCACGGTGAGCAGGAGCGCGCCGACGCCCTGCGGGAGTCCGTCCTGGACCTGGCCGACGCCTCCGGATTCGCGGAGTACGTCGACCCGTACACCGGCGAGGCCTGCGGAGCACTCGGCTTCGGCTGGACCGCCGCCCTCGCGCTGGATCTGCTCCATTCCCGCCCCGGACACGGCGTGTCCCCGACGGGCATCGGCACGTTCGAGTTGAGTGACAAGGGAGGGGACCGGGCATGACGGACCGGCATCATCTGCTCGTGCGCGGCGGGACGTTCGCGGCCGTGGGCGACGGCGGGGACATCATCGTCGGGGCCCGGGGAACCGGCTCCCCGGCCGGGTTGTTCGTGCGCGACGCCCGTCATCTGAGCCGTTGGCAACTGACGGTCGACGGCGCGGTACCGGAGTCGCTCACGCCGGTCGCGGACGGGGACACGGCTCGCTGTGTCCTCGTCCCGCGCGGCGGACGGCAGGAACCGCCCGCGTACACGATCTTCCGCGAACAGGCGGTGGGAGAGAGCGCGTTCGTCGAATCCCTCCGCATCACCAGCAACCGCCCGACCTCCACCACGGTCCGCCTCGCGGTCACGGCGGACGCGGACTTCACGGACCAGTTCGAGCTGCGCTCCGACTACCGCACCTACACCAAGATCGGCGCCACCCGCTCCCGCCAAGTCCTCGACGACGGCGTGGAGTTCAGCTACCAGCGCGGTGAGTGGCGGTCCGTCACGACGGTGACGGCCGAGCCCGCGCCGGACGGCGTCGAGGAGACCGGCACCGGCGCCCGGCGTCTGGTATGGACCCTCGACCTGGACCCGCACGGCACGGCGGAGGTGGCGCTGCGGGTGATGGCTCGCCCGCACGGCGACCGGCGGGCCCTGCGCGTACCGGCGTCCCCGGCCGCGCTCAATGAACAACTCCTTTCTCTCGAAGGCGAGTTCGTGGAGGGTGTGCCCTTCCCGACGGGCTGGCCGGAGCTGGCGGCGGCCTGCGCACGGGGCCTCGCCGACCTCGCCTCCCTCCAGGTCCCGGCGACCGGCCCGGACGGCGAGGACCTGCGGGTGCCCGCTGCCGGAGCCCCCTGGTTCCTGACGCTGCTCGGCCGGGACGCCCTGCTGACGTCGTTGTTCGCCCTCCCCTACCGCCCGCAGCTCGCCGCCGCCACCCTGCCCGCGCTCGCCGCCACCCAGGCGACGGAGACCGGCCCGGAATCGGTGGCCCAGCCGGGCAAGATCGTGCACGAGGTCCGCCACGGCGAGCTGGCCCACTTCCGCCAGGTCCCCTACGGCCGCTACTACGGCTCGGTGGACGCCACGCCGCTGTTCCTGGTCCTCCTGGGCGCCTACGTCGAGCAGACCGGGGACGCGGACCTCGCCCGCCGCCTCGAGCCCAACGCCCGCGCGGCGATCGGCTGGATGCTGGACCACGGCGGGCTGACCTCGCGCGGCTACCTCGTCTACCGCGCCGACCAGGGCGGCCTCGCCAACCAGAACTGGAAGGACTCGCCCGGCGCGATCTGCTCCGCCGACGGCACACGGGCGAGCGGACCGGTGATGGCGGCCGGGGCGCAGGGGTACGCCTACGACGCCCTGCGCCGCACGGCGTCGGTCGCGCGGACGGTGTGGGGCGACGAGACGTACGCGGCGCTGCTGGAACAGGCGGCGGCCGATCTGCGGGACCGTTTCCAGCGGGACTTCTGGATGCCGGACGCCACCTTCCCGGCGCTCGCGCTGGACGGCGAGGGCCGGCAGGTCGACGCGCTCGCCTCGGACGCCGGGCATCTGCTGTGGTCGGGGCTGCTGGACAAGGAGTACGGCGAGGTGGTGGGCCGGCGGCTGCTGGAACCGGACTTCTTCTCCGGCTGGGGCGTACGCACGCTGGCCGCGGGACAGCCGGCGTACCACCCGCTGTCGTACCACCGCGGCTCGGTCTGGCCGCACGACAACGCGCTGATCACGCTGGGCCTGGCCCGCTACGGCCTGCACGACGAGGCCCGCACGGTCGCCCACGCCCTGGTCGACGCGGCGACGGCCACGGGGCACCGGCTGCCGGAGGTCATCGCCGGGTACGGACGGGACTCGCACGCGGAGCCCGTGCCGTATCCGCACGCGTGCGTGAGGGAGTCCCGCTCGGCGGCGGCACCGCTCGCCCTGCTGACGGCGGTCGGGGGCGCCTAGCGCTCCGCTGGGGAAGGCAGGACGGCGACTGCGGGCCAGTGGGGGCTGGTCGCGCAGTTCCCCGCGCCCCTACGAGCCTCGACCGTGCCGTTGACGAGGCGTTTGCCCGGTGTTTGCGCTGGGGCGTGAACAACCGCCCCAGGCAGCGCGTACCGGACTGTGGCGGGTCCTTGCCTCCCCGGTGTGGCCCGCCGACCGATCCGTCCAAATCACGGATGCCGGGCCTCGCAACGGAAGGACCTTCGGGTGCCTGTCTTCACGCGCCTTCGCCAACAACCGGACACATCACCCGAGGTCGAGCCGGAATCGCCGTCACCGCAACAGGATGCCAGGGCGACCCTGCGCACCCGGTTCGCCGACTGGCGTGAGCGGCACCCCGTACCGGTGCGCGTCGTGCGCTGGACGGTCACGATCCTCGCGGCCGTCCTCGTGCTCGGCGCGCTGGTGCTGCCGAACAAGGAGAGCGCGCTGCACGCCGGGCGGTTCGTGCGGATACCGGTGGAGGCCGTGCTCGGGGCGGCCGTCGCGCTGGTGCTGCCGCGCCGCCCGCGCATCATCGTGGCGGTGGTCTCAGGTGCGATGCTCGGCGCGCTCACGATCCTGAACCTGCTGGACATGGGGTTCTGGGAGTACCTCGGCCGGCACTTCAACCTCGTGCTGGACTGGGAGCTGCTGCCGGACGCGCAGAGTTACGTGCAGGACTCGATGGGCCGGGCGGTGGCGATCGGTGCCACGGTCGGCGCCTTCGTCCTGGTTTTCCTGCTGCTGTCCGTCATGGCGCTGGCGATGGTCCGGCTCAGCAACCTGCTGGCGCGCAACAAGCAGGCGGCGACCCGGGGCACACTCGCCGCCGCGGTCGTCTGGGTCCTCTGCTCCGCGCTGGGCCTGCAGCTCGGCGGGACGCCGCTGGCCTCCGACCGGGCGGCCGGCGCGGTGGTTCTCCAGGCGAAGGGGGTCCGGCAGACCCTCAAGGACGAGGCCGACTTCCAGAAGATCGCCAAGGTCGACGAGTTCGGCAACACGCCGCCCAGCCAACTGGTCCCCGACCTGCGCGGCAAGGACATGATCTTCACCTTCATCGAGAGCTACGGCCGCAGCGCGATCGAGGACCCGGTGGAGGCGCCCGGCGTCGACGCGACCCTCGACGCCCGCACCAAAGCCCTCGCCAAGGCGGGCTTCCACGCCAAGAGCGGCTGGCTGACCTCGGCGACCTACGGCGGCAGCAGCTGGCTCGGCCACTCCACGACCATGTCCGGCCTGTGGATCGACAACCAGAACCGCTACCGCACGGTCATGGCGAGCGACCACCTGAGCCTCACCAATGCCTTCGCCAAGACGGGGGACTGGGACACGGTCGGCATCATGCCGGGTGTGCAGAAGGGCTGGCCGGAGTCGAAGTTCTACGGCCTGCAGAGCTACCGCAACGCCTTTCAGATGGGCTACAAGGGGCCGAAGTTCAGCTGGTCGACGATGCCGGACCAGTACGCGCTGCAGGCCTTCCAGAACCTGGAGCACAGCAAGAAGCGGAGCAAGCCGCTGATGTCCCTGGTCATCCTGACCTCGAGCCACCAGCCCTGGGCGCCGATCCCCAAGATGGTCCCGTGGAACGACCTCGGTGACGGATCGGTCTTCAACGCCATCCACGCGGCCGGAAAGAAGCCCGCGGACATCATCGCCAGCTCCCCCAAGTCCCAGGCCGAGTACGGCAAGTCGGTCCAGTACTCGGTGACCGCCCTCACCCAGTGGCTGGAGCGCTACGGCAACGACAACACGGTCCTGGTCTTCCTCGGCGACCACCAGCCGATCGCCCGCGTCAGCGGCAACCACGCCAGCCGCGACGTCCCGATCTCCATAGTCGCCAAGGACCCCAAGGTCCTGGACAAGATCTCCTCCTGGGGCTGGACGGACGGCCTCCGCCCCGCCCACAACGCCCCGGTCTGGAAGATGAGCGCCTTCCGGGACAAGTTCCTCACGGCGTACGGCTCAACTCCCCACCCGAAGAAGAGCTGACGCGGGGCGAAGCCGTCACATGATGCCGTAGGGCGACTGCAAGGCCCGTCGTGGCCGCTCGCACAGCGCCCCGCGCCCGGCGGGGCTGCAGTCGCCGACGGCGAGAAGGGGACGGGGCGGGGAGTGTCCGCCCCCAGTGTCGGGCGTCAAGAAACAGCACCGCATGACGCAGAGCACCGCCCGACCGAGGACGGACACCCCCCGCCCCGGCCCCGACCCACCACCGAACCGAAGGCGCTACGCCCACCCCCACCGAACCCGCACAGGCGCCGCAGGCATCACTCCTCAGCCACCCGACGTGTCGAGCTCGGCGTCCTCCCCGACCCCCGCGCAGTCGTACGGGTCCTTCAGCCAACCGTCCGGCAGAACGACCCTGTTGTTGCCCGAGGTACGCCCACGCGGACCGTCGGCATCGCTGGGCCACGGCTGGTCGAGGTCCAACTCGTCCAGACCGGCGCGCAGTTCCCCGAGCGACGACGTGACCGCCAGCCGCCGCCGCATCTCGCTGCCGACCGCGAAGCCCTTCAGGTACCAGGCCACGTGCTTGCGGAAGTCGACGACACCCTTCGACTCGTCGCCGATCCACTCGCCGAGAAGCGTGGCATGGCGCACCATGACGTCGGCGACCTCACGCAGCGACGGGCGCGCGACATCCTCCGTACGCCCCTCGAAGGCCGCCACCAGGTCCGCGAACAGCCACGGCCGCCCCAGGCAGCCCCGCCCCACGACCACCCCGTCGCACCCGGTCTCGCGCACCATCCGCAACGCGTCCCCCGCCGACCAGATGTCACCGTTACCCAGCACCGGAATCTCCGGCACGTGCTCCTTGAGCCGAGCGATGGCGTCCCAGTCGGCGGTGCCTCCGTAGTGCTGCGCGGCCGTCCGCCCGTGCAGGGCGATGGACGTCACGCCCTCCTCCACGGCGATACGACCGGCGTCCAGGTACGTGATGTGGTCGTCGTCGATGCCCTTGCGCATCTTCATCGTGACCGGCAGATCCCCGGCCCCGGACACGGCTTCCCGCAGGATCGCACGCAGCAGGTTGCGCTTGTACGGCAGCGCCGACCCACCCCCCTTGCGCGTCACCTTCGGCACCGGACACCCGAAGTTCAGGTCGATGTGGTCGGCCAGGTCCTCCTCCGCGATCATGCGGACGGCCTTGCCGACGGTCGCGGGATCGACGCCGTACAGCTGGATCGAACGCGGTGTCTCGCTCGCGTCGAAGTGGATGAGCTGCATGGTCTTCTCGTTGCGCTCGACCAGCGCCCGCGTCGTGATCATCTCGCTGACGAACAGACCCTTGCCACCACTGAACTCCCGGCACAGCGTACGGAAGGGAGCATTCGTGATCCCGGCCATCGGGGCCAGGACGACGGGCGGCTGGACGGTGTGCGGGCCGATCTGCAACGGCGTGACGGTGGTCTCGGGCATTCCCCCATTGTCACGCACCCCGAGGGGTACCCGGTGCCGGAGCAGGATCCCGGTACAGGCCATTAGTTAGCTGCACTATTAGTTAGACACACTATCGAAGCAGTCGTACGATGGTTCGCATGCCCGAGCTCAGCCAACGCCGACGTCTGCTGGTCCTCGCGATCTGCTGCATGAGCCTGCTGATCGTCGGCCTCGACGTCACCATCCTCAACGTCGCGCTCCCCTCGATCCGCGACGACCTGCACGCGAGCACGTCCGGCCTGCAGTGGACGATCGACGCCTACACCCTGGTCCTCGCCTCGCTGCTGATGCTCTCCGGCTCGACGGCGGACCGGATCGGCCGCAGGCGCGTCTTCATGACCGGCCTGATCGTGTTCATCCTCGGCTCGGTCCTGTGCTCGCTCGCTCCGAGCCTCGACGCACTGATCGCCTTCCGGGTGATCCAGGCGGTCGGCGGCTCGATGCTCAACCCGGTCGCCATGTCGATCATCACCAACACCTTCACGGACCCCCGGGAGCGCGCCCGCGCGATCGGCGTGTGGGGCGCGGTCGTGGGCATCTCGTTCGCCGCGGGACCGCTGATCGGCGGTCTCCTCGTGCAGTCCGTGGGCTGGCGCTCGATCTTCTGGATCAATCTGCCGGTGGGACTCGCGGCACTGCTGCTCACCCTGAGGTTCGTCCCCGAGTCCCGCGCCCCGAAGGGCCGCCGCCCCGACCCCGTCGGACAGCTGCTGGTCATCGCGCTGTTCGCCGGACTGACGTACGCGATCATCCAGGCACCGGAGTCCGGCTTCGGCGCGGTGCTGCCGTTCGCGGTCGTCGCGCTGGCAGCCCTCCTCGGGCTCCTGTGGTACGAGCCCCGTCGCGACGAACCCCTCATCGACCTGCGGTTCTTCCGATCGCCACCGTTCAGCGGGGCCACGGTGATAGCGATCAGCGGGTTCGCGTCGCTGGGTGGGTTCCTCTTCCTCTCGACGCTGTACCTGCAGAACGTACGGGGGCTGGACGCGCTGCACGCGGGCTTGTGGATGCTGCCGATCGCCCTGCCGATCATGCTGTGCGCGCCGCTGTCGGGCCGCGTGGTGGGCAATCGCGGTCCGCGGCTGCCGCTGCTGGTCGCCGGAGCGGCGATGACGGCGAGCGCGCTGCTGTTCGCGGCGTTCCAGGCGGAGACGTCCGACGTCACGCTGTTCCTCGGGTACGTGCTGTTCGGCGTCGGATTCGGCTTCATCAACGCGCCGATCACCAACACGGCGGTCTCGGGGATGCCGCGGGCGCAGGCGGGCGTCGCGGCGGCCGTGGCCTCCACGAGCCGCCAGTTGGGGCAGACGCTGGGGGTCGCCGTCATCGGGGCGGTGCTGGCGTCCGGGGTCGGATCGTCGTCGTACAAGGACACGTTCGTCTCCGCGTCGGTGCCGGCGTGGTGGATCGTCGTCGGATGCGGGGTCGCCGTGTTCGTCCTCGGGGCGCTGACCACCGGCCGGTGGGCTCGACGGGCCGCGGCCCGGGTGGCCGACCAGCTGGAGTCGGTCGAGGTGCGCGAGGCGGCGGGCGTGAACGCGTAGGCGGTTCGACGCTCAGCGGGCGCCGACGGTCAGCGGGCGCCCGCCCGCTCCAGGGCGAGTGCGTGGAGCTTCTCCAGGCGCTCCCTCGACTCCTCGTCCGCGGGGGCGTACGTCACGATGCGCGGGCCCAGTTCGGGGCCGAGCCACAGATCGGTGTGGTCGACGGCGATCCGGCCGACGTAGCGGTTGTCGAACTCCTTGCGCTTGGTGCGGTGGGCCTGCACCTCGTGCCGCTCCCAGTTCGCACGGAACTCCGCCGACTCCGCGCGCAGCCGCTTGAGCAGCATCTTCCAGGCGGGCTCGGCGAGATGGGCGGCCATCGTGGCCCGGAACCGGGCGGCCATCAGCCGCTGGGTGTCCCGCAGGTGCACGATCGAGGAGCGCCACTCCTCGTGTGTGTAGGACAGCACCAGGCAGTTGCGGTCCTCGGGCGGCACCGCGTCGAGGTCGCACAGCAGCAGGCCGTAGGTGCGGTTGTAGGCGAGGATGTCGTACCGGCTGTTCTGCACACACGCCGGGACCGGCTCCAGGTGCTCCAGGACGGCCCGCACCCCGGGGGTGATCGACGGGCAGGTGGTGGCCGGCGTCGGGTCGACCTGCCCGGCCAGCTGGAACAGGTGCGCGCGCTCGCTGGGGTCGAGGAAGAGGGTGCGGGCCAGGGCGTCCAGGACCTGGACGGAGACCTGGATGTCCCTCGCCTGTTCGAGCCACGTGTACCAGGTGACGCCGACCGAGGCGAGCTGCGCGACCTCCTCGCGGCGCAGCCCGGGGGTACGGCGCCGGGTGCCCCGGGGCAGCCCGACCTGCTCGGGGGTGATGTGCTCGCGGCGGTGGCGCAGGAAGCCGGCCAGCTCATGCCGCCGTATCGCTGCCGCCGAGGTCTCCGAGGGCGTCTCCTGGGCCATGGTCGTCATACTCCCAGCCTGCCGCCTCACCCATCCTGTTGCCAGGTACTCCTTCTACCAGGATAAGAAGACTCTGGTACCCGTCTGAGTGCGGGCGCAGGCTCGAGGTGTGACCGAAACCATCACTTCACGCACCGTCCGATCCCCGGTGGCGCCACCCGCGCTCAACGGCCTCGGACTCTTCACCGTGCTGCTGGCAGCGGCGCTGCCCCTCATCGACTTCTTCATCGTCAACGTCGCCCTGCCCACGATCGGCCGGGACCTGCACGCGAGCGAGTCCGTGCTGGAGCTGGTCGTCGCCGGGTACGGGCTCGCCTACGCCGTCCTGCTCGTCCTCGGCGGGCGGCTCGGCGACCTGTTCGGCCGGCGCCGCCTCTTCCTCGGCGGCATGGCGGCCTTCGGGCTGACCTCGCTGGCCTGCGGTCTCGCGCCGAGCGCCTGGACGCTGGTCGCGGCACGGGTCGCGCAGGGCGCGGCGGCCGCCGCGATGCTGCCGCAGGTCCTCGCCACCATCCAGGCGGCCACCGCCGGGCCCCGCCGGGCCAGGGCCATGGGCCTGTACGGCGCCACGGCCGGCCTGTCGATGGTCGCCGGGCAGATCCTCGGCGGCGTCCTGGTGGCGGCCGACGTCTGGGGCACCGGCTGGCGCTCGGTGTTCCTGGTGAACGTCCCGGTCGTCGTCCTGGGCCTGGTCCTGGCGGCCAGGGGCGTGCCCGAGACCCGCTCCCAGCACCCCGAGCCGGTCGACGGCCCCGGCACCGTCCTGCTCACCGCCTCACTGCTCACCCTGCTGGCCCCGCTCACCGAGGGCCGCACGGCCGGCTGGCCGCTGTGGACCTGGCTGTCGCTGGCGGCGTTCCCCTTCGTCGCGGCGGCGTTCTACGCGGTGGAGCGCCGGGCCGACCGCCGGGGCCGTACGCCCCTGGTCCCGCCGAGCCTGTTCAGGCTGACCTCGCTGCGCCGCGGTCTGGTGATGATCGTGCCGTTCTCGGTCGGCTTCAGCGGCTTCATGTTCGTCATCGCGGTGGCGCTGCAGCGCGGTGCGGGGCTGGGCCCGGTCCCGGCGGGGCTGGCGCTCGCGCCGATGGCCGTCGTGTTCTTCTTCGTCTCGCTCGCCGGTCCCCGGCTGGTCGCGCGGTACGGCACCCGGGTCGTGACGGCCGGCGGGCTGCTGCAGGGGGTCGGTGTGGGGGTGATGGCGCTGGCGGCCTGGCGGTCCTGGCCGGACCTCGGCTTCGTCGAACTGCTCCCCGGCGCGGCGCTCGCGGGTGCCGGGCAGGCGCTCCAACTCCCCATCGTCTTCCGGGTCGTGCTCTCCGAGGTGGAGCCCGCGCGGGCCGGCGTCGGCAGCGGCGTGATGATGACGACCCAGCAGTCCGCCCTGGCCCTCGGGGTGGCCGCGCTCGGCACCCTGTTCCTGTCCCTGATCCCGGCCCTGGGCATGCGCGACGCCCTGGTCACCACGCTCCTGGCCCAGCTGGGCTGCGTCGCCCTCACCTGCCTGCTCAGCCTGCGTCTGCCGCGCACCATTGGCTGACGCTGATGTGAGGCACAGGCCACAGCTCGGTCAACTCATCGTGGAAGATCCCCCGTTGATGTTGGTCTTGCTGCACACTCCTGTGGCGGAGGCGAGACATCATGCTGGAGATCAACACGAGCAAGGTGAGCCGCTGGGACCAGCACGGACGAGAACACGTCGTCCACGTGCGGCGCACCGGCGTACAGCGCACCATCAGATGCGACACCTGCGGCTGGCGTCAGGGCGCCCAGTTCCTGCCCTGGCTGAAGGCGGAGGAACACCTGGCCGAGGCCCACCAGGCGACCGTGGACCCGTCGGACGCGTAGGGACCGTCCCAACGATGAGTTTCCGGCGTGCCGCCAGTCGTAGGCCGTACGACCGACTCGCACCGGAAGGCGACCCATGAGCGCTCTGTACGACACCCTGCGACGCCACGTCGAGCGAGGAACGGTGCCGGGCGCCGTGGGGCTGGTGGCCCGCGGTGCCGAGGTGGAGGTGGTGGCCGTCGGTTCGGTGGACGCCGACGGCACCGCCCCGATGGCCCGCGACTCGATCTTCCGTATCGCCTCCATCACCAAGCCGATCACCGCGGCGGCCGTGCTGATGCTGGTCGAGGACGGCCTCATCGGGCTGGACTCACCGGTCGAGGAGTGGCTGCCGGAACTGGCGAAGCCGCTGGTGGTGCGGACGCCGGACGCCCCTGTCGAGGACGTGGTGCCGGCCGCCCGTCCCATCACCGTCGAGGACCTGCTCAGCTCACGCACCGGCTGGGGCTTCCCCTCCGACTTCACCCTCCCCGCGGTCCAGGCGCTGTTCGAGGTGCAGAAGGACGGCCGTCACCTCCAGGACTGGCCGGACCACGACACCTGGCTCCACCGTCTCGCGCAGGTGCCGATGCTGTACCAGCCGGGCGAGTCCTGGCTCTACGGCACCTCCTCCGACCTGCAGGGCATCCTGATCGCGCGGGCGTCGGGCCGTACCCTCGCGGAGTTCCTGGCCGAGCGGATCTTCGAGCCGCTGGGCATGGCGGACACGGCGTTCGAGGTGCCGGCCTCCCGGCGGCACCGCTTCACCACGGCCTACGACCCGGCTCCGGACGGCACGCTGGAGGTGTCGGACACCCCGGACGGCGAGTTCGCCCACGCCCCGCGCTTCCTGTCCGGCGGCGGAGGCCTGGCCTCCACGGCCGACGACTGGCTGGCCTTCGCCCGCATGCTCCTGGACTCGGGCGGCGGCCTGCTCAGCCCCACCTCCGTCAGCCGGATGACCACCAACCACCTCACGGCCGAACAGCGCGAGCGCGCCACCCTCTTCCTGGAGGGCCAGGGCTGGGGGTACGGCGGCCAGGTCGACGTGACCCCGGCCGACCCCTGGAACGTCCCGGGCCGTTACGGCTGGGTCGGCGGTGCCGGCACCGCGGCCCAGATCGTCCCGCAGACCGGCACGGTCGCGGTCCTGCTGACCCAGGTGGCGATGACCGACCCGACACCGACCCCGCTCATGCGGGATTTCTGGCGATGCGTGGCGGGAGCCTAAGCGCTCCGCTGGAAGTGCCGGATGCCTCGTCGGTCGTCCGCGGCGCCGTCGTGGCCGGTCGCGCAGTTCCCCGCGCCCCTTCGGGGGCGCTACCGAACCGCAGCGGACTTCACCAGGTCCGCTTAGGCTCCGGAACCCTTCAGCCCGCGTACGCACAGGTCGACCAGTGCCTCGAACTCCGCCTGTGCGCCCGGCCGTTCCCACTCCTTGGCGTAACAGGGGTCGTGGAAGCGGCCGGTGGCCTGGAAGAGGGCCAGGGCGGTGGTCGCCGGGTCCTCGGCGGTGAAGACGCCCGCGTCGACGCCGGCCCGCACCAGCTCCGTCAACTGGCCGGTCAGCTCGGCGAGATGAGTGCCGACGGCCCCGCCGTTCTCACCGGTGAGGACCGTGTACGTGGCGAACAGTTCCGGGTCGGCGCCCGCCTTGCGGCGCTTGGCGGCGTACAGGGCGGCGAGCCACGCCCGCACCCGGTCCTCCGGGTCCCGGCCGGTGTCCGCGACGATGCCGGCCAGCACCTCGGTCGTGCGGTCCAGCCAGCGCTTCGTCACGGCTTCCCGCAGCGCCGCCTTGGTACGGAAGTGCCGGTAGACGCTGCCATGGCTGACGCCGAGCGCACGGGCCACGTCCACCACGGTGGCCTTGGCGGGGCCGTAGCGGCGCAGCACCTCCTCGGTCGCTTCGAGGATGCGCTCGGCGGTCAGGGTCTCGGGGGACGGTGCCATGGCTAGACGGTACCCGGCGGCGTGATCAGCGCTCGCTGTCGAGCATCGCCATCTGCGCGGGGGCGTACCGCTCGCCGGCGGCCGCGTCCGCCGGCACGGCGGTCTCGATGGCGGCGAGGTCGGCCGCGTCCAGGGTCACCTCCAGGGCGCCCAGCGCCTCGGCGAGCCGCTCCCGGGTGCGGGCGCCGATCAGCGGCACGATGTCCTCGCCCCGGGACAGCGCCCAGGCGATGGCGATCTGCGCGACGGAGACGCCCTTCTGCTCGGCGATCTTGCGCAGGGACTCGACCAGGGTGAGGTTGTGCCGCAGGTTCTCGCCCTGGAAGCGGGGGGTGTGGGCGCGGAAGTCGTCGGCGGCGAAGCCCCGGTCGGCCGAGACATGGCCGGAGATCAGTCCGCGGGCGAGGACGCCGTACGCGGTGACGGCGATGCCCAGCTCACGCAGTGTGGGCAGGATCTCCCGCTCAGGGCCGCGGGAGATGAGCGAGTACTCGATCTGGAGGTCGGCGATCGGGGCGGTGGCGGCGGCCCGGCGGATGGTCTCCGCGCCCACCTCGCTCAGCCCGATGTGCCGGACGTACCCCTTCTCGACGAGTTCGGCGATCGCGCCGACGGTCTCCTCGATCGGCACGTCCGGGTCGAGCCGGGCGGGTCGGTAGACGTCGATGTGGTCGACGCCGAGGCGTTGGAGGGAGTAGGCGGCCCAGGTCTTCACGGCGGCCGGCCGCGCGTCGTAGCCGTGCCAGGCGCCGTCCGGACCGCGCTGGGCGCCGAACTTCACGCTGATCAGCGCGTTCTCCCGCCGGGCGGCCGGGGCGGTGCGCAGGGCCTCGCTGATCAGCAGTTCGTTGTGGCCCATGCCGTAGAAGTCGCCGGTGTCGAGCAGGGTCACGCCGGCCTCCAGGGCGGCGTGGATGGTGGCGATGGACTCGGCACGGTCCGAGTCCCCGTACATGCCGGACATGCCCATGCAGCCGAGGCCGAGGGCGGAGACCTGGGGGCCGGTGGTTCCGAGGTTGCGGGTTCGCAGCATCATGCCGACACCCTCGCATGACAGCTGACAGATTTCAATATCTGTCACTCAATACTTTGATGCTCGAACTGGTCCAGACCTATTGACGAAAGGTCTGGACCGTTGCACTGTCATGCCTACGACACCTCGCCGCACCCCCACCGGGAGGCCCGTATGCTCCGCCGCACCCTGGCCCTGCTCGCCACCGCCCTCGCCACCGCGGCCCTCACCCAGCTCCCCCTGGCGCCCGCCGCCTCCGCCGCCGACACCTGCGCGGTGAAGTCGCGGCCCGCCGGCAAGGTCCTGCAGGGCTACTGGGAGAACTGGGACGGCTCCGCCAACGGCGTCCACCCGCCCTTCGGCTGGACGCCGATCACCGACTCCCGTATCGCCGCCCACGGCTACAACGTGATCAACGCGGCCTTCCCCGTGATCCGTTCCGACGGCACGGCCCTGTGGGAGGACGGCATGGACGCGGGCGTGAAGGTGGCGACGCCCGCGGAGATGTGCGCGGCGAAGGCGTCCGGGCAGACGATCCTGCTGTCGATCGGCGGCGCCGCGGCCGGCATCGACCTCAGCTCGCAGGCGGTGGCCGACCGCTTCGTGGCGACGATCGTGCCGATCCTGAAGAAGTACAACTTCGACGGCATCGACATCGACATCGAGACGGGCCTGGTCGGCAGCGGCAGCATCACCCAGCTCTCCGCCTCCCAGGCCAACCTGATCCGCGTCATCGATGGGGTGCTGGCGAAGATGCCGTCCAACTTCGGCCTGACGATGGCCCCGGAGACGGCCTATGTCACCGGCGGCAGCATCACCTACGGCTCCATCTGGGGCGCCTACCTGCCGATTATCAAGAAGTACGCCGACAACGGCCGCCTGTGGTGGCTGAACATGCAGTACTACAACGGCAGCATGTACGGCTGCTCCGGCGACTCCTACTCGGCCGGCACGGTCGCGGGCTTCACCGCCCAGACGGACTGCCTCAACAAGGGCCTGACCGTGCAGGGCACGACGGTGAAGGTGCCGTACGACAAGCAGGTCCCGGGCCTGCCCGCCCAGTCCGGCGCGGGTGGCGGCTACATGTCGCCGTCCCTGGTCTCCCAGGCCTGGAAGCACTACGGCAGCTCGCTCAAGGGCCTGATGACCTGGTCGATCAACTGGGACGGCTCGAAGAACTGGACCTTCGGCAACAACGTGAAGACTCTGCAAGGCCGTTGATCCCCCGCCCTTCCGTTCCCCGCCCTTCTCGGGGTCGCCCCTGACACGACGTCAGGGGCGGGTCGGGGTCGGGCGAGGGGGCTCCCCGATGGTGCCGGGCCCGGCGCGACGCGAAGCTGAACGCCATGAAGATCACCGCTGCGCCACACCGCCGCCCGTCCGTCCGCCGTGGGGCCGCGGCCCTGGCCGTCGCCGCCGTACTCGCCGGTGCGGCGGCGGCCCCCGCCCTCGCCGCGGACACCCCGGCCGGCTCCGGACCCGTCCCGACCTTCGACTTCCGCGACTGCCCCGAGCTGCCGTCCGGTGTCGACCCGGCCCGGTGGCGCTGCGAAGTCCTCACCGCGACGGGCTCGTTGACGCTGGGCAGCCGGACGATTCCCGAGCTGACGCCGATGACGGTCACGCACGCGGAGGGGCCGATGCCGGACGGAAGCGACGGCCAGGTCTTCGGCGCCCTGCGCTCCGCGCCGACCCCGGTCCCGGGCGGCCTCCTGGGCACACCGGGTCCCTCCCTGCCGCTGTCCCTCCGCCCCGAGTACGGCGGCCGGTCCGACTTCTACACGGTCGACGACCACATGGGCCTGTTCACCCTGCGCTTCCGAGCGCTGAGCCCCCTCCTGCCGAGGAGCTGCACCATAGGCGCCGGGGACACCTCCATAGAGCTCCACCTGAAGCGCACCGGCGACTCGGAGTGGATCTCGAGGAACCCGCCCCTCATCCGGTTCGACGCCTACGACACCGATTTCACCGCACCGCCCGCGGCCGGCTGCGGCCCCCTCAACCGCCTGGTGGACGACCGTCTCGGCCTCCCGTCCGCGAGAGGTGACGCGATCTCCCTCTCCGCGTACTACACGTTCAGGACGTACGACCAACTGCCGTCCCGTTAGCTTGTTCTTTATCTACCAGGATCTGCCAGGTCGACCGATGGCCTTGAGGGTCTCGGGGCGTTTGACGGTCTTGCCGACGTCGTAGCGGGGTGC
>NZ_JBEXXQ010000012.1:0-205962 GCF_040630525.1 Streptomyces sp. NPDC005799
TTATGAAATTATATGTGTATGGATTTTACCACTTGGTGGCCTGACCTGAGGTCGGCCCGCCCGCGTCGAGCGGGCGGGCCGGAGTGGTTCCTGCCGCCGCCGGGGGCGAGCCCGGCGCTTCTGTGATCGCGTTCAGTCCTCGGAACCGGCCACGGACGGATCCTCCAGCTCGTAGCGGAGCACGCCACCCGTCGCCGGGAAGGTGTCCGGCAGGAACGCGGTGCCGGCCGGGCGACCGTCGAGGGTCAGGGACCGTACCCGCGAAGTCGTCGCCGACGCCCGCGGGGCCAGGACCGTGAAGGTGACCCCGTTGCCGCGGTGGACGGTGACGGCGGGGAACAGCGGGCTGGCGAGGGCGAGTTGGGGGCTTCCCGGGATGTGCGGGTACATGCCGAGGGCGGCCCACACGGCCCAGGACGACATGGCGCCGAGGTCGTCGTTTCCCATGAGGCCGTCGGGGCGGTCGGCGAACAGGCTGGTCAGCACCCGCCGCACGGTGTCCTGGGCCCGGTCGGGACGGCCCGCCGAGTCGTAGGCCCACGGGGTGCCGAAGGACGGCTCGTTGCCCAGGTAGGCGTACGGCTCGTCGGGACCGGCGTTGAGCCGGGTGAAGAAGGCGTCCAGGCGGGCGGTGACAGCGGCGTCGCCGCCCATCGCGGCGAACAGGGCGGGCAGGTCGTGCGGGACCATCCAGGTGTACTGCGCCGCGTTGCCCTCGACGTACTCCGCGCGCTGGGCCGGTGTGAAGGACGGCCGGCTGCCGTCGGCGGCGCGGGGCTGGAGGTAGCCGCTCGCGGGGTTGAACAGCGAGCGCCAGCTGCCGGCGGCGCGCGTCAGGGCCGCCTCGCTGTCCGTCTCGCCGAGGCGACCCGCGAGACGGGCGAGGGCGCCGTCGGCGACGGCGTACTCGAGAGTGCTGGACGCACTGCCCCAGACCCCCTTGGTCGCGGTGGGGACGTAGCCCAGGCTGTCGTACTGCTCATGGCCCGGTCGCTGCCTGCTGTCGTGCCGGCCCGCCAGTGCGGTCCGCAGCAGGCCCTCCGCGTCGAAGTCGGTGGCGCCGAAGGCGTGGATCGAGGCGGCGATCGCTGGCAGCGGGTCGCCGACCATGACGCCGGTACCGCCGTTGGCCACGGTCCAGCGGTCGAAGTACCCCGCCTGGCGGCCCTGTTCGAGGATCGACTGGGCGATGTCGGAGGCCTCGTGCGGGGCGAGCAGGGCCAGCAACTGGACCTGGGAGCGGTAGACGTCCCAGCCGGAGAAGTCGGCGTACTGCGCGTGGCCGGGGCGGGTGCGGTGGACGAGGCCGTCCATCCCCGGGTAGCGGCCGTCCGCGTCGCTGAGGACACTCGGGTGCAGCAGCGAGTGGTACAGCGCGGTGTAGAAGATCCGACGCTGCTCCTCGGTGCCGCCCCGCACGGCGATCCTGCCGAGCCACCTGTTCCACAGGGCGCGGGTCGACCGCCGTACGGCGTCGAAGGGGCGGTTCTCCTGTTCCACCAGGGCGTTGGCGCGCGCGGAGTCGACGCTCACGAAGGAGATGCCCACCCGGGCGGTCACCGTACGGGTACCGGGCGCGAAGGAGACGTACGCCCCGGAGCTCTTGCCGTCCAGGGGCTCGGCGGTGGCGAAGGGCTGGTCGAAGACCGCGTGGAAGTAGAGCCGGTAGCGGTTGGACTTGCCGCAGAAGCCGCCACTGTCGGTGTGTCCCGACAGGGTGCGGGACCCGATGGTGATCTCTCCGGTGGCGCCGTTGAACGCCCGGGCCGCGTCCACCGTCAGCGCGGCCGGCTCGGTGCCGTCGGCCGGGTAGGTGAAGCGGGCGACGCCGGAACGCCGGGTCACGGCGATCTCCGTGTGGATGCCGTTGTCGAGGCGGACCCCGTAACTGCCGGGCGACGCCGCCTCGTTGACGTGGGAGAAAGTGGCGAAGCGCGCGGCCGGGTCCGGGTCGGGGCGGCCGGAGAGCGGCATGAAGGGGATGTTGCCGTAGTCGCTGCAGCCCGCGCCCGAGATGTGGGTGAGGCTGAAGCCCCGGATCCGGTTGTCGGGGTACGCGTAGCCGCCGTGCTGGTACGTGACCGTGTCGGGGCTCCACTGGATCCCGCCCAGCGGCGCCGAGGCGCCGGGGAAGGTGTTGCCCCCGCCGCCGCCGTGACCGAAGTCGACGCCGCCCGGTGACGTGCCGACGAAGGGGTTGACGTAGCCGGCCGGGTCGTCGGTGAGGCGCGTGGTGAGGGGCGCCGCGTGGACCGGGGGGGCCAGCAGGACGGCCGAGGCCAGGGCGGCCGCGAGGGGGTGCAGGCGCAAGAAGCTCTCCTGGAAGCGGTCGGGCGTCGTGGTGTCGTACGACGACGGTCCGCTCACGGTCGCCTCCGGGAGGCCCGATCGCGTGACGCCTGGCCGCGGCACGCCGATTAATCAGGCTCCCGGCGCAATGCCCAGCCAGGTCGGCATGATGGGGGTGCGGCGCGGCAGCTCGTGGCAGCCGCGCCGCAAGTGCGGTGTCCGCGGGGGACGTTGCCGGGGCGTCAGCCCGTCGGGGCGACGGCCCGGCCGGTCTGCGGCGAGATCATCCCGGCGCACAGGCCGCGGGCGGTGAGGCCCTGGGCGATGCGCGGGACGGCCGCGACCGTGTTGGCCGGCCAGTCGTGCATCAGGATGATCTGGCCGTTGGTCAGCCGGCCCGCGGCCTGGACGATCGCGTCCGTACCGGCGCCGTTCCAGTCCTGCGAGTCGACGTCCCAGATGATCTCCCTCAGCCCGTACTTGGCCTCGACCGTCCGCACCGTCGCGTTGGTCTCGCCGTACGGCGGCCGGAACAGCCTGGGACTGCCGCCGCCCGCGCCCGCGATCGCCTGCTGGGTGCGGGAGATCTCCGAGTCGATCTGGGACTGGGCGAGCTGGGTGAGGTGGGGGTGGGTGTAGCTGTGGTTGCCGACCCACATGCCCGCGCTCACCTCGGCGCGGACCTGGGCGGGATAAGCGGCGGCGTACTGGCCCTCGTTGAACATCGTGGCCCGCAGCCCGCTCTGCCGGAGCGCGTTCAGCAGATTCGGTGTGTTGCCGGAGGGGCCGTCGTCGAAGGTGAGTCCGACGTAGCCGTTGCAGGTGGCGGCTTGCGCGGGAGCGGTGGCCAGGGCGAGGGAGCCGGCGGCGAGGGCGACGGTGGCGGTGACCGCCAGCAGGGGCCGCAAGGGCGCGGCCCTCATGACGACACCGTGATGTTCGAACTGCCGCTGCTCTGGTAGCCCTCCGTCGCGAGGATCATGTAGTACTTGAAGCTGCCGAGGGGCATGCCCGCGCGGGCCCAGGCGTCGAAGTGGTTGCCCGTGGTGATGGAGCCGCCGGTCCGCTTGGACTGCCGTACGCTCCAGTACTGGTTGAAGGTCTTGTTGCCCTCGACGGACGGCGCGTTGTACCGGGTCGTCTGGTAGATGTCGTAGGTGCCGCCGTCGCTGGTGACCGTGCCTTTGTACGTGCCCGTGGGCCGGTAGGTGCCCCAGTTGTCGACGATGTAGTACTCCACGAGCGGATTCGACGTCCAGCCGTACAGAGACAGGTAGCCGTTGCCCGAGGGACTGAAGCTGCCGGAGTACGACACGGTCCTGCGGGAGCCGTTGCTCCAGCCCTTGCCGGCGACGAAGTTGCCGGTGTTCCGCCAGCTGGTGCTGTAGTTCCCGCCGGAGCCCAGGGTCATCGAGACCGTGCCCTGAGCGTCGGTCCAGAACGAGTAGTAGAAGCCGTTGTTGCTGCCGGTCTGGTTCGTGGTGATGACGGTGGCGGCCCGGGCGGTGCCGGGCAACGCCAGGGCGGCGGTGGCGCCCAGCAGCATCGCGCAGGCGGTCCGGCGGGTCGTCGTGGGTGCGGGTGCGACGTCCATGAGCGGTTTCCTCCGTGTCCTCCAAGGGGGTGGGGTCCGGTCGAACAGTGTTGGCCTGCACCCGTCAAGCGTCAACAGTTTCGGTCGGTATTTCGAAACATTCGGCACCCTGAATGGCGCTCGGACGGAAAAATGAGCAGCTCGAAGCGGCAAGTGATGTGAATGAGCCGTATGGCGCATTTTGCCGAGAAGATGAGACAGATGAAGAGACCTGCGATTCTCCGAATGTTTCGAAGCCCTTCCGGATGAAGTCACACGTCGCGGTGCTCGATGCCCAGCAGGCTCGCCGCGGCGCGGAAGTCCGCCGCGTGGTGGCCGAGGGCGAGGGACCAGTGGTGGCCCACGCCCGTGGCGCTCCAGGCGTCGACCCATTCGCCGGGGTCACGGCCGAAGTCGACGCGGCTGGTGGTGTTGCCGATCTCCAGATGGGGGCCGGGAACGACGGCGCCGTCGGCGGTGACGAACGACAGGCCGCCGTCTGCGTCCTGACCGAGGCCCAGCAGGGTGACCGGGCCGTGCCTAACGTCGAACTCCACGCTGACGCCCCAGCCCCGCTTGCCGTGGTAGACGCCGAGCCCGCGCAGCAGCGGATCGCGTGCGCTGACGGCGAGGTGGCCGGGTCCGTCATGGCCCATCTCCACGACGCCGGCCTCGAAGTCGAGGGCCTGGATCTCGGTGAACGAGCCGCCGGCGCCCACACTCTGCGAGGCCAACTGGGCGACGCTGGTGCGCAGTTCGTACTCGCCGGCCGCCGGGATCCCGCGCGCGGTGAGCAGGGAGGCACCGAGGATCATGCCGGCGCCGAGCCGTTCGTGGAGTTCGCCGTCGAGGCCGCGGTGGTAGTACGCCAGGGTGTCCAGGCCGAAGTCCTCGACGAGCCGGTCCAGGGCGACCGAGACGCTCGCGCCCCACGCGAAGTCCTCGTCGGCCACGCTCTCGTCGACGGTGAACAGGCGCCGGGCCAGTGCCACCCGCTCTCGGGTCTCCGCGTCGGTCACCTTCTCCACCCGGTGGCGCAGATCGTCGAACTCCAGCATCTCCACGTGCGAGCCGAAGGCCGTGGGCAGCAGGGTCAGGTCGGTGGACACGTCGAGCATGCCCGGATACAGATGCCCCATCAGACCATGCCGGGCGTGCCGCAGCGCGGCCCGCACATGAGCCGCGCGGATCCACTGCTCGATGCGCCGCCACGCCGACTCCTGCCGCAGCCAGCCCGAGACCGACCGGAAGGGGATGCCCGCGCGCCGGAAGACGTTGCCGACCTCGGGCACGGGGCACTGCCCGCAGTAGGCCAGCCAGGCGCCCGTGTCGAAGGTGGCGTGGTCCATCCGCTCGGTGGGCTGCAGGTCGACGACCAGGACCGGGGTGTGCGAGCGCCGGGCGATCGGCAGCACCATCGACGAGGTCAGATACGTCGTCAGGAACAGCACGATCAGATCGCAGTCGGCCCGGCGCAGCCGCTCGGCGGCGGCCGCTCCCTCCTCGGCGTCGGAGATGAACCCGACGTCCGTCACCTCCGCGTCCAACGCCCCGATCCGCTCGGCGACATACCGCGCCGACTCCCGCAACTGCGGCAGCAGTCCCGGGAACTGTGGCCAGTAGGCGCCCAGACCGCCGGCGACCAGTCCGATCCGGGTACGGCGGCGACCGACCGGGGGAAGCAACTCTTCTACGGGCACGGGGCGTTCGGCGGTTGCCATGGTCGATGCTCCTCGTGAGGTGCGCGGTCGGTTCAGGTGGGTGCCACCCGCAGGTCGGCCGGGTCGGGGTGCACACGGGCGGAGCGGCGGATCAGGATCCGGACGATGAACACGCCGGCGAAACCCGCCACCGCCATGCAGAGCGTGATCGACCAGAGCAGGAGTGCGGGGCTGCGGTCGAGCAGGGCGGGCGTGAAGAAGGCCGCTATGGCGAACACCCCGCGCGAGACGGCGTAGGTGAGGCCCTGGGTGGTGCCGCGGGTGTCCGGGGGCAGGGTGAGCTGCGACCACACCTTGTAGTTGGCCTCTCCGGCGAGGGGGCTGGAGAGCTGGTAGAGGACGAAGAAGACGAGGATGCCGGCCAGGGTGCCGGCGGTGGCGGAGGCGATGCAGAAGGCGGCGACCTGCACGACCGCGGCCGTGTGGAACAGCCGGTCCCGCCAAGGGGTGTCGGCGACCTTCACGAACGCCACGGTCAGCAGCAGACCGATCGGGAGGAAGGCCAGGTTGATCCCGGTGGCCAGGCTCTGCGAGGCGCCGCTGACGGTGACCACCAGATAGGTGCCGAACTGGCCGAAGGTGTTGGCGCCCAGGCCCCAGGTGACGTAGAAGACGAAGGTCGCGGCCATCGGCAGCAGCGCGGCACGGTTCCAGATGTTCCTCAGCGCCACGCCCTTGGGCGCGATCTCGCCCGCGATCAGCGGCGCGTCCCGCAGCTCCACCCGGGGTGCCGCGTCCTGCTCGCCGAGCCTCAGCCGGGAGCGCAGCAGCCAGGTGACGATCGCGGCGACGGCCAGATGCCCCGTGATCAGACGCGCTCCGACCATGCCCGTGGTCGACAGGACGAAGCCGAGGAAGATCACCACGACGATGCCGAGCATCCACATCACCTGGGTGAAGGCCACCAACCGGCCGCGGGCGTAAGCGGGGGCGGCGTCGGAGACCACTGCCAGGGAGGTCGGCAGGTCGGCGCCCGCCGCCAGACCCGCGACCAGGACACCGGCCAGCAGTACCAGGTCGTTCGGCGCCAGGGTGATCAGGATGGCCCCCAACGCGTAGCAGAGGATGTCCAGGTTGTAGACCCGGCGCCGGCCGAAGAGGTCGGCGAGCCGGCCGCCGACCAGGGATCCGACGGCGATGCAGATGGTGACGATGGCGCTGATCGCGCCGGCCATCCACACGCCCATGTCGTAACTGTCCCGGTAGATGGCCAGGTTGACCGAGATGCTGACGATGAGCGCCGCGTCCAGGTAGGAGGCCATGCCCGACAGGGCGGCGACCTTCCAGAGCAGCCTGGGGACGGGTTGTTCCGCTTGATCCGGTGAAGCCGAGGGTCGGGCCATGATGCGACTCCGTCGTCTGGGGAATGGCCGAGCGGAGGGGGACGTCGCGGCTGAAGGGCCGGGTCGCAGTGACTATATGAGCAAAAAAACGTTCCAACAAGGCGGGAAGCACGCATCATCTGCGCCAGAGTGAATGCGACTCCGATGGACTCCCCGGTCTGGCCGCGGCGCTTTCGGTGTTCTACGGTGAATCGGATGTAGAACGTTTTTTGATCCATGAGAGCGTCCGATCCGTGACCGGGAGGACCGCGTCCGTGATCTCCCCAGAGCTGCGACAGCTGTTTGAGAATCCACCCCGGGACTTCGGCCCGACCCCGCTGTGGTGGTGGTCCGGCGCACGGGTCACCCGCGATCGACTCGCCTGGCAGATGCGCAGATTCGCCGAGGGTGGCGTCCACAACCTCGTGGTCATCAACCTGGCACCGGCCGGCCCGAGTTTCGGCGCCCGGGCCGACGAACCGGCCTGGTTCGGCGAGGAGTGGTGGGCGCGCTTCACCGACGCCTGCGAAGTCGCCCAAGACCTTGGCGCGCGCCTGTGGTTCTACGACCAGATCGGGTTCTCCGGCGCCAACGTCCAGGGAAACGTGACCCGATGGCATCCCGAGGCGACAGGCCGAGCCCTGCGCCCGCGCCGGACGGTCGTCGCCAACGGCAGGGTGGAGCTGCGGAGTTCGGAGACCCTGGTCGGGGCCTACGACTCCGACGGCCGACGCCTCATGGACCTCGCCGCCGCCGAGGGGCGCGAGGTCGAACTCGTCACCGCCGTACCCACCGCATTCGACTACCTGGACCCGCACGCCGTGCGCCTGTTGCTGGACGCCGTCCACCACGAGTTCGACCGCCGCGTCCCCCAGTACCTGGGCAACGTCATCGCGGGCAGCTTCCAGGACGAACTGCCCGGCACCAACTCCTGGAGCCACCGCTTCGCCGAGGAGTTCCGCGCCCGGCGCGGCTACGACCTGCTCGACCATCTGCCGGCCCTCTTCCACGACGCCCCACAGGCGACGAGGATCCGCGGCGACTACTACGCCGTCCGCGCCGAACTCACCGAAGAGGCCCTCTTCCAGCCGCTCGCCGCCTGGCACGAGGACCGTGACATGCTCCTCGGCTGCGACCAGACCCACCCCGCACGCGCCGGCCATCCGACCCAGTCGACGCAGCTCTACACCGACTACTTCCGTACCCACCGCTGGTTCGGGGCGGCAGGCAGCGACCACCACGGCGACTCCAAAATCCACTCCTCCATGGCCCACCTCTACGGCCACGAACGCGTCTGGATCGAGGCGTTCCACTCCTCCGGCTGGGGCGGCACGCTCGAGGACACCTACGACTGGCTCCTGCCGTTCCTACGCAGTGGAGCCAACCTGTACAACCCGCACGCCAGTTACTTCGGCACCGCGGGCGGCTGGTTCGAGTGGGCCCCGCCGTCCACCGACTGGCGCCAGCCGTACTGGCCGCAGTACCCCGCCTTCTCCCGGGCCGTCGCCCGGATCTGCTCGATCATGTCCTGGGGGAGCTACAGCGCCGACGTCGCCGTCCTCCACCCCACCGCCACCTCGCAGGCCCGTATCCCGCTGGACGCGCCGATCCGGCACTTCGGCGCCGGCAGTCTGGGCGAAGGACACGCCGAGGTCGACGAGACCCAGGAGCACTATCTCGACCTGTGCGGCATCAACAACTGGCTGCACCCCCGGATCGGCGCCCTGGACCGCCACCGCGTCGCTTTCGATGTCATCGACGACGCTTCCGTACAGCGCGCCGCAGTATCCGAATGCTCCCTACGGATAAGGGACTTGGCCTACCGGGCGGTACTGCTGCCCTCGACCGACATCCTGGAGGAGGAGACGGCACGCCGTCTCACGCACCTGCTCGACGCGGGCGGGCGGGTCGTCGCGGTCGGCCGGGTACCGACCGCCGCGGCCGGGCTCGCCGGTGACGACCCGGCGGTGGCGGCGCTGACGGCGCATCCGAGGCTGGAGCGGGTGAGCGACGCCGAGGCCGGCGCGGCGGCCGTGGCCGACGGCGCCGCATACGCGACGGGTGACGTGCCGCTCCTCGTCAGAAGGCGCGAGGGGACGGCGGTCGCCCTGGTCACCGGTGCCTTCCCCGACGCCCGCCGGCACCCGCCCGGGGGCAACCACACCGTCGACCCCGCCCGCTACGCCCGCACCACCTCCGTCACCGTGCACGCCCCGGTCAGCGAGGCCGAGGTCTGGAACCCGGCGACCGGAACCCGGCACCCCGCCCACGTCACCGTCTCCAACGGGGTCTCGACCCTTGACGTACCACTCGACGGCGCCCCCGCCGCCCTCGTCGTCTGGCGCGAGGGCAACCCGGCGAGTCCCATGCCCGCGTCAACGCCCCACGAGTTTCGCACGATTGACATCTCGACCGGCTGGGACGGCCGCCTGGTACCCACCATGGACAACACCTGGGGCGACCTCGCCCTGCCCGCCGGTTCATCCGTCGACGAACCCCAGATCTGGACCATGCGCTGGACCGAGAACGACGCCGACTGGGAGAACTCGCGGGTGACCTACGGCAACAGGGTCCGCGTGCTGCCTCCGCTGCCCTCAGCGAAGGCCCCCGATCCACTCGATCCCGAGGCCGTCGCACGCGTCCTGGCCGGCGACCAGCCCCTCGTCCCCTGGGACGAGAACTGGGGTGTCGGGCTGTTCTCGTCGAGCCGTGGCGTGCCTGATCCCGAGGGGCTGCTGGGCAACAAGGGGATGGTGAACGAGGAGTTCGTGCGGGTCCCGGCGCCGGCGGACGGCACGGTCGCCCGGGTCCGGGCCCTCGTGCGGACCGACCATCGCGGACCCGCCGATCTGCACGTCGGCGCCGCGGCGGTCAAGCGGGTGTGGTGGAACGGGGTGTCGCTTCCCGCCGGCCCCGGCTATCTGGCCACCGCTCGAGTGGAGGTGGGGCAACCGCACAACGTCCTGGAGTACGAGCTCGCCGACGCCGAGGAGCGGCCTTCCCAGATCCTGGCCCATGCCCATGCCTCCCTGGGCAGCTACTTCTGCCTCTCCCTGCCGGACGGGTTCTCTCCGCGTCCGCAGTTCATGTGTCTGCCCGAAGGAGTACGGCCGGACGGCGCGGCCACCTACCGGGGCCGCATCCATGTGCCCCCCGAGGGCGCGCGAGCGGTGCTGATCGTCGGGGCGGCGGTGGGTGTCACCGTGCTGCTGGACGGAGCCGTGGTGGCCCGGCAGGAGAAGGTGGAGTACTACGAGTCCGACTGGGGTGCCGTGCCGATGTTCTTCCGGCACGAACTGGCCCTACGGTCGGGCGATCACGTAGTCGATCTCGTGGCCGACGGCGCGGTGTTCGTGGACCTGGTGGCCGACGCGGGATCGGGCGCGACCGCTCTGGTCAGCGGCGCCGGTTGGGAGGCGGAGGCAGGGGAGTGGCGCGGACGCACCGTCGAACTCGTCGGCCGCTGGGGTGAGTTGCAGCACTGCCATGCGGCGGTACGGCCGCACCCGTTGCCGGACACCGAGTGGCTCACCGGCACACCGGTGCTCGGCACGGCGGTACTGCCCCTGCGGACGACCGATGACATCCGCGCGAGCACCCAGCGCTTCCGCTTCACCGTGCCGTCGGGGACAGTGGCGCTGGACCTGCCGGTGGAGCCGTCCGCAAGGGTGAGGGTCGGAGGCGGCGCCGAACAGCCGCTGAACGGAAGCGAGTTGACTCTTGAGGGGCCCCTGCGGGAGCCGACCGGGATCGAGGTCCTCACTGCGCCCACGGCCACTCGGCGGGGCGGATCCGCGTGGCGGGGTCCGGTGCGCGTCCGTACCGTGCCGGCTCCGCTGCCGCTGGGGGACTGGCGGTCGCTGGGGCTGGGCGGCTGGAGCGGTGCGGTGACGTATGCGCGGGAGCTGGAGGTGCCGGTAGGCCCTGATCCGGTGCTGGATCTGGGGAGGGTGCGGGGCAGCGTCGAGGTGCGGGTGGACGGGGAGCGGGTCGGGGAGGCGTTCTGCGCGCCCTACCGCTTCGCACTGCCCGGTGCCGCCGGGCGGACCGTCCGGGTGGAGGTGACCGTTCACGGCACCCTGGCGCCGTACTTCGCCGAGGCGACCCCGACCGCCTGGGCGTTTGCCTGGCAGCTCTCGGCGGGGCTGCTGGGACCGGTGACGCTGCGGGTCGCGGACTCAGGGGCCGGAGACTGACCGGGTGGAGTCCCGCAGGACCAGGCCCGGCGCGAACACCCTTGCCTCATGGGCGTGTTCGGCACGCGCCTCCACCTCGTCCAGGAGCATCTCCACGGCGGCCCTGCCGAGATCCTCGACGGGCTGCCGTACCGTCGTCAGGGTCGTGCCCACGAAACTCGCGATGTCGAGGTCGCCGTAGCCGACCACCTGCACGTCCTCGGGCACCTTCACGCCCCGCTCGGCGAGTCCGCGGCACAGACCGGCGGCGAGGAAGTCGTTGGTGCAGAACACACCGTCGGGCAACTCCTCCAGGCGGTCGGCGATCCGGGTGCCGTACGCCACCGTCATCTCCTCGGCGACCACCTGGCCCAGCCGTGCCTCGCGCCGGGTGCGCACGGCCTGCCGGGCGCCCTGGTACCGGTCGGCGCACTGCCGTATCGAACGCTCTCCGTTGACCACGAGGATGTCGCGCGCTCCGCAGTCCAGCAGGTGCTGTACGGCGATGCGGCCGCCCGCGATGTCGTCGACCGACACGGAACAGCCGTCCTGGGACGGCATCGCGCGGTCCGCCAGGACCAGGGGGATGCCGCGTTCCCGCAGCCTGTCGAGGCGGGTGGGATCGGCGCTGAGCGGTACCACCACGACCCCGACGGCCCGCTGCCCGGCCAGCATGGTGAAGTAGCCCTGCTCCCGCTCCGGGGCGTCCCCGCTGTGGCAGAGGACGAGACTGTAGCCGTGGTCGTAGGCCGCGTCGGCCGCGCCCCTGGCGATGCGGGAGTAGAAGGAGTTGGTGACGTCGGGCAGCACCAGGCCGATCGACGAGGAGTGGCCGGTGCGCAGGCCGGCGGCCGCCGGGTGGGGGACGTAGTCGAGTGCGGCGACCGCGTCGCGGACCCGTGCGGCGGTGCGGGCGTTGACGCGCTCGGGGCGGTTCAGCACGTTCGACACCGTCGACACCGACACGCCGGCGGCGGCCGCGACGTCCTGGATACGGGCGGGGCGAACCGGAACGACGTCCACCCCCCTCGCTGTGAAAGCGTCGCGCGACCAGGCACGACGTGGTCCCCATGGGCGACGTCAGTGTACCCCCGGAGAGGCTTGTATCGTTTTCCGTCCGTTCATGAGGGGGGCTGTGAGCCGGTCGTGACCGGTGCTGCACACTGTGCCCATGACACGCATGAGGAAGCTCGCGGCCGCGCTCTTAGCCGCGTCGGCGCTGCTCGTGACGCCCCCCGCCGCCTCCGCCTCCCCCACTCGTTCCGCGCACAACTACCTCGCCCGCGAGACCCTCGACCGCCTCCCCCTGGGGCCGGTCACCGCGGGCCACGGCTGGACCGCCGACACCTCCGGCGGCTCGCTCACCGTCGAACCCGCCACCACCGGCCATGGCCGCGAACTGCGCCTCCACACGGAGGGCAACGGCCGTGCCTTCCTCGTCTTCCCCGGTCTCGCACCCGCCGGCAACAGCTTCTGGGCCCAGCTGCGTCTGCGCGTCGACCGGTTCCCCACGGCTCCCGACTGGGCGCACTGGACCATCGCGGAGGCCTCCGGCTCCGATGTCCCCACGCTGGTCCGCCCGTTGGGCGGTCAGTACGTGCCCACCTCCGGAGCCAACTTCTGGGGAGTCGGCTCCGACCTCGGCCCCACCGGGGACTGGACCGCATGGCGGACCTCGGCACCCGCCGCGGCGGCCACATGGCAGTGCGTCGAGTTCCACCTCGACGCGAAGGACAACCGCGTCACCGTCTATCTCGACGGTGTCGAGCGGCCCGAGTTGACGGTGTCCACCAAGCAGCACGGCGGCACCGCCGACGGCTTCGTCTTCCCTCACTTCGACAAGCTCAAGCTGGGGTGGCAGTTGTACCAGGCGAACCCCACCCCCTCCGCGTACGACGTCCGCATGGACGACGTGGCACTGAGCAACAGGCGCGTGGGCGGGTGTGCCTCATGACACGAGGACCGACAGGACGACCGATGCGGGGACTGACGCGCCGAGCGCTGCTGGGAGGGCTGGCCGGCGGGCTCGCGGCCGCGACCACCGGGGCGGGCCCTGCCGCCGCGGCCGGGCGGAGCACTCGGGCGGGCCGGGAGCCGTACGTCCCGGTGGCCGTGAGCGGCGGCGGTGGTCCGCTCGGCACGGACCGGGTGCATGTGCTGAAGATCGGCGCCGACAGCGCGCGGACGGTCCTGGTCCTGGTACCGGGCATGTTCGGGGCGGCCAACGACTTCCGGCTGCCGGCCCGGGACGTGGTCGCTGCCGTTCCCGGGGTGCAGGTGTGGGCCTTCGACCGGCGTGAGGAGAACCTGGCCGACCGCTCGGGCTTCGCCACCCCGGACCCCGCCGCGTACTACCTGGACGGCCACTACCGCACGCAGGATCCGGCGGCCTCCGCGTTCGCCGCGCGGTGGGGCCTGGCCCGCACCCTGGAGGACCTCCGGACGGTCGTCGCGGTCGCGGCCGAGGGCGGTCGGCGCCGGGTGGTGCTCGGCGGCCACTCCTGGGGCGCGACCACGGCGATGACGTACGCCGCCTGGGACTTCGACGGCTGCGCCGGATACCGGGATCTGGCCGGCCTCGCGGTGATCGACGGCGGAGTGCGCGGTGCCTTCGGCGGTACGGGGGAGCCGGTCGAGGACTCGCCGGAGCAGGTGCGCGAGCGGCTCGCCGCCATCGACGGCGGAGCGGTCTTCGACCTGACCCTGAGCGCCGTCGGGCTCGGCAGCCGGGCGGAGAGCACCCAGATCTGGTACCAGCTCGCGGGCTGGTACGCGCACCGGGACCCGGACGGCCGGTCGGTCCTGCAGCCCCGGATGCCCGACGCCCTGCGACCGCCCGTACCCGTCACCAACGCCGGTCTGCTGGGCACACTGGTGGACGCCGGGTTCGGCTGGCCGAACGACATCAGCGTGCACTCGGGGCACCTCGCCGACGGCGGCGACGTGCGCGGGTGGGTCGACACCGGTATCACACCGATCGGCCGGGTCGCCGCGACGTACGCGGGCGGCCCGGTACCGGCGGTGTGGGAGTGGTACTGGCCCGCCCGCCTCTCCGTCGACCTCGACGTCGCCGACGTCTACCGGGACACCGACCTGACCCGCTCGCTCGGGCTGCGGCTGTACCACGCGGCGGAACTGAACACGCCCCTCTACGTGTTCGAGACGAGCTACGCCAAGGGCACGGTCGCCTCGGCCGCTCGCGAAGTCGTGAGCGACTCGCGTATCCCGTACGCGAGATACGCGAGCGACGCCGGGATGAACCACCTCGACCCGCTGTTCGCCGCGACCGCGCACAACACCCTCACCCACACCCTCACACCGTTCCTCACCGGCCTCGACTGACGGCTCACCGCGGGACGGGCGGTGTCGGCGGGGCGCGCACGCTTCGCCGACACCGGGTCGGTACACGGCGCTTGGCGCTACCGAACAGGGGAGAGGAGCAGTACGGCGACGGCGACCGCGAGGGTCAGGAGGCCGCCGCCGGTGATCGTCCAGGTCGTACCGAAGACGGCACCGGCCGTGCCGTGGGCGAGGCCGCCCCCCATACGGCGATCGAGACGCCGATCGCCACGCCGTGACGAGGCGACGCGAGTGAACAGGCCGGAGAACAGGGCCGCCAGCAGACCGCCGGCCGAGAGCGCGGCGTACAGCACGCCGATGTCGGACGGGTGGAAGGCGCTCCCGGGGTTTTCCTCCCGCCGCGTCCGTGGCTCTGGCAGGATCGTTACTCCTGTCACTCTGGCAACGGAGGTCCGGTGCACGGACGGTGGCTGTTCCTGTCGGCGGCCGTGGTTCTCATCGTCGCTTCCCTGACGGTGGTGATCCTCTCCGGTCACCAGGCCGACGCCGGGCGGGTCTCGGCCGCGCCGACTTCCGCCACGGGCGCGGAGGTCACTCCCGCGTCGGCCTCACCGACTCCCTCCGCTCGTGCGACCGAAGCATCGCCGAGTGTGTCCGCGGGACGCACCGCGAGCAAGAAGTCCCCGTCGGCGACCGCTTCTTCGGCGACCGCCCCGCCGCTGAAGGCGTCCGCCGTGCCGGTCGGCCAACCGGCTTCCGGTGCGGCCCCGTTGGCGGGACGTATCCGCCCCGGCGTCACCCACCGGGGGGTCGCCACCTTCTACCAGACCGACGGCACCGGGGCGTGTCTGTACGACGCGAGCAGTGACGTCCTGACCGGGGCGATGAACACCGCCGACTACGAGGGGTCGAAGGCGTGCGGGGCGTATGTGGTCGTGCGGGCCGCGAGCGGTGCCTCCGTCACGGTCCGCATCACCAACGAGTGCCCGGGCGACTGCGCCGTCGGTCAGATCGACCTCAGCGCACAGGCCTTCGCCAAGCTCGCCGCGCCCTCGGCCGGCCGTGTCCCGATCACCTGGGAACTCGCGAGCCCCGGCGACGTCGGCACTCTCTCGGTTCGCTACAAGACCGGGTCCACGCGGTACTGGTGCGGCATCCAGGTCATCGGCCACCGAAATCCCCTCGCCCGGCTGGAGGTTCGCGCCGGCAGTGGCTGGCGGCAGCTGGCGCGCGCCGACTACAACTACTTCCTCGCCGAGGACGGGGGCGGCTGCGGGGGCCCGATCAGGATCACCGACATCTACGGCGAACAGCTCACCGTCGACGGCATCGCGATCCGGCCCAACGTCGTGCAGCCGACCCGGGTCCAGTTCGCCCGGCACTGAGCGCCGTCAGCTCCGGTACCCGCGCAGCTTCCGGTACAGGGTGGCGCGGGCGATGCCCAGGGCCGCCGCCGTACGGGCCTTGTTGCCGCCGTGCAGGCGCAGCGCCTCCAGGATGGCGGCGCGCTCGGCGTGTTCCATCGGGGTGAGGGGGCGGGCCGAGGGCCCCTCGCGCACGGGATCCGGCAGTTCGGCGCGCCGGACGGGACCGGTCACCCCGCGCTGTTCCGCCAACGCCCGTACCAGATGGGCGAGTTCGGTGACGTTGCCGGGCCAGGGGTGCTGCTCCAGGGCGCGCAGCGCCTCCAGTGTCCAGGTCACCGGCGGCCGGCCGGGCGCGGGCCTGGGGGTGAGGGCGGACAGCAACTCCCGTACGTCCTCCGGGCGTTCGCGGAGGGCGGGGAGGGGCACGGAGCGTGCCGCGAGGGTGTCCAGGAGCCGTTGGAGGCAGGGGCCGGGCGGTGTGCCCGGGGTATAGGTGAGCAGAAGAGGCGCGTCGGGGCGTGTGGCGAGCAGTGTGTTCAGGAGAGCTGTGTCGGGTTGGGTGAGACGTTCGGCGTGGCGGATGAGGACAGGGCGGTCCTCGTGCCGCAACGCCCAGATGTCGCGCGGCAGTTCGCCTTCGGCCGCGTCCACGACCAGGGGGTTCGCGACCAGCTCGCGGGCGAGCGAGGTCTTCCCGGTACCGCGCTCGCCGACGATCAGCAGTGGTTCCGGGGATCCGGCCAACTCCACTGCACGGTCCACCGCATGGCACCACGGCACCGAACGCCCGGCCAGACCGACGGCGTGCCGCGGGGCGGCAGGCACCTTCGCGGGCCCCGCCTGCTCCACCACACCGACCGCCCCGGCCACCAAGCCCAGGTGAAGGACCGGAGCCAGGGTCGCCGTGCGGGCCGGGAGACGGATGCGGTACGAGGCCTCAAGTCCCGTGCCGGAGGCGGACACCGCCGCCCGAGGCACCGTGTGCGCCTCGCCGCCCCAGTCCCGCAGCAGCGCGACCGCGTACCTCTCCAGCGTGTCCAGCTCCTCGGGTGACAGGAGTCGTGCCGCGGCCTCGCTGACGAGCCTGCTGCGGCCGTCGAGGGCCAGGGCCGCGCGTCCCGTTGCGCCGGCGGCACGCAAGTAGGCGTCCAGCAGCGCCCGTTCGGCCGCCCGGGAGCGGGACAGCAGCTCGGCCTCGACGGCGAGCGCGGCGGCCTCGGCGAGCGCGGCGCCGGGATGCGGTGCGTTCTCGGCGCACAGCTCGGAGGCCACCGTCACCGTGCCCAGGAGGTGTCCGGTCTCCGGGGCCCTCACCGGCACGCTGACCGCGGAGACGTTCTGCCATGCGTCGAGGAAGTGCTCGGGGCCGTGCAGCTCGGCACGGCCGTGCGTGTGCAGGGCGCGGGCCGCGCTGTTCGGGCCGACGGCCTGCTCGGAGAGGTCGGGGCAGGGACGGCTCGGGCCCAGTCCGCCGGACCACAGCACCCGCAGCCGCTCGTCGGTGAGCACCAGCGAGGTCCGGCCGGTGCCGAGTGTGGGGGCGATCCGGTCGAGGACGGGCCGGGCGGCGGTGAGCAGAGGGGGCTCCGGCGCTCGTACTGAAGGAGGAGGCGGCGCGAGGGCCTTGGTGTCGGGTCGTACGCCGAAGAACCGGGCACGCCTCCAGGCGGCGACGACGTCCTCGGGCACGCCGTCCGGGACTTGCTCGCCCCGCAGGAACAACTCCCGGGCCCTGCGCAGCGTTGCGAGGGTCGGGCGGACGGCGGGGCGCTCTGCGGTGGTCACGGCGGGGTTCACCCTACCGGGAGCAGTTGAACACGCAACCATAGGTCCGGGAGGCGCACTGTCTCTTATTGAGACACCCGCGCCGCCGCCCGGGCGTACACGATCTTGAAGAGTCGGCGCCTGTTCTCAGTCCCTGGAGCGTTCCCCGTGCACACCGTCGAGCCCGATGTCGTCACCGACGTACTGATCGTCGGCAGTGGCCCCGCCGGCGCCTCCGCCGCGCTCGCCCTGAGCACCTACGGCGTGCCGAACGTCGTCGTCACCCGCTACGCGAGCCTCGCCGACACGCCCCGGGCGCACATCACCAACCAGCGCACCATGGAGGTGCTGCGCGACCTCGGCGTCGAGGACGAGGTGATCGCCAAGGCGACCCCGCAGCAGCTGATGGGCAACACGACCTTCTGCACCAGCCTCGCCGGCGAGGAGCTGGGCCGGGTGCGCTCCTGGGGCAACGACCCGCTCGTCCAGGCCGCCCACGAACTCGCCAGCCCCACCCGGATGTGCGACATGCCCCAGCACCTCATGGAACCGGTGCTCATGGACGCGGCGGTCGCGCGCGGCACGCGGCTGCGCTTCAGCACCGTCTACAAGTCCTTCGTACAGGACGCCTTCGGCGTGACGGTCACCGTCGAGGACCGGCTGCGCGGCGACGAGTACACCATCCGCGCCAAGTACCTCATCGGCGCCGACGGCGGGCGCAGCAAGGTCGCCGAGGACGCCGGACTGCCGATGGGCGGCCAGATGGGCGTGGCCGGCAGCATCAACATCGTCTTCGACGCCGACCTGTCCAAGTACACGGCCCACCGGCCGTCCACCCTGTACTGGGTGCTGGCGCCCGGCGCCACCGTCGGCGGCATCGGCGCCGGCCTGGTGCGCTGTGTGCGGCCGTGGAACGAGTGGCTGATCGTGTGGGGGTACGACGTGACGGCCGGCGCCCCTGACCTGACCACCGAGTACGCCGAGACGATCGTGCGCCAACTGGTCGGCGACGACGAGATCCCGGTGACCATCAAGTCGTCCTCCGCCTGGACCGTCAACGAGATGTACGCCGAGACCTACGCGAGCGGCCGGGTCTTCTGCGCCGGCGACGCCACGCACCGCCACCCGCCGTCCAACGGCCTCGGCTCCAACACCTCCATCCAGGACTCCTACAACCTGGCCTGGAAGCTCAAGCTCGTCCTCGACGGCACCGCGTCCCCGAGGCTCCTGGACACCTACACCGCCGAACGCGCGCCGATCGGCAGGCAGATCGTCACCCGCGCCAACAAGTCCATCGGCGAGACCGCGCCCATCTTCGAGGCACTCGACGGGCTCTCCCCGCAGACCCCCGAGCAGCTGTGGGCCAACATCACCGCCCGCAAGGACGACACGGAGGCGGCGCAGAAGCAGCGGGCACGGCTGCGCGAGGCGATCGCGTTCAAGGTGTACGAGTTCAACGCGCACGGCGTCGACCTCAACCAGCGCTACACCTCCACGGCGATCGTCCCCGACGGCACCGCCGACCCCGGCTTCGACCGCGACCCCGAGCTGTACCACCAGCCGACCTCCCGCCCCGGCGCCAAGCTCCCGCACGCCTGGATCACCTCCGGCACCCGCACCCTCTCCACCCTCGACACCGTCGGACAGGGCCGCTTCACGCTGCTCACCGGCATCGGCGGGACCGACTGGCTGCGCGCCGCCGAGGCCCAGGACCTGGAGATCGCCGCCGTCGTCATCGGACCCGGTCAGCAGTACGAGGACCCCTACGGCGACTGGGCGCGGCTGAGCGAGGTCGCCGACGCGGGAGCGCTGCTCGTACGGCCGGACGGCTATGTCGCCTTCCGGCACCCCACCGCGGCCGGCTCCGGCGCCGAGGCCGAGCGGCTGCTCGGCGAGGCGGTGCGCCGGATCCTCGGCCACACCTGATTCCCCCCACCGCCGACTGAAAGGTGAACCCCATGCCCCTCGGACTGCTCCGGCGGCGACTGAGGAATGCCCCCGGAAGCGCCGCGGGCCTCACGCTTCCCGTTCCGGCCGGGGCGGGCGTCGTCGTACGCGAGGTCATGGACCCCGTGAACCAGCCGCTCGGCGGCGCCGACGTGACGGTGACGGAGCTGCGCGGCCACCAGGTCACCGCACGCGGCACCACGGACCCCTACGGCCTGTTCATGGCCGTGCTGCCGCCCGGAGGCTACAGCCTGATGGTCGTCGCGGAAGGGCTGGAACCGCACCGCGAGACCATCGACGTCGTCGCCGACTCGGGCGCGGCCCCGCAGCGGGTGTGGCTCCAACCGGGCCGGCAGGCCGACCTTCCGGTCCCGGGGACCTGGCTCTTCGACCCGCCGCACACGGCGATCCGCTTCATCGCCAAGCATGTCGGCATGGCCCATGTGCACGGCCGCTTCGAACGCTTCGAGGGCGGCATCCAGGTCACCCAGGACATCGCCGACTCGCGCGTCCATGTGCGCATCGACGCCTCCAGCATCACCACGGGCAACAACACCCGTGACGCACACCTGCGCTCGGCCGACTTCCTCGACGTGCAGCACTTCCCCCACATCGACTTCCGCAGCACCCGCTTCGCCTACCGCGGCGGCAGCAAGTGGTCCCTGCTCGGCACGCTGACCATGCACGGGGTCAGCCGGTCGGTGTCGCTGGACACCACCTACCTCGGCATGGTCAACGGCGGTTACGGTGAGGAGCTGCGCTGCGCGGCCCTGGCCAAGACGGAGCTCCACCGCGAGGACTACACGCTGAACTGGCGGTCGATGCTGGCCCGCGGGATCGCGGTCGTCGGCCCGACGGTCCAGCTGGAACTGGACGTCCAGGCGATGTACCGCACCCACGACACGCCGACCCCGCCCGAGTAGACGTCGCGGGCCGCCCGGGTGCTCCCCCTTGCCCCAGAAGGGCGCCCGGCGCACGCTGGTGCCATGGGTGCGCACGACGGCCCCACGCTGATCACGTCCGTCCAGCGGGCCTTCCGACTGCTGGAGGCGGTGAGCGCGCACGAGAACGGCGCGACCGCCAAGCAACTGGCCCGTGAGACCGGGCTGCCGTTGGCCACCGCCTATCATCTGCTGCGCACGTTGGTGCACGACGGGTACGCGCGGAAGGTGGAGGACGGCAGGTTCGTCCTCGGGGACAAGCTGCACACGCTGGGGACGACGGGGCGCGGGCAGGCGCTGCTCAGCCGGGTGCGGCCCACGCTCGCGGCACTGCGCGACGAGCTCGCGACCGCCGCCTACCTCACCTTCTACGAGGACGGCGAGATCCGCGTCGCCGAGATCGTCGACGGCCCCCGGGCGCCCCGCGTCGATCTCTGGGTGGGCTTCGAGGACGCCGGACACGCCACCGCGCTGGGCAAGTCCGTCCTGCGGGAGCTGGACGACGAGGCCCGCAGGGACTACCTCTCCCGCCACCATCTCGCCGACCTCACCCCACGGACGATCACCAGTCAGCTGGAACTGCTGCGGCGCCTGGACTCCTCACCCGTGGCCCCGGCGGTCACCGACCTCGAGGAGTACTGTCTGGGCACGGTGTGCGTCGCGGTGCCCGTCTACTGCGGGGACACGCTCGGCTCGCTCGGTGTCTCCATGCCGGCCGAGCGGCTGTCCCGGCTGCCGGACGTGAGGGCCCGGCTGCTCCCGACCGCGAGCCGCGTGACCAGGAGCCTCTCGCTCACTATCTGAAATTCCTCTCCTTGTGACGTCCGGGAGCGATTTCGTTTCCTGGAGGAACAAGCGTTTGAGGCGTGGGCCCGGACCGTGCCCCCCACAGGTGAGGACTGCGGACAGAGCATGAGTCAGGCCCGAGAGCAGCTGGCGAGTCAGGCCCGAGAACAGCTGGCCCACTGGGCCTCCGCCCTGCCCGTGCTGATCGTCTGCGCCGTCGTGCTCACCGACCTGGCCGGCGGGGCCGGCATGATCTGGCTGCCCCTGCTGGCCGCCGGTCCCGCCCTCGCAGCCACGACCAACGGGCCGCGCGGTGTGCTGTGCGCGGGTCTGCTCGCCGTGGTGCTGGGCGCGTCCCTGGGCACCCGGGACGGGGTTCCGGGTGGGGAACTGGCGGCCGTCCTGTCCGCCCTGGTGACGGTCACGCTGGCGAGCGGCCTGGCCAGCGTGCTGCGCGGTCGCCGGGAACGCGTGCTGGCGGCGGTCCGCTCGGTCGCCGAGACCGCCCAGCACGCGCTGCTCAAGCCGGTGCCGGCGACCGTCGGCCCCTTCCAGGTCGCCGTCCGCTACAGCGCCGCGGCGGCCGAGGCCCGCATCGGCGGCGATCTGTACGCCCTGATCCCCACCCCGTACGGGGTCCGGCTGATCGTCGGCGACGTGCGCGGAAAGGGACTGCCGGCGGTGGGGACCGCGGCACTGGTGCTCGGGGTCTTCCGGGAGGCCGCCTGGGACGAGCCGGACCTCCTGGCCGTGGTCGAGCGCATCGAACGGAGTCTGGCGCGCAATCTCGGCGCCGACGACTTCGTCACCGCCGTGGTCGCCGGATACCCCCGAGCCGGGCGGCTGGAGATGGTGAACTGCGGGCACGCGCCGCCGCTGCTGGTCCGCCGGTCGGGCGGCAGCCTGAGGGTGGAGCCGGTGGAGCCCGCCCACCCGGCGCCACCCCTCGGGCTGCGCGCGCTGACCGGACACGCTCCCGGCCTGCAGGTGCTGCCGTTCGCCGACGGGGACCAGCTGCTCCTCTACACCGACGGGGTCACCGAGGCCCGCGACCGGGGCCGGGAGTTCTATCCGCTCGGCGAAGGGCTGGCGCGCCACGCCGGCGAGGAGCCGTCCCGCACCCTCGACGCGCTGCACGCGGAGCTGCTGGCACATGTGGGCGGCCGGCTCCACGACGACGCGGCGCTGCTCCTGATCCGCAAACCCGCGGTGCCCGTCATCGCCGGGTGAACGCTTCTTGACCCCCAGTCGGGCCTCCATGATGCTGTGTTGCGACACATGCTGTGTGTGCCGCAATGAGCAACATTCGACTCAGGTCTCGTACCAGCCGAGGAGTGGCCATGACTCATCAGGTCCGCGCTGTCGTCGCCCGGAAGAAGGGCGCCCCCGTCAGCCTGGAGACGATCATCGTGCCCGACCCGGGGCCGGGTGAGGCGCTGGTGAAGGTCGAGGCCTGCGGGGTGTGCCACACCGACCTGCACTACCGCGAGGGCGGCATCAACGACGACTTCCCCTTCCTGCTGGGCCATGAGGCCGCGGGTGTGGTGGAGGCGGTGGGGGAGGGCGTCACCGATGTGGAGCCCGGCGACTTCGTGATCCTCAACTGGCGTGCCGTGTGCGGTCAGTGCCGGGCGTGTCTGCGCGGCCGGCCCTGGTACTGCTTCAACACCCACAACGCGAAGCAGAAGATGACCCTGCTGGACGGCACGGAACTGTCTCCTGCCCTGGGTATCGGCGCGTTCGCGGAGAAGACGCTGGTGGCGGCCGGGCAGTGCACCAAGGTGGACCGCGCCGCCTCGGCGGCGGCCGCGGGGTTGCTGGGCTGCGGGGTGATGGCCGGGATCGGTGCGGCGATCAACACCGGCAACGTCGGGCGCGGTGACAGCGTGGCGGTCATCGGCTGCGGCGGGGTCGGGGACGCGGCGATCGCCGGGTCCCGGCTGGCGGGCGCGGCGAAGATCATCGCCGTGGACATCGACGACCGCAAGCTGGCCACCGCCCGGAAGCTGGGGGCCACCCACACCGTCAACTCCCGCGAGGGCGATCCCGTCGAGGCGATCCGCGAGCTGACCGGCGGCTTCGGCGCCGACGTCGTCATCGAGGCGGTCGGCCGCCCGGAGACCTACCGCCAGGCCTTCTACGCCCGCGACCTGGCCGGCACGGTGGTGCTGGTGGGCGTGCCCACCCCGGAGATGAAGCTGGAGCTGCCGCTGCTGGACGTCTTCGGCCGCGGCGGCGCGCTGAAGTCCTCCTGGTACGGCGACTGCCTGCCCAGCCGCGACTTCCCGATGCTCATCGACCTCTACCTCCAGGGCCGCCTGGACCTGGACGCCTTCGTGACGGAGACGATCGCCCTGGACGAGGTGGAGAAGGCCTTCGAGCGGATGCACGGCGGCGACGTGCTGCGCTCGGTGGTGGTGCTGTGATGGCCGCTGCCCGCATCGAACACCTCGTCACCTCGGGCACCTTCTCCCTGGACGGCGGCACCTGGGAGGTCGACAACAACGTCTGGATCGTCGGCGACGACCACGAGGTGATCGTCGTCGACGCCGCGCACGACGCCGACGCCATCGTCGACACCGTCGGCGGCCGGATCCTGCGGGCGATCGTGTGCACCCACGCCCACAACGACCACATCGACGCCGCCCCTGCCCTCGCCGCGCGCACCGGCGCCCCCGTCCTGCTGCACCCCGACGACCTGCCGCTGTGGAAACAGACCCACCCCGACCGGACGCCGGACGCGGAGCTGGCCGACGGGCAGGTGCTGTCCGTGGCCGGCGTCGAACTGACCGTGCTGCACGCCCCCGGGCACGCCCCCGGTGCGGTCTGCCTGTACGCGCCGGCCCTGGGAGCGCTCTTCAGCGGAGACACCCTCTTCGCGGGCGGCCCCGGAGCCACGGGGCGGTCGTACAGCGACTTCCCGACCATCGTCGAGTCGATCCGCGAGCGGCTGCTGACGCTGCCCGGCGCGACCGTCGTGCACACCGGTCACGGGGAGACGACCACCGTAGGTGCGGAGGCCCCGCACCTGCAGGAGTGGATCGCGCGCGGTCACTGACCGTCTGACCTGCCCGGACGTACCGACCGAAGGGTCGACCCCTGCCCTGAACTTGTTGCTTATTGCGACATCTGTTGCATGAAGAGCAACAATCCGCGGGGGTCGACAAGGCCTCTGAACTCCTTGACAAGGGTTCTGGGGCGACCTCAGACTGATGTTGCGCTTACCGCAATCCGTTTCGTTATACGCACCGAGGTGTCATGATGATTCCCGCGTGCCGTCTCGCGGATCTTCCGCGAGGCGAGGCCTTCCGGCTCGACATCGATCCGCCGGTCTCGGTGTTCCACACCGACGACGGCGAGGTCTTCGCCATCGACGACACCTGCACCCACCAGGACGCCTCGCTCGCCGACGGCTGGCTGGAGGGCTGCGAGGTGGAATGCCCGCTGCACGCCTCGAAGTTCGACCTGCGCACCGGCGCCGTCGACGCCCCGCCGGCCAAGCTCCCGGTGCGTACGCACGAGGTCGTGGTCGAGGACGGGATGATCTACGTGCGGGTGTCCACGGACGCCCCCAACCTGCCGCCCTGCGTCGCCTCCCGGCTGGCCGGAGGTCCCGCGTGAGGACCGTGGCCGTGGTGGGCGCGTCGCTGGCGGGACTGTCGGCGGCGCGCTCGCTGCGGGGGCAGGGCTACGACGGGCGGCTCGTCGTCATCGGCGAGGAGTTCCACCGCCCGTACGACAGGCCCCCGTTGTCCAAGGAATTCCTGGCCGGCACCCTCGGCGAGGCGGACCTGGTGCTGGAGACCGACGACGAGGACCTGGGGGCCGATTGGCTGCTCGGTGCCCGTGCCGTCGGCCTCGACGCCCGCGACCGTGCCGTGCGCCTCGCCGACGGACGGGAGGTGCGCGCCGACGGCGTCGTCATCGCGACCGGCGCCGCCGCCCGCACCCTGCCCGGCTCCGCGGGGCTGGCCGGGGTGCACACCCTGCGCACCCTGGACGACGCCCGCGCCCTGCGCGTCGAACTCGCCCGCGGCGGACGGCTCGTGGTGATCGGCGGAGGCTTCATCGGCGCCGAGGTCGCCTCCACCGCCCGCGCCCTCGGCCTGGACGTGACGGTGGTCGAAGCGGCTCCGACACCGCTGGCCGGCCCCCTGGGCGAGACCATTGGCGCCCTCGTCTCCGCCCTCCACGCCGACCACGGCGTACGACTGCTGTGCGGGGTCGGCGTGAAGGGGCTGGGCGGCGAGAAGCGTGTCGACGCGGTCCTGCTGGAGGACGGCCGGACGATCCCCGCCGACATCGTGGTCGTCGGCGTGGGGGCACGCCCCTGCGTCGAGTGGCTGGCGGGATCCGGCGTCGACCTCGACAACGGCGTCAAGTGCGGCGCGGACGGCCGCACCAGCCTGGCCGGTGTGGTCGCGGTCGGCGACTGCGCCAACTGGTACGACCCGCGTGCGGGCCTGCACCGCCGGGTCGAGCACTGGACCGGCGCCCGGGAGCGGCCCGGCGCCGCCATCGCCACGCTGCTCGCGGGCGGCGCGGTGGAACCGGGGGTGCCCCGGCCGCCGTACTTCTGGTCCGACCAGTACGGCATAAAGATCCAGTTCGCCGGTCACGCGGCCGGCGCCGACAGCGTGACCATCGAGGAAGGCGCCGCCGAGGACCGCAACGTCCTCGCCGTCTACCGGCGTTCGGGCCAGCCCGTCGCCGTGCTCGGGATGAACCAGCCGCGCCTGTTCACCCGCCTGCGCAAACAGCTCGCCGCGTGAATGACCCCTCCACGACGTTTCCCGAGGAGTGCACCGTGACCTCGACCAGCCTGCCGGACAGCCTGATCGCCACCCTGCCCGGCTCCTCCTATACGGACCCCGGGATCTTCGCCCAGGAGCAGGAGCGCATTTTCGAGACCATGTGGTTCTGCGTGGCGCGCGCCTCCGAGCTGGCCAAGCCGGGCGCCTTCCGCACCGTCGACGTGGGCCGCGAGAGCATCCTCGTCACCCGCGCCCGGGACAACTCGATCCGCGCGTACTTCAACGTCTGCCGGCACCGCGGGGCCAGGCTCTGCACCGAGGAGACCGGCGAGGTCAAGCGGGCCTTCCAATGCCCGTACCACGCCTGGACGTACGACCTGAACGGCAAGCTCGTCGCCGCTCCCAACCTCACCAAGATGCCCGACGTCGGCCGCACCGAGTACGGCCTGGTGAGCGTCGCCGTGCGCGAATGGCTGGGCTATGTGTGGGTGTGCCTCGCGGAGAACCCGCCCTCCTTCGAGGAGGACGTCATGGGCGCCGTGGTCGAACGGCTCGGCGACGTCGAGTCCATCGACCACTACGACATCGACAACCTCTCGGTCGGCCGGCGCATCGTCTACGACGTCAGGGCGAACTGGAAGCTCATCATCGAGAACTTCATGGAGTGCTACCACTGCGCCACGATCCACCCCGAACTGACCGAGGTGCTGCCGGAGTTCGCCGACGGCTACGCCGCCCAGTACTACGTCGGCCACGGCGCCGAGTTCGGTGAGGAGATCCAGGGCTTCACCGTCGACGGCAGCGAGGGCCTGGAGCGCATACCCGGGGTCGCCGAGGACCAGGACCGCCGCTACTACGCGATCACCGTCAAGCCGCAGGTCTTCATCAACCTCGTCCCCGACCACGTCATCTTCCACCGCATGTACCCGGTGGCCGTCGACCGCACGATCGTCGAGTGCGACTGGCTGTACCTCCCGCACGTCGTCGACAGCGGCAAGGACGTCAGCCGCTCCGTGGAGCTCTTCGACCGGGTCAACCGGCAGGACTTCGAGGCGTGCGAGCGCACCCAGCCCGGCATGCACTCCCGGATGTACGCCAAGGGAGGCGTGCTGGTGCCCAGTGAGCACCACATCGGCGCCTTCCACGACTGGGTCAACGAGCGGCTGGGTACGGTGACTCAGCCCAGGTAGCCCATACGGTGACTGATCTCCTCGGCGCCCTTGAGCAGCACCGGGGCCAGTTCGTGCAGCCGCTCCTCGGTGAAGCGGTACGACGGCCCCGAGGCGCTGAGTGCCGCGATGACCTCGCCGTCCTGGTTGCGGATCGGGGCGGCCATGGCGTGCAGGCCGATCTCCAACTCCTCCAGGGTGAAGGCGTAGCCGTGCTCCCGCGCGTCGGCGAGGTTCTTCTCCAGCTTCGCCTTGGCGGTGATGGTGTGCGGGGTGACCTTCTTCAGCCCGGCCTCGGAAAGCAGCGCCGCGCGCTCCTTGGTCGGCAGGTGGGCGAGGAGGATCTTGCCGCTGGAGGTGGCGTGCAGCGGGGTCAGCTCGCCGACCCAGTTGTGCGCGGCGACGGCCGCCGGGCCGCGCACCTGGTAGAGGTTGATCGCGAAGTGCTCCTGCATCACCGCGATGTTGATGGTCTCGCCGATCTCCTCGGCGAGACGCTCACAGACCGGGCGGCCCTGCTGGGTGATGTCGAGGCGTCCGGTGACCGCGCCGGCCAGCCGCACGATGCCGAAGCCGAGCCGGTACTTGCCGCGCTCGCCGGCCTGCTCCACCAGACCCCGCGACTCCAGGGCGCCGAGCAGCCGGAACGCGGTGGACTTGTGAACGTCGATCTCGGCGGCCACCTCACTGACGCCGGCCTCCCCACGGTGGGCCAGGATCTCGAGGACGCTGATGGCTCGATCGACCGACTGCACCCCGCCGGCCTGCGAATTTGACGTTTCGGTGTCTTGGCTGTGGTTGCTCACAGCGAAACTATACGCGCAGTACGGTACAGCGTCTTGGGCCTGACGACCCTGACCGGGGCTGATCCGGGCTGTCCGGGCGTACCGCGGATTCAGTAGTCGCGAACGGACTTGGGCTTCCCTGACGTGGCTGATTTCGCTGCGGACGCCGGGAGCCTGCGACGAGGAGTTCTCGATGCCGCAGAAGGTCGCCGCGACCGGCAACCGCCGGGCCGTTAAGGAAACAGTGGACTCCCTGGCCGACGGCGGGCAGGTCGCCGGTGTCGCGAACCCGTCTGCCATTGCGAACGCGGTCCTCTCGCGCAAGGTCCGCAAGACACGCGAGGGGACCGGTCGGGGCACGGGGGAGAAGAGCGAGCGGCCCGGGCTTCAAAGCGTCGGCATTCCGAGGGTGACCGGGATCCACGGCCGGCGTGAGCCTGCCTCGGACGGCTCGGGGCGATGCGGCGCGAGCACGTCACGGCTGCGAAACAAAGGTCCACCCGTGCCGAAACAAAGGTTCGGTGGCGTCGGAACCAAGCCTTCCAGGTTGCGTGCCACGCAACCTAGTGCGTATAGCGCTACGCGTATTAGCATGCCTCGCGTATCGACGGCGCGAGCGAGACGAGGCACCATGGCTCCTCTGCAGTACGACTTCGTCATCGTCGGCGGCGGTTCGGCAGGCAGCGCACTGGCGAACAGGCTCTCCGCGGACCCGGGCAACCGGGTGCTGGTGCTGGAGGCCGGCCGGTCCGACTACCCGTGGGACGTCTTCATCCACATGCCCGCGGCCCTGACCTACCCGATCGGCAGCCGATTCTACGACTGGAAGTACGAGTCCGAGCCCGAGCCGCACATGGGCGGACGCCGTGTCTATCACGCCCGCGGCAAGGTGCTCGGCGGCTCCAGCAGCATCAACGGCATGATCTTCCAGCGCGGCAATCCCATGGACTACGAGCGGTGGGCCGCCGACCCCGGGATGGAGACCTGGGACTACGCGCACTGTCTGCCCTACTTCAAGCGCATGGAGAACTGTCTCGCCGCCGACCCGGACGACGAGTTCCGCGGCCACGACGGTCCCCTCGTCCTGGAGCGCGGTCCCGCCACCAACCCGCTCTTCACCGCCTTCCAGAAGGCCACCGAGGAGGCCGGTTACGCCCCGACCGACGACGTCAACGGCTACCGGCAGGAGGGCTTCGCCAAGTTCGACCGCAACGTCCACCGCGGACGCCGGCTGTCGGCCTCGAAGGCGTACCTCAAGCCCGTCAGGAAGCGCCCCAACCTCACCGTCAGGACCCGGGCCCTCGTCACCCGCGTCCTGTTCGAGGGCAAGCGCGCCGTCGGCGTCGAGTACCGGCACGGCAGGGGCGCCCTGCAGCAGGTCCGCGCCAGGGAAGTGATCCTGTGCGGCGGCGCGATCAACTCGCCGCAGCTGCTCCAGCTCTCCGGTGTCGGCAACGCGGCGGAACTGAGCGCCCTCGGTATCGACGTCGTCCACGACCTGCCGGGCGTCGGCGAGAACATGCAGGACCACCTCGAGGTCTACGTCCAGTACGCCTGCAAGCAGCCCGTCTCCATGCAGCCGTACATGGCGAAGTGGCGCGCCCCCTTCATCGGGCTGCAGTGGCTGTTCAGGAAGGGACCGGCGGCGACCAACCACTTCGAGGCCGGCGGCTTCGCCCGCAGCAACGAGGACGTCGACTACCCCAACCTGATGTTCCACTTCCTGCCGGTCGCCGTCCGCTACGACGGCTCCTCACCGGCCGGCGGTCACGGCTACCAGGTGCACGTCGGGCCCATGTACTCCGACGCCATCGGCTCGGTGAAGATCAAGAGCAGGGACCCGCGCGAGCACCCGGCCCTGCGCTTCAACTATCTCTCCACCGAGCAGGACCGCCGGGAATGGGTCGAGGCGATCCGGGTCGCCCGCAGGATCCTCAACCAGCCCGCGCTCGCCCCCTACAACGGCGGTGAGGTCTCGCCGGGACCGAAGGTGGAGTCGGACGAGGAGATCCTCGCCTGGGTGGCCAAGGAGGGCGAGACCGCCCTGCACCCGTCCTGCACCTGCAAGATGGGCACGGACGACATGGCCGTCGTCGACCCGGCCAGCATGCGGGTGCACGGCGTCGAGGGGCTGCGCGTCGTCGACGCCTCCGTGATGCCGTACGTCACCAACGGCAACATCTACGCGCCGGTGATGATGGTCGCCGAGAAGGCCGCCGACCTGATCCTGGGCAAGGAACCGCTCGCTCCGTCGAAGGCCGCGTACTACCGCCACCGCGACGCCCAGAAGCAGGCGGGGTAGGCCTTGGCCGCCACGGGGCTCGGGGCGCTGCTCGGCAGCGTCCGCTACGAGGTGCTGCCCGCCCGGTCGACCGAGGAGAAGGTCCTGGCCCATGTCCCGCGTGACGTCGTCCTCACGGTGACGGCGTCGCCGGTCAAGGGCCTGGAGCCGACCCTCGCCCTCACGGAGAGGCTCGCCGCGCACGGCTACCGTGTCGTCCCCCACGTCCCGGCACGGCTGCTGCGGGACGAGGTGCACCTCAAGGAGGTCGCGGGCCGGCTGCGCGAGGCCGGCGTGGACGACGTGTTCGTGCCGGCCGGCGACGCGGATCCGCCGGCCGGGGTGTACGACGGCGCGCTGCCGGTGCTGCGGGCGCTGAGCGAGCTGGGCAGCCCCTTCGCGCACCGGGGGATCACCGGATACCCGCAGAGCCATCCCCTCATCCACGACGACGTCACCATCCAGTCCATGTGGGACAAGCGCGAGCACGCCACGTACATCGTGAGCAATCTCTGCTTCGACCCGCGGGTGCTGGGGGAGTGGATCGCGCGGGTGCGGCGCCGGGACGTCACCCTGCCCCTGTACGTCGGTGTCGCCGGGCCCGTGCAGCGCGCGAAGCTGCTCGCGATGGCCACGAAGATCGGCGTGGGGGAGTCGACGCGCTTCCTGACCAGGCACGCGTCGTGGTTCCTGCGCTTGGCCGCCCCCGGCGGCTACTCGCCGCAGAGACTGCTGGAGCGCTGCGAGCAGGCCCTGACCGCGCCGTCGGCGGGCGTGGCGGGCCTGCATCTGTTCACCTTCAACCAGATCGCCGAGACGGAGGCCTGGCGCCGGGCCCTGCTGGACCGCCTCGGCCACTGATCGCCGTATACGACGAAGGGGCGGGCCGGTGTCTCCGGCCCGCCCCTCGGCTGTGTCGTCCGTGTCCCGCTCAGCGGAAGACCACCGTGCGGTTGCCGTCGGCCATCACGCGGCTCTCGCTGTGCCACTTCACGGCGTGCGCGAGGACCTGTGCCTCGACGTCACGGCCGACCGTGACCAGTTCGCCGGGGTCGAGGGAGTGGTCCACGCGGACCACGTCCTGCTCGATGATCTGGCCCTCGTCCAGGTCCGGCGTGACGTAGTGTGCCGTCGCGCCGACCAGCTTCACACCCCGGTCGTAGGCCTGCTCGTAGGGGCGGGCGCCCTTGAAGCTGGGGAGGAAGGAGTGGTGGATGTTGATGGCGCGGCCCTCGAGCTGCTTGCACAGGTCGTCGGAGAGGATCTGCATGTAGCGGGCCAGGACCACGAGGTCCACGTCCAGCTCGCGCACCAGCTCAAGGAGCCGTGCCTCGGCCTCGGGCTTGGTGTCCCTGGTGACCGGGACGTGGTGGAAGGGGACGCCGTAGGTCTCCGCCAGGCTCTCGAAGTCGCGGTGGTTGGAGACGATCGCCGGGATCTCGATGTTCAGGGCGCCGGTGCGCTGGCGGAAGAGCAGGTCGTTCAGGCAGTGCCCGAACTTGGACACCATGATCAGCGTCCGGGTCGGGGTGGCGGCGTCCCGCAGCGTCCAGGAGATGTGGTGGGCCTCGGCGACGGGTCCGAACCGGTAACGCAGATGTTCCAGTCCGACGCTCGGATCGGAAACATCGAAGTGGACCCTCATGAAGAAACGGCCCTGGAGCCGGTCGTCGAACTGCTGGCTCTCCAGGATGTTGCCGCAGTTGCGGACGAGAAACCCGCTCACGGCATGGACCAGGCCCGCACTGTCGGGACACGAGAGGGTGAGGACGTACTCACGGCCGGGCTGGGGACGAGGGGACATGGGCGGCCTCCGTTGGTGCGTAATGCACAACTTGGTGAGCGATACGCAACATGCTCCAAGCGAAAGGGTCCTTCGGTCAAGAGAGAAGGGACGGTCGGGCCCTTGCTAAATCGTCATCGGCGAACCTCTTGACGTATGTCTGCACATTCGCCAGGGTGTTCCACCACAAGCAATTGGATGCACAATGCGCAACGCATTTCGGTTGAAGGGCTGGCGCGTGGCAGACCTGTATCTGGACGGTGAATGGCGGGAGCCGGTGGCCGGCGGCCGCCGCGAGATCCGATGTCCCGCCGACGGCACGCTCGCCGCGACCGTATCGGAGGGCACCCGTGCCGACACCGAGGCGGCGATCGCCGCGGCCCGCCGCGCCTTCGACGAAGGCCCCTGGCCGCACACCCCCGAGCGGGAACGCGGCGCCCTGCTGCTGCGCACCGCCGACATCATCGAGCGCGACGCCAAGGAGTTCGCCCGCGCCGAGTCGCTGGACACCGGCAAACGCCTGGTGGAGAGCGAGTACGACATCGCCGACGTCGTCTCCTGCTTCCGCTACTACGGCGGCCTCGGCGGCACCGACGCCGGCCGCGTGATCGACACCGGCCGCGACGACGCCGTCAGCCGCGTCGTCTACGAGCCGGTCGGCGTGTGCGGACTGATCACCCCCTGGAACTACCCGCTGCTGCAGGCCAGTTGGAAGGTCGCCCCGGCTCTGCTCGCCGGCAACACGATCATCCTCAAGCCCAGCGAGCTCACCCCCTCGACCTCCGTCCTGCTGATGAAGGCGCTGCAGGAGGCGGGACTGCCCGCGGGCGCCGCCAATCTCGTGCTGGGCGCCGGCCCCGAGGTGGGCGCGCCCCTCTCCGAGCACCCGGCGGTCGACATGGTCTCCTTCACCGGCGGCCTGAACACCGGCCGGCACATCATGGCGACCGCCGCCGCCACGGTGAAGAAGGTCGCCCTCGAACTGGGCGGCAAGAACCCGAACGTCGTCTTCGCCGACGCCGACTTCGACACCGCCGTCGACTTCGCCCTGACCGCGGTCTTCCTGCACTCCGGGCAGGTCTGCTCGGCCGGCGCCCGGCTGATCGTCGAGGACTCGCTGCACGACCGCTTCGTCGACGAGGTCGTCCGCCGCGCCCGGCAGATCCGCCTCGGCGGTCCCTTCGACCCCGACGCCGAGACCGGCGCGCTGATCTCCGCGCAGCACCTGGCGAAGGTCGAGGCGTACGTCGCGGCGGGCCTGGCGGAAGGCGCCGTACTGCGCTGCGGCGGTGCCCGGCCCGACGACCCGGCCCTCGCGGGCGGCCACTACTACCCGCCGACCGTCCTCGACGAGTGCACGCAGGACATGCGGGTGGTGCACGAGGAGTCCTTCGGCCCCGTACTCACGGTGGAACGCTTCACCCACGAGGACGACGCCGTCCGCATCGCCAACGACACCGAGTACGGCCTCGCCGGCGCCGTCTGGACCCAGGACGCGGGCAAGGCCCAGCGCCTGGCCCGGCGGCTGCGCCACGGCACCGTGTGGATCAACGACTACCACCCCTATGTGCCGCAGGCGGAGTGGGGTGGCTTCGGGCATTCGGGCGTGGGCCGGGAGCTGGGACCGACCGGCCTGAACGAGTACCGAGAGCCCAAGCATGTCTGGCAGAACATCCAACCCCGGCCGCAGCACTGGTTCCGCGGCTGAACGCCGAAAAGAGGTCGATCGTGACCCCCACACAGACCGAGGTGCCGCAGCGGCGCGGCACGCCCCAGGACTCGGACGGCACTCCGGTCATATCCGTGCGCAGGCTGTGGAAGGTGTTCGGACCCAAGGCCGAGAAGGTGCCGGAGTCCGAGGAGCTGTGCGGTCTCTCCCGCCGGGAGCTGATGGACCGCACCGGATGCACCGCCGCCGTGCGCGACGTCAGCTTCGACGTGGCGCCCGGCGAGGTCTTCGTCGTCATGGGCCTGTCCGGCTCCGGCAAGTCCACCCTGGTGCGCTGTCTGACCCGGCTGATCGAACCCACCACAGGTGAGGTCGTCTTCGAGGGCCAGGACATCCGGGAGGCGGACGCGGCCCGGCTGCGGGACCTGCGGCGCCGCAAGTTCTCCATGGTCTTCCAGCACTTCGGGCTGCTGCCGCACCGCCGGGTCGTCGACAACGTGGCCTTCGGCCTGGAGATCCGCGGTATGAGCAGGGCGGAGCGCACCAAGCGCGCCCTGGAGGTCGTGGAACTGGTCGGTCTCGCCGGTTACGAGAGGTCGTACCCGGACCAGCTCTCCGGCGGTATGCAGCAGCGCGTCGGTCTGGCACGGGCGCTGGCGGGCGACCCGGACGTCCTCTTCTTCGACGAGCCCTTCTCCGCGCTGGACCCGTTGATCCGGCGCGACATGCAGAACGAGGTCATCCGGCTGCACCACGAGGTGGGCAAGACCATGGTGTTCATCACCCACGACCTCTCCGAGGCGCTCAAGCTGGGCGACCGCATCCTCATCATGCGCGACGGGAAGATGGTGCAGTGCGGCACCGGCGACGAGCTGGTGGGCGCACCCGCCGACGACTACGTCCGTGAGTTCGTCAAGGACGTGCCGCGCGGAGACGTGCTCACCCTGCGCTGGATCATGCGCGCCCCGGAGGACGGCGACGAACTCGACGGCCCCGAGCTGGGCCCGGACGTCGTGGTCAAGGAGGCCACCCGGGCCGTCCTGGCCGCCGACAAGCCGGTCAAGGTCGTCGAGAACGGAAAGCTGCTCGGCATCGTCGGCGACGAGGAGATCCTGACCGTCGTCGCCGGGCAGGAAGGCGGCGCGTGATGACCGTCGCCATGGAGAAACCGGAGACGACGGAGGCCGCGCCCCCGGTCGCGCCCGCCAGGAGCGTGCGCAAGGTCGGCCGGCCCGTGGTCATCGCCGCGATCCTCGTCGTCTGGCTGGTGCTCTTCGCCGTCCTGCGCGGCAAGCAGACCCTGTCCCTGGCGGTGGCGGATCTCACCGACCTGCACCGCTGGATCAACGACTTCAACGACTCCATCGGCGCCAACCGCAACTCCAACCCGCTCTTCCTGTACTTCTTCAACGAGATCCGGCTGGTCATCGACAACCTGGTGACCTTCGTCCAGCACCTGATCTCCCAGCCGTCCGGGGCCCGCCCGGTCCCGCAGATCGGCTGGCTCGGTGTCGTCGGCCTCGCCGGATTCGCCTCCTGGGCCCTGGGCAACTGGAAGGTCGCCCTGCTGACCGTGGCCGGTTTCACCTTCTTCGGGCTGCAGGGCCTGTGGCAGGAGAGCATGGACACTTTGGCGCTCATCCTGTGCGCGGTGTTCGTGGCCCTGCTCTTCGCGATCCCGCTCGGGGTGTGGGCCGGACTCTCGGACCGGTTCAACCGGTTCATCACGCCGTTCCTGGACTTCATGCAGACGATGCCGGCCTTCGTCTACCTTGCGCCGCTGACCCTGGTCTTCCTCATCGGCGGTGCGTCGGCCACCATCGCCACCGTCGTCTACGCGGCCGCGCCGACGATCCGCATCACGGCGCACGCCATCCGCAACGTGTCGAAGACGACCGTCGAGGCGGCCGACTCCCTCGGTGCCACGCGCCGCCAGTCGCTGCTGAAGGTCCTGCTGCCGATGTCCAAGCGGACCGTGGTGATGGGCGTCAACCAGACCATCATGGCCGCTCTGGCCATGGTCACCGTCGCGGCCCTGATCAACGCGCCGGGCCTCGGCGTCAACGTCCTGCAGGCGCTGCAGTCGCTCGACGTCGGAACGGCCTTCAACGCGGGCCTCGCCATCGTGATCATGGCGATCGTGCTGGACCGGGTCACCACCGCGGCCGCCGCCCGCGAGGAGAACGCGCGCAACGCCAGGCACGACCTCACCAAGTGGCGCCCTGCGCTGCTGGGCGCCGGTGCCGTGGTCACGGTGGTCCTGATCTACCTCTCGCACACCTATCTGTGGGCGGCCGACTTCCCCGGCGACGGCACCGTCGGCAGCCACATCGCGAGCGCGACGGACACCGTGACCACCTGGGTGCAGGACCACCTGTCGGGCATGACCAACGCATTCCGTGACGGCATGACCAACGGCCTGCTCAACCCGTTCCAGACCCTGTTCACCGACTCCCCGTGGTGGCTGGTCGGCGCGGTGCTGGTCGCCCTCGCCGTGGTGCTGGGCGGCTGGAAGTCGGGGATCACCACCGCCGTGTGCGTGGGCCTGCTGGTCGCCACCGGCGTGTGGTCGGACGCCATGACGACGCTCGCCTCGACGATCGTCGCGACGGTCCTGGTGATGATCCTCGGCGTCGTCTTCGGCGTGTGGATGGGGCGCAGCACGCTGGTGGACCGGACGATCCGGCCCACCCTGGACGCGGCCCAGGTCATGCCGCCGTTCGTCTACCTGGTGCCGTTCCTCGCGCTGTTCGGCGCCACCCGCTTCACGGCCATCGTCGCCGCGATCGTCTACGGCGCCCCGGTGGCCATGAAGATCATCGCGGACGGGATCCGGGCGGTGCCCGAGACCACCGTGGAGGCGGCCACCTCCGCCGGGTGCAACACCTGGCAGATCATCACCAAGGTCCAACTGCCGATGTCACGCAGTGCCCTGACGCTCGCGACCAACCAGGGCCTGATCTACGTGCTGTCGATGGTTGTTGTGGGCGGCCTGGTAGGAGCAGGAGCCCTCGGCTACGACGTCGTGGCCGGATTCTCGCAGGGAGAGCTGTACGGCAAGGGGCTGGCGGCAGGGCTCGCCATCGTACTGCTCGGAGTCATGTTCGACCGGATCACTCAGGCCGCGGCGCGACGCGCGGGCGCTTAAAGGAGCAGGACACCATGGCAAGACACTGGCGAGTCGGCGCGGCCGGCCTGGCCGTCCTCGGCCTCACCCTCACCGCGTGCGGAGGTGCGAAGGTCGGTGACACCTCCTCGGGCTCCGGCAGCAGCTCGGGCAGTTCCGGCAAATGCGGCACCTTCAACCTCGCGGTCAACCCCTGGGTGGGTTACGAGGCCGACGCGGCGGTCGTCGCGTACGTCGCCCAGCACAACCTCGGCTGCACGGTGAACAAGAAGAACCTGAAGGAAGAGATCGCCTGGCAGGGCTTCGGCACCGGAGAGGTGGACGCCGTGCTGGAGAACTGGGGCCACGCCGACCTGGTGAAGAAGTACATCGACCAGCAGAAGACCGCCGTGGACGCCGGCCAGACCGGCAACAAGGGCATCATCGGCTGGTACGTGCCGCCGTGGCTGGCCAAGGCCCACCCCGACATCCTCGACTACAAGAACCTCAATAAGTACGCGGCGAAGTTCAAGACGTCCGAGTCGGGCGGCAAGGGCCAGCTCCTGGACGGCGACCCGTCCTACGTCACCAACGACGCGGCGCTGGTGAAGAACCTGAACCTGAACTTCAAGGTGGTCTACGCGGGCAGTGAGGCCGCCCTCATCACGGCCTTCCGCGACGCCGAGAAGAACAAGAAGTGGGTCATCGGCTACTTCTACGAGCCGCAGTGGTTCCTGTCCGAGGTGCCGCTGAAGAAGGTCAGTCTGCCCGCGTACAAGACGGGCTGTGACGCGGACGCGGCCAAGGTCGCCTGCGACTACCCCGTCTATAACCTCAACAAGATCGTCAGCGCCAAGTTCGCCAAGTCCGGCAGCCCCGCCTACAACCTGGTGAAGAACTTCAACTGGACGAACGACGACCAGAACGAGGTCGCCAAGTACATCGCCCAGGACAAGCTGTCCGACGACGCGGCCGCCAAGAAGTGGGTCGACGCCAACAAGGACAAGGTGGACGCCTGGCTCAAGTAGCCCACGGCACGAACCGGTCGGACCTGCCCGGCGGGCGGTGCGCGCAGCGGCGCACCGCCCGCCGGGCATTGCCGTGTTCCGGCCCTGTGACGGGCCCTTTTCCGGCGTCACGGACCCCTTGACACCCGCTCCCGGCGACAGGCACGCTGAGTTGCGCAACTTGAATCGTGTTGCGTAGGCAGCAACTGACCGGTTTGATTTCGGAGGTGCGGCGATGGCGGGACCCCGAGTGGTGATCATCGGAGCGGGCGTCGTGGGTGCGGCCCTCGCGGACGAGATCTCCGCACGAGGCTGGACCGAAGTGACCGTGGTCGACCAGGGCCCCCTCCCGGCCACCGGAGGATCCTCGTCGCACGCTCCCGGCCTGGTCTTCCAGACGAACTCGTCGAAGACCATGACCGAGCTGGCCCGCTACACCGTCGAGAAGTTCTGCTCCCTCGACGTCGACGGCAAGCCCTGTTTCCTGCAGGTCGGCGGCCTCGAAGTGGCCACCACCCCCGAGCGCCTGACGGAACTGCACCGCCGCCACGGCTGGATCACCGCCTGGGGCGTCGAGGCCCGTCTGCTGACCCCCGACGAGTGCGTCGAGCAGCACCCGCTGGTCGACCGTGACAAGGTCCTCGGCGGCCTCCTGGTCCCCACCGACGGCCTGGCCAAGGCCGTCCTCGCGGTCGAGGCCCAGATCCGCCGGGCCACCGAGCGCGGCGTACGCTTCCTCGCCCGCCACGAGGTCCTCGACGTCCTCCAGGCCGACGGCGAGGTCACCGGCGTCCGCACCGACCACGGCGATCTCGACGCCGACATAGTCGTGTGCTGCGCCGGCATCTGGGGCCCGAGGATCGCCCGCATGGCCGGCATGAACCTCCCGCTGACCCCGCTCGCCCACCAGCTCGCCTGGACCGGCCCCGTCCCCGCCCTCGCCGGTCAGACCGAGGAGGCGGTCCGCCCGATCCTGCGCCACCAGGACGCCGACCTCTACTACCGCGACCGCTTCGACGGCATCGGCATCGGCTACTACGGCCACCGCCCCATGCCGATCTCGGCGGACGACATCCTTTCCGTGGACGCGGCCGACCAGATGCCCTCGGTGCTGAAGTTCACCGAGGAGGACTTCGCGCCCGCCTGGACCGAGACCCAGTCCCTGCTCCCCGCGACTCAGGACGCCAAGATCGAGGAGGGCATCAACGGCCTCTTCTCCTTCACTACCGACAACTTCCCGCTGCTCGGCGAGTCCCCGGACGTCAAGGGCTTCTGGGTCGCCGAGGCCGTCTGGGTCACCCACTCCGCGGGCGTCGGCCGGGCGATGGCCGAGTGGCTGGTCGACGGCCACTGCTCGTCCTTCGACCTGCACGAGTGCGACGTCAACCGCTTCGAACCGCACCAGCTGACCCCCGAGTACGTGCTGGCCCGCGACTGCCAGAACTTCGTCGAGGTCTACGACATCCTCCACCCGCTGCAGCCGAGCGGAAAGCCGCGCCCGATCCGCAAGAGCCCCTTCCACACCCGCCAGCAGGAGCACGGAGCGTTCTTCCTGGAGGCGAACGGCTGGGAGCGCCCGCAGTGGTACGAGGCCAACGCCCGCCTGGTGGAAGGCCGTTCCATCCCCACACCCAACGACTGGGCGGCGCGGTACTGGTCGCCGATCGTCGGCGCCGAGGCCCAGGCCACCCGCGAGACGGTCGCCCTGTACGACATGACCGCCCTCAAGCGCCTGGAGGTCAGCGGCCCCGGTGCCGCCGACTTCCTGGAGCGGCTGGTCACCGGCAAGGTCGCCAAGTCGGTCGGCTCGGTGACGTACACGCTGCTCCTGGACCACGACGGCGGCATCCGCAGCGACATCACGGTGGCGAGGCTGGCCCGCGACCTGTTCCAGGTCGGCGCCAACGGCAACCTCGACCTCGACTGGTTCACCCGCCACCTGCCGGCCGACGGCACGGTCCAGGTCCGCGACATCACGCCCGGCACCTGCTGCATCGGCTTGTGGGGCCCGCTGGCCCGCAAGGTCCTGCAGCCGCTGACGGACGAGGACTTCTCCAATGACGGGCTGAAGTACTTCCGCGCCAAGCGCGCCCACATCGGCTCCGTCCCGGTCACCGCCATGCGTCTGTCGTACGTCGGCGAGCTCGGCTGGGAGCTGTACACCACCGCCGACTTGGGCGAGAAGCTCTGGGACACGCTGTGGGCGGCGGCCGAACCGCTGGGCGGCGTCATCGCCGGCCGCGGCGCCTTCAACAGCCTGCGCCTGGAGAAGGGCTACCGGTCCTTCGGCACCGACATGACCTACGAGCACGACCCGTACGAGGCCGGCGTGGACTTCGCCGTCAAGCTCGACAAGCCGGACTTCATCGGCAAGGCGGCGCTGCTGCTCCGCAAGGAGAACGTGGGGCGCAGGCTGACCTGCCTCACCATCGACGACCCGAGGTCGGTCGTCCTCGGCAAGGAGCCGGTGTACGACGGCGAGCGGGCCGTCGGTTACGTCACCAGCGCGGCGTACGGCTACACGATCGGCAAGGGGATCGCGTACGCCTGGCTCCCGACGGAGGTGGCCGCGCCGGGGACGGTGCTGCACATCGGGTATTTCGACCAGCGGGTGGAGGCCGTGGTCGCCGAGGAGCCGTTGTTCGACCCGACGATGTCCCGTCTCCGTGGTTAGCCGTCAAGGACAAGGAGCACCACCGGTGACCGCACAACTCCTCGACGGCAAGGCGACCGCGGCCGACATCCGTCGTGAACTCGCCGAGCGGGTGGCGAAACTGACCGCCGACGGGAGCCGTCCCCCAGGCCTCGGCACCCTTCTCGTCGGTGACGACCCGGGCAGCCGTGCCTACGTCGCCGGCAAGCACCGGGACTGCGCCCAGGTCGGCATCGCCTCCATCCGGCGGGACCTGCCCGCCGACGCCACCCAGCGGCAGGTCGAGGACGTCGTCGACGAGCTCAACGCCGACCCCGCCTGCACCGGCTACATCGTCCAACTCCCGCTGCCCGCGCACCTGGACGCCCATGCGGTACTCGCCCGGATGGACCCCGCCAAGGACGCGGACGGGCTGCATCCCGTCAACCTGGGGCGGCTGGTGCTGGGGACCGAGGCGCCGTTGCCGTGCACGCCGCGCGGGATCGTCGAACTGCTGCGGCGTCACGACGTCCCGATCGCCGGGGCGCGGGTCTGCGCCATCGGGCGCGGCATCACCGTAGGACGGCCCATCGGCCTGCTCCTGACCCGCCGCTCCGAGAACGCCACCGTCACCCTCTGCCACACCGGAACCAAGGGTCTGGCCTGGCATGTCCGGGAGGCCGACATCGTCATCGCCGCAGCCGGTTCGCCCGGACTGATCACCAAGGACATGCTGCGCCCCGGTGCGGCCGTCCTGGACGTCGGCATCACCCGCACCGAGCACGGGCTGGTCGGCGACGTGCACCCGGAGGCCGCCACGGTCGCCGGATGGCTCGCGCCGATGCCCGGGGGCGTGGGCCCCATGACCCGGGCGATGTTGCTCGCCAACGTCGTCGAGGCCGCCGAGAGGAACGCGAACGCCGTATGAACGCGCTGAACACCCCCCTGGCGGAACTGGACCCCGAGGTCCACGCGGCCCTGACGGCCGAGCTGCACCGCCAGCAGTCCACCCTCGAGATGATCGCCTCCGAGAACTTCGCACCCACCGCCGTGATGGAGGCCCAGGGCTCGGTCGCCACCAACAAGTACGCCGAGGGCTACCCCGGCCGCCGCTACTACGGCGGCTGCGAACACGTCGATGTCACCGAGCGGTTGGCGATCGAACGGATCAAGTCCCTGTTCGGCGCCGGGTTCGCCAACGTCCAGCCGCATTCCGGCGCCCAGGCCAACACCGCCGTGTTCTTCGCCCTGTTGCAGCCCGGCGACACCGTCCTCGGTCTCGACCTCGCGCACGGCGGCCATCTCACCCACGGCATGCGCATCAACTACAGCGGCAAGATGCTCAACGTCGTGCCCTACCACGTCTCCGAGGCCGACAACCTGATCGACCTGGACGAGGTCGAGCGCCTCGCCAAGGAACACCGCCCCAAGATGATCATCGCGGGCTGGTCGGCATACCCCCGGCACCTGGACTTCGCGGCCTTCCGCCGGATCGCCGACGAGGTCGGCGCCCTGCTGATGGTCGACATGGCGCACTTCGCCGGACTGGTCGCGGCGGGCCTGCACCCGAACCCCGTACCGCACGCCCACGTCACCACGACCACCACCCACAAGACCCTCGGCGGCCCGCGCGGCGGAGTCATCCTCACCAACGACGCCGACCTCGCCAAGAAGATCAACTCGGCGGTGTTCCCCGGCATGCAGGGCGGCCCGCTGGAGCACGTCATCGCGGCGAAGGCGGTCTCCTTCAAGGTCGCCGCGTCACCGGAGTTCGCCGAGCGGCAGGCGAGGACCCTCGCCGGAGCCCGCGTCCTCGCCCAGCGCCTGACCCGACCGGACGCGACGGCCGCGGGCGTGAAGGTGCTCACCGGCGGCACCGACGTCCACCTGGTCCTCGTCGACCTCCGGGAATCCCCGCTGGACGGCCGCCAGGCCGAAGACCTGCTCCACGAGATCGGCATCACCGTCAACCGCAACGCCGTCCCCTTCGACCCGCGCCCGCCCATGGTCACCTCGGGCCTGCGCATCGGCACCCCCGCCCTCGCCACCCGGGGCTTCACCGAGGAGGACTTCGCCGAGGTGGCGGACGTCATCGCCCTCGCCCTCCAGCCGGAACCCGACGTGGCCGCCCTGCGCGCCCGCACCGAGGCGCTGGCCGCCAAACACCCGCTCTACCCGCACCTGTCCGACAACGGAGACGCCCGATGAGCCCCCGCACCCCCGGCGCCGAGCTCCCCGAACACCCCGACTGGCTGTGGCGCACGCCCGAGCCGAAGCGCTCGTACGACGTCGTCATCGTCGGCGGCGGCGGACACGGCCTGGCCACCGCCCACTATCTGGCGCGCAACCACGGCATCACCAACGTCGCCGTGCTGGAGAAGGGCTGGCTGGCGGGCGGCAACATGGCCCGCAACACCACGATCATCCGCTCCAACTACCTGTGGGACGAGAGCGCCGGCATCTACGAGCACGCCCTCAAGCTCTGGGAGGGCCTGGCCGAGGAGCTGGACTACCCGATCCTCTTCTCCCAGCGCGGCGTGCTCAACCTGGCCCACAGCCTCCAGGACGTCCGCGACAGCGTGCGCCGCGTGGAGGCCAACCGCCTCAACGGCGTCGACGCGGAATGGCTGGACGCGGACGGCGTCAAGGATGTCTGCCCGATCGTCAACACCTCACCCGAAGTGCGCTACCCGGTCCTCGGCGGCACCTACCAGCCGCGCGCGGGCATCGCCAAGCACGACCACGTGGCCTGGGGCCTGGCCCGCTCGGCGGACGCGGCCGGCATCGACATCATCCAGAACTGCGAGGTGACGGGCCTGGACGTGGTCGGCGGCCAGGTGGTGGGCGTGCGGACCAGCCTCGGCCCGATCGCCGCGGGCAAGGTGGCGCTCTGCTCGGCGGGCCACACCTCCGTCCTCGCCGCCATGGCCGGCATCGAACTCCCGCTCCAGAGCCACCCGTTGCAGGCGCTGGTGTCGGAACTGCTGGAGCCGGTCCACCCGACCGTCGTCATGTCCAACGCGGTCCACGTGTACGTCAGCCAGGCGCACAAGGGCGAGTTGGTGATGGGCGCGGGCATCGACGCGTACAACTCCTACACGCAGCGCGGCGCGTTCCACATCATCGAGGAGCAGATGTCGGCGGCGCTGGAGTTGTTCCCGGTCTTCGCCCGCGCCCACGTCCTGCGCACCTGGGGCGGCATCGTCGACGTCAGCCCCGACGCCTCACCGATCGTCGGCCTCACCCCGGTGGACAACCTCTACCTCAACTGCGGCTGGGGCACGGGCGGTTTCAAGGCCACCCCGGGCGTCGGCTGGGTGTACGCCCACACCATCGCCCACGACGCGCCCCACCCCCTCAACGCCCCCTTCTCGCTCGACCGTTTCACCACCGGCGCGCTCGTCGACGAGCACGGCGCGGCCGCGGTGGCCCACTAGGGATCCCCAAGGGAGCCGAACGACATGCTGCTCATCCCCTGCCCATGGTGCGGACCGCGCGACGAGGCCGAGTTCCACTACGGCGGCCAGGCCCATGTGCCGTACCCGGAGAACCCGGCGTCCCTCACCGACGAGGAGTGGGCCAGGTACCTCTTCTTCCGCGCCAACCCCAAGGGCCCCTTCGCGGAACGCTGGTCCCACGCGGCGGGCTGCCGCCGCTGGTTCAACGCGGTACGGGACACGTCGACGAACGAGATCCTCGCTGTCTACCGCGCGGGGGAGGAGCGACCGGCGGCTTCGGAGGCACGCTCACTCAGCCCAGCCCGTCTGGGGGAGTTTGAGGACGAGGCCCCTTCAGGGCCGATCGAGGGCCTGGCGGCGGAGCCCCTGGCACGCACCCGCGGCCAAAAGCGAACCCTCACCTTCACCTTCGACGGCACCGAATACCAGGGCGTGGAAGGCGACACCCTCGCCTCCGCCCTCCTCGCCAACGGCGTCATCCAGGCCGGTACCAGCATCAAGCTCGGCCGCCCCCGAGGCATCTTCTCCGCCGGCCCGGAAGAACCCAACGCGGTCGTCCAGATCGAGGCCCCGTTCCCCGAGCCGATGCTCCCCGCCACGACGGTCGAGCTGTACGACGGCCTGGTGGCGACCAGCCTCCCCGGCCAGGGGCGCCTCGCCACCGAACCGGACCCGGCCCGCTACGACGCCGTGCACGACCACTGCGACCTGCTGATCGTCGGCGGCGGCCCGGCCGGTCTCGCGGCAGCCGCGGCCGCCGTGGGTACCGGCGCCCGCGTCATCCTCGCCGACGACCGGCCCGAGCTCGGCGGCAGTCTCCTCGGCTCCGGTGAACTCCCCGACTGGCTCGCCGGGACGGCCGCACTCCTCGACGCCGCCCCCGACGTCCGTGTGCTGCGGCGCACCACCGTCTTCGGCTACTACGACGACAACCACCTCCTCGCCGTCGAGCGCCGCACCAACCACCTCGGCGCCGACGCCCCCGAGCACATCTCCCGCGAGCGCGTCCACCGCATCCGCGCCCGCCGCGTCGTCCTCGCCACCGGCGCCCATGAGCGCTCCCTCGCCTTCGCCGACAACGACCGCCCGGGTGTGATGCTGGCCGCCTCGGCGCGCACGTACCTCAACCGCCACGGCGTTCTGCCCGGCCGGCACGCGGTCGTCCTCACCACCAACGACAGCGCGTACGCGGCGACCCTGGACCTGCACCGGGCCGGTGTGACCGTCGCGGCGATCGTCGACACGCGCCCGGAGCCGGGGGAGTGGGCGGAGCGTGCCCGCGCGGCCGGCATCGAGGTGCTCCCCGGGCACGCGGTCACCGGCACGGAGGGCGAGGCGCGGCTGACGGCGGTGACCGTCGCCCCGTATGGACAGAGCACAGGGCAGCGGGAGTTCGCCGCCGATCTGCTGCTGGTCTCCGGCGGGTGGAATCCCGTGGCGCACCTGTTCAGCCAGGCGGGCGGCAAGCTCCGCCACGACGAGGCCCTCGGGACGTTCGTCCCCGACACCTGCCGTCAGGCCGTCGAGGTCGCGGGCAGCGCGAGCGGTGTCTTCCAGCTGGCCGGCGTCCTCGCGCAGGGCGCGGCCGCCGGAGGCCGCGCCATCGAGGCCGAGGGCCACACGCCCGCGACTCCGCGCCTGCCGCAGGTGCCCGCCGAGCCGCGGCCGACCCCGCCCATGCAGGTCTTCACCGTCCCCGGCCGTGCGGGCGCCCCCCGCTTCGTCGACCTCCAACGGGACGTCACCGTCGACGACTTGGCGCGGGCGACGGGGGCCGGCATGCGCTCGGTCGAGCACACCAAGCGCTACACGACGGCCGGAACCGCGAACGACCAGGGCAAGACCTCCGGGGTCCTGGCCGGCGGTGTGGTCGCCGAACTGCTCGGCGTGGACGTCTCCGCCCTCGGCACGACCACCTTCCGTCCCCCCTACACGCCCGTCTCCTTCGCCGCCCTGGCCGGCCGCGACCGGGGCGCCCTGCACGACCCGATCCGTACAACCGCCCTGCACCAGTGGCATGTCGACCACGGCGCCCTGTTCGAGAACGTCGGCCAGTGGAAGCGGCCCTGGTACTACCCGCAGGACGGGGAGGACATGGAGGCGGCGGTCTTGCGCGAGTGCGCGGCCGCCCGGGAGGGCGTCGCCTTCATGGACGCCTCCACCCTCGGCAAGATCGACGTCCAGGGCCCGGACGCGGCCGTCTTCCTCGACCGGCTCTACACCAACATGATGAGCACCCTGAAGGTCGGCATGATCCGCTACGGCGTGATGTGCCGCCTGGACGGCATGGTCTTCGACGACGGCACCGTCATCCGCCTCGCCCCGGACCGCTTCCTGGTCACCACGACCACCGGGAACGCCGCCGCCGTACTGGACTGGATGGAGGAGTGGCTGCAGACCGAGTGGCCGGAGCTGCGCGTCCACTGCACGTCCGTCACCGAGCAGTGGGCCACGGTCGCCCTGGTGGGCCCGGCATCCCGCGCGGTGCTGGGCTCGCTCGCACCCCAACTCGCCGTGACCAACGACGACTTCCCCTTCATGGCCTGGCGGGAGACGACCGTCGCCGGCATCGAGGCCAGGGTGTGCCGGATCAGCTTCTCCGGTGAACTCGCCTACGAGATCAACGTGTCCCCGTGGGCGGCGGTCGCCCTGTGGGAGGCGCTGTACGAGGCCGGCGCCCCCTACGGCATCACCCCGTACGGCACCGAGACCATGCACGTCCTGCGCGCCGAGAAGGGCTACCCGATCATCGGGCAGGACACCGACGGCACGGTCACCCCGCAGGACCTCGGCATGGGATGGGCGGTGTCGAAGAAGAAGCCCGACTTCATCGGCAAGCGCTCCTTCGCCCGCGCCGACACTCACCGCCCGGACCGCAAACACCTGGTCGGCCTGCTCCCCGAGGACCCGGCGGCCTTCCTCCCCGAGGGCACCCACCTGGTCGCCGACAGCGTGCTGCCCGCCCCGCCCGTGCCCATGCTGGGCCACATCACCTCCAGCTACCGCAGCGCCGCCCTGGGCCGCACCTTCGCCCTCGCCCTGATCAAGGGCGGCCGCGAACGCGTCGGCGAACGGCTCTACGCCCCCGTCGGCGACCGGCTGCTCCCGGTGACCGTCGCCGGCCCCGTCCTCTACGACCCCGAGGGAGCTCGCCGAGATGGCTGACACCGCACTCACCGCCCCGCCGCGCAGTCCCCTGTCGCACGCGGCCGACCGGCTGGCCGCCGCGACCCGTGCCTCCGGCGGCGCGGTCCGGCTGGCCGAACTCCCCTTCCTGGCCCAGCTCGATGTCCGGCTGGACGCCAAGGGAGCAGCGGCGGACGCGGTCGGTCTCGCCCTGGGTCTCCAGCTCCCCCTGGAGCCCAACACAGTCGTACGCGCGGGGGAGTTGACCGCGCTGTGGCTGGGGCCCGACGAATGGCTGCTGGTGGGACCGCCCGGCACCCAGCGGGACCTGGAGGCCCGGGTCCGCGAGGCCGTGGGTGACGAACCGGTGTCCGTCACCGACGTCTCCGCCCAGCGCACCACCCTCCTCGTCGCCGGCCCTCGCGCCCGTGACCTGCTGTCCCACGGCTGCTCCCTCGACCTCCACCCGCGCGCCTTCACTCCGGGCCGCTGCGCCCAGACCACGCTGGCCCGCACCCAGGTGGTCCTGATCGCCCGCGACGAACCCGGAACCGGTTTCTGGGTGCTGGTCCGCTCCTCCTTCGCGGGCTATCTCACGGACTGGCTGCTGGACGCGGCGACGGAGTACGTCCACGCCCCGCACCCGGACTGAGCGGCACCCGGCCGCAGCCGCCGGTATGCACTAGCGTCCTCGTCATGAGCGAGCCGCTGACAAACCCCGGCGAAGGCTTCCACCCGCACCTCGACGACGCCTCCGCGGCGGCGCCCCCGCGCACCCGTCTGCACCACGTCCGCGCCGACGCCCTCGACGCGGACACCGCGCAGAGCACCGGCATGCGCCGGTTCGCCGCCGTCAGCGGAAGGAGCGTCGGCTCGGAGAAACTCTGGATGGGGCAGACCCACGTCGCCCCCGCCACCGCCTCCTCCGACCACCACCACGGGGAGTCCGAGACCGCGATCTACGTGGTCAGCGGCCACCCCGAGTTCGTCTTCCTGGACGACACCGGCGACCGCCCCGAAGAGGTACGGCTGCGCACCTCCCCGGGCGACTACGTCTTCGTACCCCCGTACGTCCCCCATCGTGAGGAGAACCCCGACCCCGCCGAGGAGGCGGTGGTGGTCATCGCCCGCAGCACCCAGGAGGCGATCGTCGTCAACCTCCCGGGGCTGTACGCGCTGCGGGACGAGCGGACCTGAGCGACGGGCCCGGCCTGCCGGGTCAGGCCGTGTGGAGGGTCAGCCCGTACCGGTTGAGGATCTCGTTGATGGGCTGGTACCAGGTCTCGCCGCCGGAGGTGCAGTCGCCCCAGCCGCCCGAGGTGACGCCCTGCGCCTGGTCGCCGCTGATGAACGAGCCGCCGGAGTCACCGGGTTCGGCGCACACGCTGGTCTTCGTCATCTCGTGCACCGCGCCCTGGCTGTAGTTGACGGTCTCGTTCTTGGCCAGCACCGTGCCGCAGTGCCAGTGCGAGGTGGAACCCGAACGGCAGATGGAGGCGCCGACCGGCGCCTCGGCCGAGCCGCGGACGAGCTGGTCGGAGACGGTGCCCCAGCCGAGCACCACCGGCACGGTCCACCAGCCGCTGCCGACGTTCACCCAGGCGTAGTCGTTGTCCGGGAACGAGGAGCCCTGGAAGTTGCCGACGTACGAGCCGTCCCAGCCGTACACCGCGCCGGTGTGCTGGTCGCAGTGCCCGGCGGTGACGAAGCCGCCGTACACCGAGAAACCGATGGAACAGCGGACGTTGCCGGTGTAGAAGGGGTCGCCGCCCACGGTTCCGGCGGCGAGGGTGCTCGGGGCGTGGGAGGTCTGCCGTACCGTGACGGGGCCCGCCTTGTGCGCGCGGGCCAGGAAGGTTCGGACATCGTTGTCATCGCGGTGTGCGGAGACGACGTCCACGACGACCGAGCCGGCCTTGGGATCGACGTACCAGTTGCTGATCCCGGTGGGCGCGGACAGGGCGTCGATGCGGGTCTTCGCCGCGTCGAGCTGCCGGGCGCTGTACTTGACGAGGCGTACGTCCGCGCCGGTCGCGCGGACCGCGTCGGCGTTCGCGCCGCGGGTGACCGCGACGCTGAGGCGGCCGCGGGCTGCGTCGAACCAGGAGCCGCCGTAGGCGGAGCCGGCGGCCCGCTTCGCCTTGCGTTCCACGGCGGTTGCCGTCTTCTCCTGGGCCAGCCGCGCCTCGGCCTGACGCTTCGTCAGGCCGAGGTCGCGCTGCATCGCGGAGAGCAGGGCGCCGGAGGCGGGTGCCTGGGTGCGGTGTGCGGGGGAGCCGGCGGCGGAGGCGGGCAGGGTGCTCGCGCCGGCCAGACCGCCGAGGAGGAGGGCCGCGGACAGGGCGGCGCGCAGGGCTGTTGTGCGTCTCAAGGGAGTGCCCCTTCGTTGTTCCAGGGATGTGGGGGTGGAACAGCAGAACGGTGAGAGCGCTCTCAATGTGTGCGCGGCCGAGCATAGCCAGGGATCATGGGCAGGTCCATGCCAATGACAGATTCTCGGTGTTCGGCTCCCCGGCCCGCCTCACCGGCTGCGGATCACCAGCATCACGACACCCTCGGCGCTCGACCACGGCCCGTGCTCCATGCCCGGATGCCGGTACGCGTACATCCCCGCGGTGAAGGTCTCCCCGAGTCGTAGATCGGTGAGGTCGCCTTCGAGGATGTACACCTCCTCGAAGTAGTCGTGCCGGACCGTGCCCTGCGCGCTCGTGTCCGTACCCGGCTCGTACCGCTGGAGCACGGTGCCGTCACCGGTCCCGGGGTCCTCGGCCAGCACCTGCTCCCAGACGCCCTCGCTCGCCCCGGGCGGTCGCCGCCAAGGTGTCACGGGCCGGTGGAACTCGGACTGCGGTCTGCTCATCGGTGCCGCCCCTCATGGTGTCGACCCAGTTCAGCCCCCCTGCCCCGCCTTGTCCGAGGGCCGCCCGTGGTGGGACGCTGGGGGATATCCGCCGCCGAGGCTACTCGGGAGGTCGCATGGGACGTGATGTGCCGGCCCTGGTGTTCACGCGGGAGGACCGGCGTCGGTACCGGGACAAGATGCACACCTGTCTCGACGTACTGGCGCAGATGCTGCGTGAGTCCGGCTTCGAGAGCGAGCGGCCCCAGGTGGGGCTGGAGATCGAGCTCAACCTGGTGGACTCGCACGGGCTGCCCGCGATGCGCAACACCGAGGTGCTGCAGGCGATCGCCGACCCCGCCTGGTCGAGCGAGCTGGGCCGCTTCAACCTGGAGATCAACATCCCGCCCCGGCAGCTGACGAGCGGCGGACCCGGCGCCTGGGAGCAGGCGATCCGCGACGCGCTCAACCACGCCGAGGAGCGCGCCGCGGCCGTCGGCGCGCATCTGATCATGATCGGCATCCTGCCGACGCTGGGCGAGACGGACGTCGGCGAGGCCGCTCTGTCCGGTGATCCCCGCTACCGGCTGCTCAACGAGCAGATCTTCGCGGCCCGCGGCGAGGACCTGCGGATCAACGTGGACGGCGTGGAGCGGCTGGCGATGTACGCCGACGCCATCACCCCCGAGGCCGCCTGCACCAGCACCCAGTTCCATCTCCAGGTCGACCCGAAGGAGTTCGCGGACTACTGGAACGCGGCCCAGGCCGTCGCCGGCGTGCAGACCGCGCTCGCCGCCAACTCGCCCTTCCTCTTCGGCAGGGAGCTGTGGCGCGAGACCCGCATCCCGCTGTTCGAACAGGCCACGGACACCCGTCCCGAGGAGATCAAGGCGCAGGGCGTACGGCCCCGGGTGTGGTTCGGCGAGCGCTGGATCACCAGCGTCTTCGACCTCTTCGAGGAGAACGTGCGCTACTACCCGGCCCTCCTGCCGATCTGCGACGAGGAGGACCCGCAGCGCACGTTCGACGCCGGCGGTGTTCCGCAACTGGGCGAACTGACCCTGCACAACGGCACGATCTACCGCTGGAACCGGCCCGTGTACGCCGTCACCGACAGCGGCCCGCATCTGCGCATCGAGAACCGTGTGCTGCCCGCGGGCCCCACCGTGGCGGACATCATCGCCAACGGCGCCTTCTACTACGGCCTCACCCGTGCCCTCGTCGACGACGACCGGCCGGTGTGGACGCGGATGTCCTTCGCGGTCGCCGAGGAGAACCTGCACACCGCGGCCCGCGATGGCATCGACGCCCGCCTCTACTGGCCCGGCGTGGGTGAAGTCCCGGTCACCGAGCTGGTGTTGCGGCGCCTGCTGCCGCTGGCCCACCGGGGGCTGGAGCTGGCCGGCATGGACGCGGACTGGCGCGAGCCCCTGCTCGGCGTCATCGAGCAGCGCTGTGTCACCGGTCGCAACGGCGCCCTGTGGCAGGCGGAGATGGTCCACCACCTGGAGAAGAACAGAGGCTTCGACCGGCGTGAGGCACTGCGCCGGATGACCACGACGTACAAGGACTACATGCACCTCAACGCACCGGCGCACACCTGGCCGGTGGAGTGACGGGCCGTCAACCATTGTGTCGCATGGCCGGAATGGCACGGGCGAGGCGAGGAGGACCGGCCAACCGCCGTTCCTCGCAGCTCGGGTGGCATGTCGAGGGCGATGGGTTGCTGGTCGTTCGCCGTCCTCCCTCGTAGCCCAGGTGGCATGTCGAGGGCGACGGGGCGCTGGTCAATCGTTGTCCCTCTGGCCCGGGTGGCATGTGGAGGGTGACGGGATGCTGGTCATTCGCCGTCCCCCCCGGCCCGGTTGACATGCCGTGCGCGACAGGACGCCGGTCAATCGTTGTCCAGTACTGCCCGGATGACATGACGCGCGTTGCCCGCCATCGCGGGGTTCGTCTCGCGGTAGTACGGCAGTGCGATCACCGCCTGTGACAGCGTCCGTGCCCGCCCGCGCCGCCAGGTGGCCGCGTCCACACCGAGTGCCTCGCGGAAGATCTCCCGCGCTCCGGCGGGCAGCAGATTCCACGCCGGGAACAGGTCGCAGGCCGGATCCCCCATGCCCATGCAGCCGAAATCGATCACAGCGGTCAGCCGGCCGGCGTCCACCAGCAGATTGCCCGGCATCAGATCCGCGTGCAGCCACACCGGCGATCCGTCCCAGCCCGGGGCCCGCAGCGCGTCCTCCCACACGGCGAGGACGGCGTCGCAGTCGACGCCCTCCTCCGGAATCCTGCGCAGTCGCTCGACCGCAGCCCGCGTCTCCGCGTCCAGTTCGGCGAGCGGCCCTCCACGATGGGCCCGCGGAGCCCCCGGCAATGTGACGCCGCGCATCGCCTTCACGAACGCGGCCAGATTCCCGGCCAGCGCCCCGGGCTCCGCCAACGCCCCCGCCTCCGGGTTCCGTCCCGGCAGCCAGCGGTACACCGACCACGGCCACGGATACCCGTGCCCCGGCTCCCCGGCCCCGAGCACCTCCGGCACGCCCGTGGGCAGCAAAGGAGCGAGCCGCGGCAGCCACTCCTGCTCCCGCGCGACGTCCTTGGCGCCGCCTTCCACCAGCGGAAGCCGTACGACCATGTCCTCCCCGAGCCGGAACATGGCGTTGACCGTCCCGCCGGAGGGAAACCGCTGGATCGGCAGCTCCGCCCACCGCGGGAACCGGTCGGTGATCAGCCGCCGTACGAGATCGTCGTCGACGGGGTGCAGGCCGGGATGCATCTGCCCTGTGGTCATGGACGGTCATCCGACCGTGGGGCCTCCAGCGGGGTCAACCGCATTTCCCGGCGGCGCCCCGGGAGCGACCCGGGCGTCCTGCCGCGATCACCGCCGTGCCAGGATGCCGGGACACCGTCTGTTCCCCGGAGGCTGTCGTACGTGAGCAAGACCGAGATGGTCACCGCGCCGGACCCCCTGCTGCTGGCCGACGGCAGGCTCGCCGTCGAGGCGTGGTCGCTGGACCCGGGGCTCAGGCATCTGAACCACGGTTCGTTCGGGGCGGTTCCCCTGGTGGCCCAGCGGCGGCAGGAGGCGCTGCGCGCGGAGATGGAGCGCTCGCCGGTGGTGTGGTTCCCCGCGCTGCCCCAGCGCCTGGCCGCCACCCGGGCCGACCTCGCCGCATTCCTGCGTGTCGACGCCGCCGATCTCGCCCTGGTGCCGAACGCCAGCGCCGGCGCCAGCGTGGTGTACGCCGCGCTCGACCGGCGGGGCGGCGGGGAGATCGTCGTCACCGACCACGGCTACGGGGCGGTCACCATGGGTGCCGAGCGGCTGGCGCGCCGGTGGGGCGGACGGGTGCGGACAGCGCGGGTGCCGCTCGACGCGGACGAGGACCAGGCGTACGAGGCGGTGGTCGCCGAGATCGGGGAGGCCACGGAGCTGGTGGTCGTCGACCAGATCACCTCGGCGACCGCGCGCCGGCTGCCCGTCGAGCGGATCGGCGCCGAGGCGCGGCGCCGGGGTGTGGCGATGCTGGTCGACGGCGCGCACGCGCCCGGGCTGCTCGCCGCGCCGCTCGCGGACGCCACGTACGACTTCTGGACCGGCAACCTGCACAAATGGGGCTGTGCCCCGCGTGGCACCGCGGCCTTGGTCGCCCGCGGGCCCCTGCGCGATCGGCTGCACCCGCTCATCGACTCCTGGGGCGCCCCGGATCCCTACCCCGACCGCTTCGACCAGCAGGGCACGCTCGACGCCACCTCCTACCTAGCCGCGCCGACCGCCCTCGCCTTCGTCGAACGCAGCTGGGGCTGGCCCGCCGCCCGCCGCTACCTGCACGACCTCGCCGACTACGGCGCCCAGGTGATCGGCGCCGCCGTCACCCGGCTCACCGGCGAGGACAGTCGCGTGGACGTCGGCATGCCCGTTCCCGGCATGCGCCTCGTACGGCTCCCGGACGGCCTGGGCGCCACCCGGATCGAGGCCGACGCGCTGCGCGACCGGGTCGCCCGCGAACTCGACGTGGAGGCCGCCTTCACCAGCTTCGACGGCATCGGGTATCTGCGCCTGTCCGCCCATGTCTACAACACCGCCGACGACTACGAGCACTTCGCCGAGGAGTGCGTTCCGGTGCTGGGCGACTGGGCCGCTACTGGCCGGCGTGCGGCACCCGGACGACCGCGACCCCTCCGTCCAGGTCCACCGTCGTCCGGTTCGGCGGCGCCCCGTCCTCCTCGTCGTCCCGCATGACCAGGGACGACTGGCGCTCCTTGAGCTCGTTCTGCTTGCCGGGCGAGAAGCTCGCGTGGAGCTGCTCGAAACCGGTCGCCGAGATCTGGCCCTGCCGGACGCTGTTGCGCCAGGGCAACAGACCTGCCCGCCCGGCCCGCAGAAGCAGCTGATCCACGAAGGCCACGGCGGTCAGCAGGATGACCAGCCCGGGCAAGGTCATGAAGACGGCGAGTCCCATGGCCAGAGGATCTACGCCGCGGAGGCGATGCCGCAAGCCCTTCACTAGCCCTTCGACGGACGGGTTGCCCGCCGACCGGTCAACTCCCAGCTCACGCAGGGTTTCCCGGTCGCTCCTCGGACGGGCAACAGGAAACCCGTCGATCGCGGCACCCTCCCGGGACAGGCTGATCCCGTCAGCTCGAAGCACGGCCTGCGACGACGCAGGAGACCAGCTAGGGGGAAACATGCGCAAGATGATGAGCGCCGCCGCCGCCGCGTTCGCGACCGCGGCCACGGCAGTGGTGGCGATGAGCGGCGCCGCCCAGGCCGCGCCCGCCGGCGACACGGCGCTCTGGGGCTGCCCGTCGGGGGCGGTGTGCATCTACGGCGAGGGCGTGAACCCGGCCCTCAACCCGCACCCGACGAACGTGTACTACAGCTACGGCGCCCACAACCTGAGCAACCAGTTCGGTTACCACGTGGTCCTCAACAACCAGTACGGCGGCGCGTCCGCGAGCCTGTGCAAGAACTACGGCGGTTCCAACTGCGTCTGGGACATCCCGCAGGACTACTACGTCAACTACGACCTCACACCCATCAACTCCATCACCCTCAACCGCCCGTAACGCACCTTCCGCCACGGGGGAGCGACCGCCGGGACCGGCCCCACACCGGTCCCGGCGGTCCCGTTCTCGCCACTCCGGGTGAAAGGCTTGGCTCCCTGTCCGACCCCCGCAGTAACCTGGGCATCCGCCGTCTCACGATCCGGGCAGGCCAGTGCCAGGGGGGACGCCTTGGGGGAGCAGGAACACGCACACGCGGGCGTCGACCGGACCGACCAGCCGGAAAGCCCCGCACAGGCCACGCCGTCCTTTCCGGCGCAGCTGAGACGGCTGCGCCGGGAGCGCGGGATGTCGCTGGCCGACCTCGCACGCCGGACGCACTACAGCAAGGGCTATCTCAGCAAGATCGAGACCGGCGTCAAGCGGGCGACCGTCGATGTCGCCCGTCAGTGTGACCACATCCTGGGCGCCGGGGGCGAGTTGCTCCGGCTGGTGCGGGACACCGCCCCGGCCGAGCGCGGTGGCGTGCCGGCCGCCGACTCCGGCGCGCCCGCCTGCCCCTACCGCGGCCTGGCGGCGTTCACCCCGCAGGAAGCGGCCTGGTTCTTCGGCCGGGAACGGGCCACGGCCGCCCTGGTCGAGCGGGTCTTCCAACGCGTCGGCGCCGGGCCGCTGTTGCTGGTCGCCCCGTCCGGTGCCGGCAAGTCCTCCCTGTTGAACGCCGGTCTCGTCCCGGCACTGCGACGCCCCGGCGGCTTCCCCATGCCCGGCGCCGACCGCTGGCCCGTGGTCGCCCTCACGCCCACCGCCCATCCGCTCGACGAACTCCTCGAACGAACCGCGAAGGTCCTCGGCAGCGATCTCGAACTCACCCCGACCGAGTTGGCCGAGCGCCCCGAAACCCTGCTGGACGTCGTCCGCGCCCGCTCGGAGGGCGCCCCGCCGGGCCCGGACGGCCGCCGCCCGCCACCGGTGCGGCCGGTGCTGCTCGTCGACCAGTTCGAGGAGCTGTTCACCCTCTGCTGCGACGAGGACGAGAGACGGACCTTCGTACGGGTCCTGCACGCGCTGTCCACCAGCCCGGACCCGGCGGTCGTCGTGCTCGGCGTCCGCGCCGACTTCTCCGGACGCTGCCTCGAACTCCCCGGACTCGCGCCCCTGTTCAGCGACGGACTGTTCGTCCTTCCCCCGATGTCCGTCGCGGAACTGCGGCAGTCCATCACCCGCCCCGCCGAACTCGCCGGCGTCACCCTGGAACCCGGCCTGGTCCCCCTCCTCCTGCGCGACGCGGGCCTGCGCGACGAAGGGGCCGGCGCGAGCCGTACCACCGCCCCCGACGACACCCCGTCCGGCGCGCTGCCCCTCATCTCGCACGCCCTCCTCGCCACCTGGCAGCAGCGCGAGGGCACCACCCTCACCGTGGCCGGCTACGAGCGCACCGGCGGCATCCAGGGCGCCATCGCCCGCACCGCCGAGACCGTGTTCGCCCAGCTCTACCCGGCCGAGCAGAAGTCCATCCGGCGCGTCCTGTCCCGTCTCGTCCACGTGTCCGACGACGGGACCGTCGCGACCCGGCGCCGCACCGGCCGCGGCGCCCTCATGGAACAACTCGGCGACGCGGACGCCGCCTCCACCGCCCTCGACGCGTTCGTCCGGGCCCGGTTGGTCACCGTGGACCGGGACACCGTCGAGATCACCCACGAGGCCCTGCTCCACGCCTGGCCCCGGCTGCGCGACTGGATCCACGCCGACCGGGCCGGTCTCCTCATCCACCAGCAACTCGCCCACGCCGCCGCGGAATGGGAGCGCGAGGAGCGCGACCCGTCCGCCCTCTACCGCGGCACCCGCCTCGACACCGTCCGCTCCTGGGCCGACGAACTCGACGGCCGCAGCCGTCTCGGCCCGAGCGAAGAAGCCTTCGTGCTGGCCAGCCAGGCGGAGGAGGACGCCCGCCACGTCCTGGCGAGGCGTCAGACACGGTTGCGGCAGGCCCTGTTCGTCGTCCTCGCCGTCCTGCTCGGCCTTGCCGTGACCGCCGGCGGCCTCGCCTACCAGCAGCGCTCGGCCGCCCTCGCCCAGGAGCGTGTCGCCCGCTCCCAGGCCCTCGCCGTGCAGTCCACCTCCCTGGCCGGTGGCCAGCCCGAGGCCTCCATGCTGCTCGCCGAGGAGGCCTACCGCGCCGACCCCACTCCCGAGGCGCGCGGGGCCCTGCTGAGCACCCAGGCGCAGGCGTTCTCCGCCCGTCTCGTCGGACACCACGGGCCCGTCAACGCGGTCGCCTTCGCCCCCGACGGCCGGCTGCTGGCGACGGCGGGCGCGTACGGCACCGTCCAACTGCGCCGGACAAGCGACCACCGGACCACCGCCACCCTGACCGTTCCCGGACGGGTGCGTTCCGTCGCCTTCAGCCCGGACGGGCGCACGCTCGCCGCGACCTCCACCAACGGCCCGGTGCGGATCTGGGGCACCGCCGACCGCCGGCTGCGGACCCTGCTGCCCGCGGCCACCCAGGGAGCCCACGCGCTCGCCTTCGACCCCCGCGGCCATACCCTCGCCGTCGCCGCCGACGACGGAACGGTCCAGCTGTGGAACACGGGCGCCGGACACCCCGCAGAGGTGCGCCTCGTCGGGCACACCGGCCGGGTCAACACGCTCGCCTACGCCCCGGACGGGCGGACCCTGGCCTCGGGCGGCGCCGACCGCACCGTACGGCTGTGGGACACCGACCGGGCCCGCCCGACGGCCGTGCTCAGGGGGCACACCGACGAAGTGCTCGGGGTGGCGTTCGCCCCCGACGGGCGCAGCGTGGCCTCCGGGGGCGTCGACCGGACCGTACGCCTGTGGGACGTGGCCGGGCACCGGGCCACGGCGACGCTCACCGGGCACAGCGACGACGTCAACGCGGTCGCCTACACCCCGGACGGCACCACGGTCGTCAGCGCCGGCGGCGACGGCACGACCCGTCTGTGGGACGTCCGCAGCGGCCGTCCGGCGGCGATCCTCGCGGGCCACACCGACTACGTGATGTCCGTCGCCGTGAACGAGACCGGCACGACGCTGGCCACCGGAGGGTTCGACCAGTCCGTGGTGCTGTGGGACCTGCGCGGCCCGGTGCTGACGGCGCGTCCGTTCACCGAGGTCTCGCAGGCCGCGTACAGCCCGGACGGGAAACTTCTCGCCACCGCCGACGCGGACCACACCCTTCGCCTGTGGGACGTGGCACGGCACCGCATCGTGACGACGTTCACGGGGCACCGCGAGAGCGTGTTCTCGGTGGCGTTCGCGCCGGACGGCCGCACCCTCGCCTCCGCGGGCTCGGACGGCACGGTCCGGCTGTGGGACATCCCGTCGCACCGTGCGCTCGCGACCCTCACCGGCCACACCGGCGATGTGTTCTCGGTGGCCTTCGCACCGGACGGCCGCACCCTCGCCTCCGCGGGCGCCGACCGCACGGTCCGCCTGTGGGACGTCGCGACCCACCGTCAACTCGCCGTCCTGACCGGTCACACGGACTACGCCAACGATGTCGCGTTCAGTCCGGACGGCCGCACCCTGGCCAGCGCGAGCGACGATCTGACGGTCCGGCTGTGGGAAACGGCCACCGGCAGGCTGCTCGCCACCCTGACCGGCCACACCGGCGCCGTACGGGGCGTGACCTTCAGTCCCGACGGCTCGACCCTTGCGAGCGGCGGCAACGACGGGACGGTCCGGCTGTGGGACGTCCGCCACCGCCGCCCGGAGGCATCCCTGACCGGCCACACCGGATCGGTGCGCGGCATCGCCTTCTCACCGGACGGCCGACTCCTCGCGAGCAGCGGCAGCGACCGGACGGTACGGCTCTGGGACGTGCCGGGACGGCGGCCCTGGGCCACGCTCACCGGACACACCAACGCGGTGTGGGGCGTCGCGTTCGGCCCGGACGGGCGGACCGTGGCCAGCAGCAGCAACGACGGGACCGTACGCCTGTGGGATCTCGACCTCGGCGCGCAGCTCGCCCGGATCTGCCGACTGCGCAGGGCGATGGGTCCGCAGGAGCGCAAGGCGCTGATGCCGGGACTGCCCCTGTCCCCCACTCCCGCGTGCGCGCGGGCTTGAGGCGCCTGGCCGAACTCCGCTGGTGAAACGGGGTTTCCCAAGGGTTTCCCGTTGCCCGTCGCAGGGGGGTGACGCCGGGTGCTCGACCGGCCGGGACCCGGTCGGCAGGCTGAGGCACGACCATCCACGCATCACAGAAAACGGGGGTCCCGGCATGCTCCGGCGGACCGGAATCATCACAACACTCATCGGGCTGACGGCCCTTCTTCTCTGGGCACCCGCGGCCGTAGCCGCGACGTCCGCCGCCCCGGCGGCGAGCGGCTGCGGGGTCCTCGCGCCCGGCGGCTCAGCGGCCGCCGAGCGCGCGATCGCCGCGGCCTGCGCCCAGGTCGACGCGGGCACCTGGTACACCTGGGGCGGCGGCCACGGTGCCCAGCCCGGCGCCACCTACGGTCAGGTCGACCCCACCGACCCGGCCAGCCAACACGACCCCGAGCGGCTCGGCTTCGACTGCTCGGGCCTGGTCCGGTACGCCTACGCGCAGGCCGCCGGCTCCGACATCCTGAACGGCGACGCCAGCCAGCAGTACTACACGGTCCGCGCCGCCGCCCGCTTCACCGCCGCCCAGGGCATCGCCCCGCTGCTCCCCGGCGATCTGCTGGCCTACGGGACCTCGGCGGATCTGCACCACATCGCGATCTACCTCGGCGCGGGCAAGATGGTCGAGGCGAAGCAGTCCGGCACGCATCTGATGGTCAGTGACGTCCGCCTGGGCGGCGACTACTTCGGGGCGGTCCGCGTCAACACCGGGGCGGTCACCGGGCATGTCTTCCAGACCTGGGGCACCGGCGTCTGGACGAAGACGGCGCCCTCCGTCAGCGCGGACCGTGTGTACGCCTTCCCGGACTCCACCACCATCCGCGTCGAGTGCCAGAAGCACGCGGAAGTCGTCACCTCCGACGGTTACACCAACGACGCCTGGGCCTACCTGCCCGACTACAAGGCGTGGATGACAAACATCTACATCAAGGGCCCGGCCTGGCTGGACGGCGTGCCCACCTGCCCCTGAGACCTCCCGCACCGGGCTCCCTCACTCGCCGCAATGTGCCGGCGGACGGGGGAGCCCGGCCGCGCGTGCCTCCGCCGGTCGCACGTCACCCGCTATCAGGTCAAGCGTCCCGGACCCTTGACTCGGAACGCGGCCGTCGCGATCCTCGTCGCATATCTTGTGCCGGTCATGACAAGCCCAACGGTTCGTCAACCGCGCTCATCCCGCCGACCGAGGGACGTGGACAGTGACGTCGACTCCACGCACGTACCGCCGCCGCAGGAACGTCACCCTGGTGTCGCTGCTCCTGCTGGTGCTGACCATGGCGCTCGGGCCGACGCCGAGTTCGGCGGCCGGCGACGAGTGGTGGATCCCCACCGCCCGCCCGACGCCGGACTCCGGGATCAACGTCACCGGCGAGCCCTTCACGGGCACCAACTCGGCAGGCGAGGTACGGGGGTTCATCGACGCGCACGACCACCTCTTCTCCAACGAGGCCTTCGGCGGACGGCTGATCTGCGGCAAGGTCTTCTCCGAGGCGGGCGTCGCCGACGCCCTCAAGGACTGCCCCGAGCACTACCCCGACGGCACGCTCGCGGTCTTCGACTACATCACCCACGGCGGCGACGGCCGGCACGACCCGGTCGGCTGGCCCACCTTCAAGGACTGGCCCGCCTACGACTCGATGACCCATCAGGCCAACTACTACGCCTGGGTCGAGCGGGCCTGGCGCGGCGGCCAGCGGGTCCTCGTCAACGACCTCGTGACCAACGGGGTGATCTGCTCGGTGTACTTCTTCAAGGACCGCAGCTGCGACGAGATGACCTCGATCCGGCTCCAGGCGAAGCTGACCTACGAACTCCAGGCGTACGTCGACGAGATGTACGGCGGCCCGGGCAAGGGATGGTTCCGGATCGTCACCGACAGCGCGCAGGCCCGGCAGGTCGTCGAACAGGGGAAGCTGGCGGTCGTCCTGGGGGTCGAGACCTCGGAACCCTTCGGCTGCAAGCAGATCCTGGACATCCCGCAGTGCAGCAGGGCCGACATCGACAAGGGGCTCGACGAGCTGTACTCGCTGGGCGTGCGCTCGATGTTCCTGTGCCACAAGTTCGACAACGCGCTGTGCGGCGTCCGCTTCGACGAGGGCGGGCTCGGAACGGCCATCAACGTCGGGCAGTTCCTGTCGACCGGCACCTTCTGGAAGACGGAGAAGTGCACCGGCCCGCAGCACGACAACCCCATCAACGGTGCCTCCCCCTCGGCCGCCGAGGAGGACCTCCCGGCCGGCGTGAGCGTCCCGTCGTACAGCGGTGACGCCCAGTGCAACACCCGCGGGCTCACCGACCTCGGCGAGTACGCCGTGCGCGGCATGATGAAACGCAAGATGATGCTGGAGATCGACCACATGAGCGTCAAGGCCGTCGGCCGCGCGCTCGACATCTTCGAGGCCGACTCCTACCCCGGAGTGCTCTCCTCGCACAGCTGGATGGACCTGAACTGGACCGAACGCGTCTACAAGCTCGGGGGTTTCGCGGCCCAGTACATGCACGGATCGCAGGACTTCGTCGCGGAGGCCGCCCGCACCAAGGCGCTGCGCGACAAGTACGGGGTCGGGTACGGCTACGGCACCGACTTCAACGGCGTCGGCTCACATCCCGCACCTCGCGGCGCCGACGCCCCGAACAAGGTGACGTACCCCTTCAGGAGCACCGACGGAGGCTCCGTCATCGACCGGCAGGTCACCGGCGAACGCACCTGGGACATCAACACCGACGGCGGCGCCCACGCCGGTCTGATCCCCGACTGGATCGAGGACATCCGCAAGGTCGGCGGCCAGGACGTCGTGAGCGACCTCTTCCGGGGCGCCGAGTCCTATCTCGACACCTGGGGTGCGACGGAGCGGCACCAGGCCTCGGTCAATCTCGCCGACGGAGCCTCCGCGACGGCCAGTTCGGCGGAGTGGAACCCCTTCACCAGCTACGCCCCGGGCCGGGCCCTGGACGGCACCCGCGACACCCGCTGGGCCAGCGACTGGAGCGACGACCAGTGGCTGCGCATCGACCTGGGTTCCACCCACCGGGTGGGGCGGGTCACGCTCGACTGGGAGCGGGCCTACGGCAAGGCGTACCGCATCGACCTCTCCACCGACGGCACCAACTGGCAGACGGTGTGGTCCACTTCCTCCGGTGACGGGGGACTCGACACGGCCGTGTTCGCCGGGACACCGGCCCGCTATGTTCGCGTCCAGGGCCTCCAGCGGGGCACCGACTGGGGATACTCGCTCTACGAGGTCGGTGTTCACAGCGCCTGAGGCGGGAGTTCACGCATGGCACGGATGCCGTCGGCCGAGCGGCGCCGGCAGCTGACGGAGGCGGCGATCAGGGCGATGGCCCGGGACGGAGTCGCGAAGACGACGACCCGGTCCATCGCCGCCGAGGCCGGCGTGTCGCTCAGCGTCTTCCACTACTGCTTCGACTCCAAGCAGGCCCTGGTGGAGTCCGTCATCACCACGCTCACCGACCACTCGGTGAGCGTGGTGACGCGGGCACTGCGTCCCCGGGCCACCCTCGCGGACACCGTCCGGGCCGGCTTCCAGGCGTACTGGGATCACGTCCGCGCCCACCCCGACGAGCACATGCTCACCTACGAACTCACCCAGTACGCGCTGCGCGAGCCGGGGTTCGAGCACCTGGCCCGCCGCCAGTACGAGCTGTACGGCATCGCCTACACCGACCTGATCCAGCGCCTGAGCCAGGGCAGGGACCTCCGGCTCCGCGTCCCCGCCACCGCCCTGGCCCGCTACCTCGCCGCCATGACCGACGGCCTGACCCTCAACTATCTGGTCCTCGGCGACGAGTCGGCCTGGGCGGACATCCTCGACACGGTGGTCACCCATGTCGCGGGACTGGTGCGAGCCCACTAGGGACACCGTGCGGGGGCACGGTGCGGCGGTCGCCGCCTTGACGCATGCCGATATAGGCATATGATGGCCTCATGGCACGAGCGGCGACGACCTCGGACGCGTTCAACGCGATCGCCGAACCGCAGCGGCGGGAGATCCTGGTGCTGCTGCGGGGTGGCGAGCGGCCCGTGACCGACCTCGCGCGGGACCTGGGCATGACCCAGCCGCAGGCGTCCAAGCACCTGCGGGTCCTGCGGGAGGTCGGGCTCGTGCGGGTCCGCGGGATGGGCAAGCAGCGGCTGTACGGGCTGGACGCCCGCGGGCTGCGGCCGGTCCATGAGTGGCTGGGCGGATTCGAGCGGTTCTGGAACGAGAGCTTCGACCGGCTGGACGAGTACGTGCAGGAGTTGAAGCAGGCACGGCAGGAGGAACCCCACGATGACGACGACCAGTAGCGGCGGCGAGCCCGCGCCCGCGACCGCGGACCGCGAGATCGTGATCTCCAGGGTGATCGACGCACCCCGGGAGCTGGTGTTCAAGGCGTTCACCATGGTCCGGCACCTGTCGCGATGGTGGGGACCGGAGGGCTTCACCACCACCACGCGGACCTTCGAGTTCCGCGTCGGCGGAGTCTGGGACTTCGTGATGCACGGGCCGGACGGAACCGACTACCAGGAGTGGATCACCTGGCGGGAGATCGCCGCGCCGGAGCGGATCGCACTGCTGCACGGCGAGTCCCGCGACGACCCGAACGCCTTCGAGTCGGTCCTGACCTTCGCACCGGCCGGTGAGCGGACCCGGATCGTGATGCGCACGGTGTTCCCGACCAGGGAACTGCGCGACGAAGCGGTGGAGAAGTACCACGCGATCGAGGGCGGCGAGCAGACGCTGAGCAACCTGGCGGCCTACGTCGCCGAACTCACCGGGAACGGAACGGCACCGAAGGGAGCGGAGGACTGATGGCCGGGAAGGTGTTCTTCAGTGTGACGATGTCACTGGACGGCTTCATGGCGCCCGAGGCGGTGCCCGTCCAGTACGTGTTCTCGCCCGAAGGCCAGAACGACCCGAGGACCCGGCGCTGGATGGCGAAGTGGTCGGAGCTGCAGGCGTGGCTGTTCCCGCAGCGGTGGTTCAGGGAGAACCTGAAGCTCGGCGAGGGCGGCGAGGAGGGCGTCGACAACGACATCGCCCGGGCGACGTACGAGCGCACCGGTGCGAGCGTCATGGGCAAGCGCATGTTCGACGGCGGCGAGCTGGCATGGCCGGAGGAGGCGCCGTTCCACACGCCGGTGTTCGTCGTCACCCACAGCGGGCGTGACCCTTGGGAGCGGCCGGGCGGTACGACCTTCCACTTCGTCGACGACGGCATCGACAGCGCCCTGCGCCAGGCCCGCGAGGCCGCCGGAGACCGGGACGTGCGCATCGCGGGGGGCGCCGAGACGATCCAGCAGTACCTGAACAGCGGACTGATCGACGAGTTCTCGATCACGCTGGCCCCCGTCCTGTTCGGCACCGGCATCCGTCTGTTCGACCACGTCGACCCCGACCATCTGGCCCTGCGGCAGACCCGTACGGACGCCTCGTCCCGGGTGACCCACCTGACGTACACCGTCGAGAAGCGGTAGCCGGCATCCCCACGGCGAAGGCAGGGCGGCACCCCCAAGCAGACCCGCGGAGCGGTGAGCGTCTCCACCCGTTGACGCGTCAGGGAGAAGGCTCCGTCAGCGGGCCTCCTCGCCGCCCGCCAACCGGTCCGCGAGACAGGCCAGATACAGGGCCATGGTGGTGCGGTGCTCCCGCAGCGGGCGGCCGGTGATCTGCTCGATCTTGTTCATGCGGTAGACGACCGTGTTGCGGTGGATGTGCAGGGCCGCCGAGGCCCGTACGAGGTTGAAGCCGCTCTCGCACCACGCGGTGATGGTGTCCCGCAGCGCCGGCCAGTCCGACTGGGCGCGCAGTTCGGCCGTGGTCAGGTCGAGCAGACGTCCGCGCGCGGGCTGGCCGACGGCAGCCAGGAGCTGGTGGACGCGCAGGTCGCCGATGGCGTGGACCCGGGAGCCGTCCGCGAGCCGGGAACCCAGGCGCAGCGCGTCACAGGCGTCCTGGTAGGAGTCGTGCAGTCCGCCGACGGAGGCCGCGGGCTCGCCGATGCCGGCGCGGGCGGTCAGCCCGTCCTGGGCGGCGATCACATCGGTGACCCGGCGGCAGGCGGCGAGCAGGTCCGCCGGGTTGTGGTCGGTGAGCCGGTGCAGCACGCCGATCCATCCGGGAGTCGTGGAGGCCACGACGTCCTGCGGGTCGGCGAAGACCTCGCGGACCGTGCGCAGCAGTTCCGAGCGGATCAGCGCCATGTCCTGGGTCGGCGTGCGGTGCCGGCGGGCCGTCGTGCTGGGCACGCCCACCTCGACGGCCACCGCGACCCGCGGCAGGCGCAGGTCGAAGCCGAGTTCGGCGGCGCGGAACATCAGGAACTCGCCCTCGACGACTTGCGGGTCGTACGAGGCGATGTCGGCCAGCAGCTTCTCCGCGGCCCGCTCGGCCAGCAGACGGGAGCGGAGCATCACCGACTCGCGCAACAGGATCTCCGTCTGGCGCTTGACCAGCAGACCGAAGCGGCGCACCTGGGCAGGGGTCCCGGTGATACCGACCGTGCCCACCGCCCGCCCACCGGCGACCAGGGGCAGGGTGCAGCCGGGCCGCACCCCGCGCAGCCGCTGGGCCTCGGCGGCGCTGTGGGTGGTGGGTTCCTGGGTGCGTACGACCTCGACGGACGCCTCGTGGAAGGTGCCCACCCGGCTGGTGTCACCGCTGCCGATGACCATGCCGTCCGAGTCGGTGATCAGCACATTGAAGCCGATCACGGCGGAGGTGTCCGCGGCGATCTCCTGGGCGAGTGACGGGCTCAGCACGGTGTTCCTCCCGCCGACGGGCCGGTTCCGCTTTGGCCGCACCGTACAGGGGAGGGGGCGATTTCGGCCACAACCTCGTACGGAGTGACCGATGACGCGTGCCTGCGCGATCCCTAGCGTATGGCCCCAATCAGAACCCCGCCGAGGGCACAGCGCGGTGAACGGCGGGTCCCTTCAGCGCCCAGACGGAAGGCCCGAGCCGATGATCCGTGCGCGTTCCCTCATATCCGCCCTCCTGACCGGGGCGTTGCTCTCCACGGTGGCCGCGTGCGGCTCCGGCGGTGGCGACGACCCCAAGAACGTCTCGGCGAAGACCGCCGCCCTCGGCACCCTCACGCCCGGGGTCATCAAGGTCGCCGTCGAGCCCTACGCCCCGTACACCACGGTCCGGGGCGGCAAGATCGTCGGCCTGGACGGCGACATCCTCACGGCCGTCGCCAAGAAGCTCGGTCTGCGGATCAAGCCGCAGGTCACCGACTTCGCCGGGATGCTGGCCGGGGTGCAGTCCCGCCGGGTGGACATCACCGTCGGCGGTGTCGCCTGGTCCGCCGAGCGGCAGAAACAGGGTCTGTTCACCGACCCGCCCTACTACTCGCCCCCGGCGATGGCGGTGCGCGACGGCAGGACGTACAAGACGGTCGACGACCTCAAGGGCCTGAACCTGGGCACGGTCGAGGGCTACGTCTGGGTCAAGTCCATCCAGTCCGTGCCCGGCGCCAAGCTGCACGCCTACCCGGACGCCAACGGTGTCTTCGACGACCTCGGCGCCGGCCGCATCGACGTCGGCTTCCTCGACCCGCTGCTCATCATCGCGGCGCAGAAGCAGCGCCCCGACCTGAAGATCAGCACCGAGTACCTGACCCCGCCGACCGCCGCCGAGGTCAAGGCCAAGCCCGCCTACCAGTACTTCCAGCCCTACCAGACCGGCTTCTACCTCCCCCAGCAGGCGGGGAAGCTGGAGAAGGCGATCTCCGCGCAGATCGACGCCATGTACACCGACGGGGAGATGGCCAAGCTCGTGCGGAAGTACGGCGGTGACCCCGAGCAGTTCCTCAAGCCCGCCGCCGATGTCGCCACCGCACGCCGTGGCGTGGACCGGCCCGCGAACTGGACGCCGCCGTCCATCAGCAAGTGAGGCGATGACCATGTCCGGTCTCTTCCAGGTCCCCTGGTCCGACTACCGCCCCGACCTGCTCGACGCCCTCGGACGGACCGTCTCCTACACGGTGGTCAGCTTCGCCGGCGCGGTTTTGCTCGGCCTGGTGGTGGCACTGCTGCGGCTCAGCAAGGTCTGGCCCGCCCGGGCCGTCGCCGCCGTCTACACCGAGGTGTTCAAGAACGTCCCCCTCCTGGCCATCATCTTCCTGACCTACTTCGGGCTCGCCTCGGCCGGGATCCGGCTGGACGTGTTCACGGCCGGCTGTCTCAGCCTGATCGTCTTCTATGCCGCGTACCTGTCCGAGATCTTCCGGTCCGCCATCAGCGGCGTGCACGAGGGGCAGACGGAGGCCGGCGAGGCGCTCGGTCTCGGCAAGGCGGGCATCTTCGCCCACATCGTCCTGCCGCAGGCGGTACGGCAGGCGTTGCCCGGCACCAACACCATGCTGGTCGACCTGCTGAAGTCCACGTCGCTGCTCGTCACCGTCTCCGCCGCCGAGCTGATGTCGGAGGGGCGGCTGATCACCTCGGAGACCTTCCGCGCGCTGGAGGTCTACCTGGTCATCTCCGCCGTCTACTTCGCCCTGTGCTATCCGCTGTCGCAGCTCCTGCTGCTGCTGGAGCGCAAGGTCCGGGCGGGCGTCCCGCTCTCCCCGCGGCGCCGGCGCCGGGTGCGCGCCGCGCGAGCGCTGCTCGCCGCCGACCTCGACAACCTCAACGACCGCGTCAGTGACCGGAAGGAGGCCGTCGTATGACCGAGCCCGTCGCCACGGCGAAGACCGTGGCCGCAGCCCGCGCCGAGGCAGTGGTCCGGATCGAGGGGCTGAGCAAGTCCTTCGACGGGCGGCTCGTCCTCGACGACGTGAGCCTGGAGGTCGACCGCGGCCGTATCGTCAGCGTCATCGGGCAGAGCGGCGGCGGCAAGACGACGCTGATGCGCTGCGTCAACCTGTTGGAACGGCCCGACCGGGGCACGGTCGAGGTGGCCGGCGAGGTGGTGCACAGCGGCGGGCGGACCGTCTGCCGGGATCTGCCCGCGCTGCGCCGTACCGTCGGCATGGTCTTCCAGAAGTTCAACCTCTTCCCGCATCTGACGGCCGTGGAGAACATCGTGCTGGCCCAGCGCAAGGCGGGCATCGCCGAGGCGGAGGCCCTGGAGCGGGCCGTCACCCTGCTGCGCCGGGTCGGTGTCGCCCACCGCGGACTCGCCCGGCCCGACCGGCTCTCCGGCGGCGAACAGCAGCGCGTCGCCATCGCCCGGGCACTCGCGCTCCGCCCCGAAGTGCTGCTCTTCGACGAACCGACGTCGTCCCTGGACCCGGAATCCACCCGCGAGGTGCTCACCGTGATGCGTGAACTGGCGGCGGACGGGATGACGATGCTGCTGGTGACGCATGAACTGCCCTTCGCCCGTGAGGTGTCCGACCATGTCGTCTTCGTCGACGGCGGCCGGATCGTGGAGGAGGGCCGGCCCCAGGACGTCCTCGACCGTCCGGCCGAACGCCGGACCCGGGAGTTCCTCGCCGCGTACGGGTCCGCGTCATGAGCGCTCCCCTGGTGGTGGTCGGCGGCGGGGTCGTGGGGCTGTGCGCCGCGTACTACCTGGCCCGGGAGGGCATGCCGGTCGAGGTCGTCGAGCGACGGGGCATCGGTTCCGGTGCCTCGCGCGGCAACGCCGGCTGGGTCTGTCTGAGCCATTCGACGCCGGTGCCCGCTCCGGGTGTCGTGCGGTACGCCCTGCGCTCCCTGGGCCGCCCGGACTCGCCCCTGTATCTGCGGCCGCTGCCCGACCCGGCGTTCGCGCGCTGGCTGTGGCGGTTCTGGCGCAGCAGCACACCGGTCGCCTTCCGGCGCGGTTACGCGGCGATCGCCGAGCTGAACCGCGACACCTTCGATCTCTTCGACGGCCTGCGCGCGGCGGGCGTCGGGACCACCCTGACCCGCCCGGGCATGGTGCACGCGTTCCTCTCACCGACCGAGGCCCGTCATCACCTCGCGCTCCAGCGGGAGATGGCCGACGGGCGTTATCCGCTGCCGGACGACGTCGTCACCGGCGAGGAGGCCCGGCTGCTGGACGACGCGCTGTCCCCGCAGGTGCGCGCGGCCTACCTGGTGGAGGGGGAGGGCGTGGTCGACCCCGAGGCCTTCGCCCGCGGGCTCGCCGAGGCACTCGCCGCGCTGGGGGTCAAGGTCCACGAGAACACCGGGGTCACCGGGTTCCGTACGACGGCGGGGCGGGTCACCGCCGTGTCGACCACCACGGGCGAACTTCCCTGCTCAGGCGTCGTCATCGCGGCCGGCATGCGCTCGGCCGGTCTGCTGCGCGCCCTCGGCCGGCCCCTGCCGCTGCAGGCCGGCAAGGGCTACAGCTTCTCCGTCGACCTCGATCCGGCCCCCCGGCACACCCTCTACTTCGGCGAGCGCCGGGCCGTCGCCTCGCCCATCGGCCCGACCACGCGCATCGGCGGCACGATGGAGCTGAGCGGCAACAACAACCGGCTGGACTGGCGCCGGGTGGTCGCCGTCGCCCTCGCCAGCCGGCACTACCTGGGGAAGTGGTTCGAGGACCCCGACGACCTGGTCGGCCAGATCCGCGATCCCTGGGTCGGCGGACGGCCCTTCCTGCCCGACGGACTGCCCGTCGTCGACCGACTGCCTGGCTACGACAACGCCTTCGCCGCCACCGGCCACGGCATGCTCGGCATCACCCTGGGCCCGGTCACCGGCCACCGGCTGACCGAGTACATCCGCACCGGCCACCGCCCGGAGATCCTGGCACCGTTCCGCTTCGACCGGTCGATCACTGCACAGGGATGAGCGGGATGCGGACCCGGGAGGCGGGCGAGGTCTTCGGCCCGCGCATGACCCTGTTCGCCGATGTCCTCGGCGTCGGCCTCGCCACCACGGCCGCCTGACTGCCCCTGCTGACCGCACCGGCCGCGCTGTCGACGGCATGCGGCTGCGGGGCGCGGGGGAGGACCGACCGGCCACGGCAGGACGGCACTTCGCGCTGCTGCGGCGCCGGCTGCGCGCCGGCGATCTGGCGGCCGGCGCGATCGCCCTCGCCGGCGCGGTGCTGTTCGCGGCCGACCTCGCGCTGGCCGGGGCGGGACTGCCGGAAGCGGCGCTCTTCGCGACCGTGGCCGCCGCCATCGGGGCGACGGCCCTGGTGGTGGGGCTGAGGGCGTGCGGGTGTCCCGAGTCGCTCACCGGCTGGCCGGCCGCCGTGCGCGAGGCCGCCCGGGACGCCGTGCGCGACCCGGGCGGCAGCGCCCTGGTGCTCCTCGCCGTGGCGACCGCCGCCCTGCGCGCCTGGATGCTGATACCGCTCGCGTTCCTGGCACCGGGACCACTCGCGCCGGCGCTCACGGCGGTGGACGTACGGCTCGCGGGCAGGACGGACGGGGCTACGGCAGCCCCCACGCGGCCCCCGGCTCGGTGACGGCCACCGGGGCGATGGTGAGGTCGGGGCGGGGGCCGGTGTGCAGGAGGACCTCGCGGCCCTTGGGCAGGTCGACGGAGACAGTGCCGGGTGACACGGCACTGACCCGGGCGGCCCGCCCGTCGTCCAGCACGGCGGTCAGCCGCCCGTCCCCCAGACCGTGTCGTATCACCAGCGGCTCGCCCGCCAGACTGCGCACCCGCACGAACCGGGTGACCCCGCCCGTGCGCACCGCGCTGACCAGGAACGCCCCCTGGGTGCGGAAGTCGTGCAGGGTGACGTCGGCCCAGGCGGACGGCACGGCCGGGAAGACCCGGATGACACCGCCCCAGCTCTGGCAGAGCATGTCGTGCAGGGACTGCGAGGCGGACAGGGGTGTCTCGATGACCGGACCGGCCTCCGTGTAGTGGGTGTTGGCCCGGCACGGGTAGCGCGTGGTCGGATCGAAGAACTTCTTCAGGTACGACAGCGCGGTGTCGCCGTTCTCCATCATCGCGTACATCGACGCGGCGCCGGTGTAGCTGTAGCCGCGGTGGGCACCGGTGAGGGCGTGCCAGCGCACCACGGACTTCTCGATCAGCTCCCGCTGCTCCTGCTGGTCCCAGTTGACCAGGTAGAGCGGGTAGACCATCAGCAGGTGGGAGTAGTGGCGGTGGGACTGCGCGTACGGTGTCTCCGCGCCGATCATGAAGCCGTTGTCGTCGACCGGATGGGGTGTGAGTCTGGTGAGGATCTCCCGCCAGCGGGCCCGGAGCGGGTCGTCGACGCGCAGCCGTTCGGTGATCTCCAGCAGGGTGGTGCAGCCCCAACGGATCAGGGAGAGGTCGTAGTTGGTGTCCCTCGGCGGGACCACCGGGTACTCCGGTGAGAGCGTGGAGGGCAGGTGCAGCCTGCCGTCGTCGCCGGGCTGGAGGAAGTGCCAGTAGTAGGTGACGGCGCGGCTCAGCAGGGGATAGATGGTGTCGCGCAGCAGCCCCTCGTCCATGGTGTGCCGGTAGCTCAGCCAGGCGTTGTGCAACGCCCAGGTCAGGTCGCCCACTTCGGCGCCCGTTCCTGGCTGCCCCACCGCGCGTTCGGCGAACATGTCGGAGCTGCGCCCGATCCCGGCGCTGTCGGAGCGGTACGGGGCGGGCACGTTGGCGGCCAGCTGCTCCTGGTTCTGGCGCAACGTGCTGACGAGCGAGTCGAGTTCGAGGTGGTTGGAGCCGTGGATGAGCCAGTACTCCAGCTGGACGTTGAGGTTCCACCACACCGCCGGCCAGGGCGTGGGCTCCAGCCAGGGGCCGGAGGTGGCCATCACCGGGCCGCCCGCGCGGCTGGCGGAGGCGACCTTGTAGAGCTGGATCCAGTGGAAGCTCTGCAGTCGCTGGTCCGGGAACGACACGAAGCTCCTGCGGTGGAAGGCGTGCCACCAGCCGGTGTGCCGGGACCGCAACGCCGTGTACGAGGGGGCCCGTTGGATCTTCCTCAGTGACAGCTCAGCGGCGCGGGTGTCCGAGGGATGGCTGTGGGCGACGGTGAGCAGGAGAGTGTCGCCGGTGCGGCGGTGGGCCGAGGCGGTCTGACCGCCGCCCACGAGAGCTTGGAGGACCTGTTCCACGTCGCCGGTGGTCCGCGTGGTCCAGGGCGGGTTGGGGACGTATCCGGCCGGGGGTGCCTCCTGGATCTTCCGGGGGCTGACGGCCTCCTCGGGGTGGAAGGTCCAGCGGACCACCTCGTCGCCGGTCGCCCTGACGCGGGCGGCCAGGACGCCGTCGTGGATCAGGGCGGCGAGCGTGAGCGTGCCCTTGTCCGTGGTGACCGAGCCGGTCAGTTCGGCGTCCCACAGGCTCAGCCGCCAGTCGACGGCCGTGATCGTGCCCACCGGGTCCAGGGTCAGATGCCCCACGGGCAGCCTCGCCGTGCCCCATCCGCTGCCGAACTCCGGCCGGTGGTCCTGGACTTCACCGTGCTGCACGGTGAAGCGGACGCCGCCCGTGTCCGGGTCCCGGTACACCATGCTGCCCAGCCGGCCGTCCCCGAGGAACGGGCCCTCGTACCAGAGTGTGGGCAGCCTGTGCCACACCAGGTCCTGTCCGTGCAGGAAGCCGGCCCACGCTCCGTCCGAGTCCATCCGGTTGCGCAGTCTCCAAGGCTCTGCCTTGCCGGAAGCCGTGTCCGGGGCCGCTGCCTCGGCCGCTCCGGGTAAGGCGACGGCGGCCGCCGTGCCGCCCAGGACGGAGCCGAGGACGGTTCTTCTCGAGGTCATTACGGAGTGCCTCCCGGCGAGAGCATGCCAAGCAATCATCGGACCTATTGCTCGATGGAGCGTAGGCAGAGGGGTAGAAGGCGTCAATGAGTTCAGCATGCTGAAGAGAGATCCGATGTAAGGTCCTGCGGACACAGCGAGGCCCTCCCGTCGGTGTCGTGCGGCCGACGGGAGGGCCTCACTGCGGCGGTGCGGCGCTACGGCTTGATGCCCACCCCGGTCCACAGGCTGACCTCGGCGTCCGTGGCCGTCGGCTCGCTGTCCGGACGCCAGCGGTGGCCCACGGTGACACCCGGATCGAGCAGTTCGAGCCCGTCGAAGAAACGCGTGACCTCGTCCTTCGAGCGGAACTGCACCGGCGTGCCGGCGCCGTTGTAGATCTCCGTGACCTTCCGCCAGGTCTCCGGGTCGAAGTCGGGCGTGCAGTGGCTCAGAGCCAGCGCGCTGCCCGAGGGAAGCGCCGCCAGCAGACGGTTCACGATGCCGTACGGGTCCTGGGCGTCCGTCACGAAGTGCATCAGCGCGTTGAGCGACAGGGCCACCGGCTGCCCCAGGTCCAGTATCTCGGCCAGCTCCGGGGCGTCGAGCAGCGCGTTCGGGTCGTTGACGTCGGCCTCGATGTACGTGGTGCGGCCCTCGGCCGTGCTGCGCATCAGTCGCTCGGCGTACTTCAGCACCAGCGGGTCGTTGTCGGCGTACACCACCCGGGCGTCGGGGACCACGGACTGGGCGACCTGGTGCAGATTCGGCTCGGTGGGGACGCCGGTGCCGATGTCCAGCCACTGGCGGATGCCGTGCTCCCGGGCCAGCACGCGCGTGGCGCGGTGCATGAAGGCACGGTTCTCGCGGGCGCAGACGAAGATGCCGGGGTAGGCCGCCGCGACGGTCTCGGCCGCCTGCTTGTCGATGTCGAAGTGGTCCTTGCCGCCCAGGTAGTAGTCGTACATGCGGGCGGAGTGGGGCCGGCTGGTGTCGATGTCCCGCGCCGCGGGCGAGTTGGTCATCCTGAACCTTTCAGAGGGGGGTGCGAGGGAGAGTCAGCCATGGGTGAGATGGTCGGCGAGGCCCCGTTTGACGCCCGCGACGAACGCGGCGATCTCCTCCGGGGTGTAGATCAGCGCGGGACCGGCCGGATCGGTCGACTGCCGTAGCGCCACGCGGCCGTCGGCGAGCTGCTTGGTCTCCACGCACTGGCCCCCGTTGGGGCCGCTCCAGGGAGACTCCCAGCCGTGCTCGCCGAGGTCGGCGGCGGGCATGCCGTTGTAGACGTCGCAGGCACGGTCGTCGATCGTGGTCATGAGTACTCCTTGCGCATGCGGTTCAGGAGTGCCCTGCTGTGCGCGTCGGACGTCAGCAGGGACATGCGGCTGTGCGCCTCGAGATGGGCGACGACGTCGGAGCGCTGGTCCAGGTACATGGCACCGGAGAGGACCTCGGTGTAGACGATGTCCGGAAGTTCGCGCTCCTCGAAACGGAAGTACGTGAAGGGGGCGCACGCGCCGACATGGGCGCCCGCGGTGAACGGGACGACGTCGACACTGATGTGCTCCAGCTCCGAGACCTCCAGGAGTCGGTCGATCTGCTCCCGCATCACCTCGGGGCCGCCGACCACCCGGTGCAGCACGGCCTCCTCCATCACGACCCACAGCGTGGGCGCGTCGGGTCTCTCCAGCAGGCTCTGGCGGCGCAGCCTCAGATCCACGCGCCGGTCGAGCTCCTCGTTCCCTTCGTTGGGGAAGCCGCCGCTCAGCACCTCGCGCGCGTACCGACGGGTCTGCAGCAGGCCCGTCACGTAGTGCGGCTCGTAGGTGCGCAGCGTCTTCGCGCCGGTCTCCAGGCTCACGTAGGCGCTGAACCAGGTGGGCAGGACGTCGCGGTACGTGTGCCACCAGCCGGGCTCGTTGGCCCGCTCGGCGTACTCCACGAACTCGTCGATCTCCTGCCGGTCCGCCCCGTAGGTCTCCAGCAGCTTCTCGACGTAGAGCGGTTTGAGGGCGACCTCCGCCTTCTCCAGACGGCGGATGGTCAGGGACGTGACCCGCAGGGCCCGCGCCGCGTCGTCCAGCGACACCCCCGCGTCCTGGCGCCGTTCCTGCAGCCGCCGGCCCAGGATCATGCGCAGAACGGTGGGCGCACTGTTGGTGCCCGCCGCGCTCGAACGGCCTTCGCTCACGCCCAACCTCCTGAAGGACAGTCACCGGTGCGAGTCTGACAGTCACTTGTTGAAGCGACCAGTCGGATACCGGCTTGTTGAAATTATCAGGCAGCCGGTTGCACGTTGAACTTGGATGCGAGCATAGTGACTTGTGTGATTCGTTTCGACGATCACACGGAACCCCCCGTCCCCGTCGGCCTGTTGCACGTCTCGGCTCGTCCGACCGCGCCCGCCCCAGGAAGGCCACCACCGTGTCCCCCCACGCGACGTCCTCCCCCCAGCTGTTAGACGTAGCCGACCCCGAGCGCGCGCACTGGATCGAACTGCCCTCGCACCGCTCCAGCGTCCGAGTCGCCCGCCGCTCCCTGAACACCCGGATGAACGGCTGGCTGCTGCCGGGCGAGCTGTGCGCGGACGCCGTGCTGCTGGTGTCCGAGCTCGTCACCAACGCCATCCGGCACACGTTCAGCGCGCGGATCCTGTGCGGCATCGGAATGGTCTCCGAGGGCTGCGTGCGCCTCGAGGTGCACGACCACGACTACTCGGGCCGCGGCCTGCCGCGACGCGAGCCGGGCCCCGACGACGAGGGCGGCCGCGGGCTGCTCCTGGTCGAGGAGCTGTCCGACACCTGGGGGGTCGACCGTTCCCGGCTCACCGGCGGCAACGCCGTGTGGGCGACCCTGAGGGTCTGAGGGCGCCCGGCACGGGGGTCCGGGCGTCCTCGGACGGGGGGTCAGGGGCGTCGGCGGACCGGGGGGTCAGTCCGAGACGGGGGTCAGCTCGGCGAGCAGCAGGGTGCGGTCGTCCGCGCCCGTCGGGTCGGAGGGGGAGTGCAGGAGGTGCCGGCACAACGCGGGCAGCTCGTCGCCCGTACCGCCGCTGTCCGCCCGGGCTTCGGTGGCCGAATCCAGTGTGCGCGCGAGGCGGACTATCTGGTGGTCGATGTCGCTGTCGCGGGACTCCACCAGTCCGTCGCTGTAGAGCACGAGCAGGGCCGGCTCCGGCACTTTGAGCACGGTCGCCTCGTAGTGCCCGGTGCCGAGCCCGAGGGGCAGGCCCGCGCCGACCAGGGGGACCGGGACAGTGCGTCCGTCGGGCCCGCGCAGCAGCGGGGGAGGGTGACCGGCGCCCACCAGGGTGCACAGGCCCCGGCGGGCGTCCCACTCGGCGTAGATGCAGGTCGCGAACGAGGCGCCCGGGGTCGCGCAGGCGAGCGCGTCGAGCCGTCGTACGAGCTCGTCCGCCGGCATGTCCAGGGCCGCCAACGTGCGCACCGCGGTGCGCAGTTGGAGCATCGCCACGGCCGACTCCGGGCCGTGCCCCATGGCGTCCCCGACGATCAGGCTGACCCGCCCGTCCGGCCGCTCGAGCACGTCGTACCAGTCACCGCCGATCACCGTGTCCGCACCGGCGGACAGTGAGCCGTGGGCGACCCGGCAGCCCTCGAACTCCCGCAGCGGACCGGGCGGCAGGCTGTTGCGGATCGCCAGCGTGGTGCGCCGCTCGTGCTCGTAGCGGCGCGCGTTGTCGAGCGCGACGGACGCCCGGGCGGCCAGCGCCTCCACGGCCGTCACCTCCGCCGGCAGGAACGCCTTACGCGCCGGACCGCGGGTGCAGACCACGAACCCCAGCGTGACGTCCCGCAGCCGCAACGGGACCACCAGGAAGGACGCCACCGACAGCAGATCCCGGATCCGCGCCTCGCCGTCGCCGGAGGCGATCAGCCGGCTCGCGGTCTGGGCGTCGACGGCGTCGAGCAACTGCGTCTGCCCGGAGACCAGCGCGCGGGCGTGCGGCGTCCCGCGCGGGAAGACGATCACCTCGTCGACCGGCAGGGCGGCCTCCCAGTCCTCGTGTGCGTCCGTTCCCACCCGCAGCGCCAGTCGGCGCGCCTCGATCCGGGGCGGGTCCGCGGTGAGGGACGCGCTCTCCCCTCGGCGCCAGCGTTCCAGCAGATACAGCGAGGCCGCGTCGCAGAAGCCGGGCGTCAGCGCGTGCGTCAGCTGGCTTCCGGTCAGCCGGAGATCGAGCTCCGTGCCGATCACGTCTGCGGCGGGCGAGAAGACCGACCGGCGGAGCGAAGGCTGGGCGGGTATGTCATCGGTGCGGCTGCGCGGTTCGTTCCGCAGGGTCGTGCCTTTCCGGGTGGGGGGCTCCGGCCGCGCGGCAGGTCAACGGGGCGCCGTGCGTCGCAGGCAACTATATGATGGTGCGTCAAGATCCATTACGGGGAAGGATGTTGTGGTGTCAGACAGCACAGATCAAAAGCCCGGAACCGATCCCGACAAGGCCAGTGTCGCCCGGATGTACGACGCGATGCTGGGCGGCCGGCACAACTTCGCCATCGACCGCGAGGCGGTGGCCGCCTTCTCCGCCATCGACCCCCAGGTGCGCACGCTGGCCCGCGCCAACCGGGCCTTCCTCGGCCGCGCCGTGCGCTTCCTCGTCGACGCCGGGGTACGGCAGTTCATCGACCTCGGCTCCGGCATCCCCACCCAGGGCAACGTCCACGAGGTCGCCCAGGCGGCGAGCCCCGGTGCGCGCGTGGTCTACGTGGACAACGACCCCGTGGCGGTCGCCCACAGCGCCTCCCTGCTGGCCGACAACCCCGACGCGGAGATCGTCGACGCCGACATCCGCCGGCCGGCCGACGTCCTCGGCTCCCCGCAGGTGCGCAAGCTGATCGACTTCGACCAGCCCGTCGCCGTGCTCATGGTCACGATCCTGCACTTCATCACGGCCGAGGAGAACCCGGCCGGGATCACCGCCGCCTTCCGGGACGCGCTGCCCGAGGGCAGCTGGCTGGCGCTGTCCCACGCGACGAACCAGGACCGTCCGGACACGGCCGCCGCGGTGGGCCAGCTGTACCGCTCCCGGGCCACCTCACCGGTCACCGCCCGCTCCCACGACGAGATCCTCGGCCTGTTCACCGGCTTCGACCTGGTGGAGCCGGGCCTGGTCCACGTCCCCCTGTGGCGCCCGGACCCCACCGACGACCTCCCGGACAACCCGTCGGAGTACTGGGTGTACGCGGGAGTGGGCCGCAAGCGTCCGTAGCCACGGAAGTGCGTCAGCCGGGTGGCGGCGCCGTGCTCCGTCTGACCACCAGACTCGTGGGGACCAGGTCCGTGCCCGGCCGGGCGCCGCCCCGGGCCCGGATCTGGTCCAGCGCTCCCTGCACACAGCGTCGGCCCACCTCCGCGAAGTCCTGGTGGACCGTGGTCAGGGGCGGGACGAAGAACGCGGCGTCCGGGATGTCGTCGAAGCCCACGACGCTGATGTCCTCGGGGACTCGGACCCCGAGTTCATGGAAGGCGCGCAGCAGGCCCAGGGCCATCTGGTCGTTGGAGGCGAACACGGCCGTGCAGTCCGGGTGCCGGGCGAGCTCCTGTCCGGCGGCGTAGCCCGACTCCGACGACCAGTCCCCGTGCAGCGGCGGCGGGACGGGGCACCCCGCCTCTTCGAGTACCGCCCGCCAGGCCTGAGTTCGCCGCTGCCCGGCGAAGGACGTCTCGGGCCCGGTGACATGCCACACGGTGCGATGGCCGAGGTCCAGCAGATGCCGTACGGCCCTGCGGGCGCCGTCGGCCTGGTCGGTGTCGACCACGCTGTAGCGGTCGCCTGCGTCGGAGTCCACGACCACCACATGGACCCCGGGCGGGAGTTGGACCGTGCCGGCGTCGAGCAGATGGATCTCCATGATGACGATGACGGCGTCGACGGCCAGCTCGCCCATCCGCGTGAAGGCGCCCAGCACGTTGTCCTGGGTCGGCACGTCGATGGGGATCAGGGTGATCGCGTACCCCTCGGCCGCGGCCTGCGTGGCGATCGCCTCCACCGTACGGCTGTTGCCCGTCGAGGACAGGCTGAACAGGATCACGCCGATGGTGTTGAACTGGCCGTACCGCAGGGCGCGGGCCGCGCTGTTGGGCCGGTAACCGAGGTCCCGCATCGCGGCCAGGACCTGCTCGCGGGTCGAACTGATCACCCCGGGGTGGCCGTTGGACACCCGGGAGACCGTCTGCGAGGAGACGCCCGCCAGTTTGGCGACGTCGGCCATCGAGACACGCTGTTTGCGGCGCCCGCCGGGCACGCCGGAGCCGCCCCGTTCCACCATGGTGTGCCTCCCTCGACCCGATTCCCTGACCCGATGCGCAGTGCACCGGATGTTACGCGTGGGAAACCTTGACGGCCGCTGAGACGGATGTCACGATTCCGGCGCCGCCGAGTTTACGTAAACATCCGACATAGGGACCACATGTTTACGTAAACATGCGGAGCGCCGAGCCACCTCTCGAAAGGGCAAGTCGATGCGCAAGACCCCCACCGGAAACCGCCTCGCCTTCCGTCTGCGCGCCACCGGCGCGGCCGTCGCGATCGCCGCGGTCAGCGGCGCGATGCTGGCCGGCAGCCCCGCCTCCGCCGCGGCGCCGACCGGTACGAGCCAGTTCCGGGGCGTCAACTGGGCCGACCCCCGCGACAACTTCGCCGACGACTACCTGCAGCTCTCGGGCCTGTCGACCTCGGACAACTACGCGCGGACGTACGCCAAGTCGAGCCGGATCATCTCGGCCTTCCGCGCCAACCTCGGCGCCAACACCGTCCGCCTGCCCATCAACCCGTACACGGTCAACGGCGCCTACTGGAAGTCGTACCGCGCGGTCATCGACGCCGCCTCCGACCGCGGCTTCAAGGTGATCGTGTCCTACTGGGAGGGCACGGGCGACAAACGGGACGGCTTCATCGACGACGAGGCCACCTTCTGGCCCATGTGGGACACCGTGGTCAAGGCCTACAAGCACGACCCGCGCGTCTACTTCGAGCCGATGAACGAGCCGCACGGCTACACCGACGCCCAGTGGGCCGACATCGCCGCGAAGTGGCTGGCGGCCTACCCGTCCGTGCCGCGCAACCGCGTCTTCGTCAGCGGCGCCGGCTACAACGACCACGTCACCACGGTCTGCGCCGACCCGCGGCTGAAGGGCACCTACCTCTCCCTGCACCACTACGGCTTCTGGAAGAGCTACGCCACCTACGACCAGTGGGTGGCCGACCTCAAGGAGCGCCTCGGTGACTGCGCGAACCGCACGGTCGCGGACGAGTTCGGCGCGGAGATGACGACGGGCCTGAACTACAACGTGCCGACGCCGTCGAGCAACCCGATCAACTTCATCCAGGCCGACACCGACACCTTCCGCAAGCTCGGCATGGGCTCGGTGTACTGGCCCGGTCTGCGCACCGACGACATCTACTCGATGCAGAAGCTGACCGGCACCGCCGACCGGCCCTGGCTGGAGACCACCAACCAGTCCGGCGCCGACCGGCTGGCCTGGGGCTGGGGCCGCGGCAGGCCCGTCAAGTCCTGAACGACTCCTCGCCACGACAGCCACCTGCGCCGGCTGTCGTGGCGAGGTCGCTCGGGGTGGGTACGGGAGTGGGGGTGGACTCCTCAGGCCGCCGGCTGTACCAGCCCGGACTCGTAGGCGAAGACAACTGCCTGCACCCGGGCGCGGGCGCCGATCTTGGCGAGGATGTGGCTGACGTGCGACTTGACGGTGGTCGGCGCGATGCACAGCCGCTCGCCGATCTCGGCGTTGGACCAGCCGGAGGCCACCGCGGTGAGGATGTCGCGCTCGCGCTCGGTCAGCGCGTGCAGCTCCGTCTCCCGGGTGAGCCGGCGGACGGGCTGCTGCTGCCGGACCGTGTCGATGAGGGCCCGGGTCAGGCCGGGGGTGATGACGGCGTCGCCGGCGGCCACCACCCGTACGGCGGCGGCCAGTTCCTCGGGCGTCGCGTCCTGCAGGAGGAAGCCTCCCGCCCCGGCGCGCAGGGCGGCGTAGGAATGCGTCTCGCAGCCGGCCGGGATGAGGACCAGGACGCGCGGCCGGCGTTCGCCGGGCAGGGTCCGCCGGGTGATGCTGCGGATGGCGTCGAGACCGTCCGCGTCGTCGACACGGCTGCCCATGACCACGACGTCCGGCTGGAGTTCGGTGCTCATGCGGGCCGCGTCGAGCGGGTTCGCCGTCTCGCCGACGACGGTGAGATCGGGCTCGGCCGCGAGGAGCATCCGGAGGCCGAGGCGCTGCAGGGTCTGGTCATGGACGACGAGTACGGAGGTCATGGCGTGCTTCTCCCCTGAACGAAACGGTTTCGTTCACGTGGGAGTCAGCATAGTCCCGTCCTTATCGAAACGGCTACGTCTCGATTGTGGTGTGGGTCACGCGGTCAGTCGGTTTCGCGCAGAGCGTTCCACGTGTCGTGAGCCACCACGCCGTCGACGGACAGTCCCTTGTCGCTCTGGAAGCGCTCGACGGCGGCCTCGGTGTCGGCACCGAACTCGCCGTCCACGCCGGAACCACCGATGTCGTAACCGCGCTTGGTCAGCATGCACTGCACCTGCAGGACCTTCTTCCCGCTGTCGCCCTCGCGGGTGCGGCCGTTGCCGTCGTAGTACGTGCAGTCGGAGTTCCAGGGCGCGCTCGCCGGCTCGGAGGTGCCGCCGCTCGCGGGCTCGGAGGTCGTGTCGCCCGCCGTCGGGGCGGAGGCGGAGGCGGAGGGCGCCGAGGAAGAGCCGCCCGGATGGGCGCCGGCCGTGGGGGAGGCGCCGGACGGGGCGGGGGATTCGGCGGTCCTGTCCGCCCCGCCGTCCACGCTCTTGCCGGACGCGGACCGCGCGTCCGCCGCTCTGGACGCCGAGGCGACGGCACCGCGGGGCAGGGTGCCGTCCAGCGTCGTACCGGACCCGGGCGGGGCCGCGGACGCGGAATGGTTCTGGTCGCGGTCGAGGGCGAGGACGCCCGCGGCCGCCACGCACAGCACGACACCCGCGGCGACGGCCAGCAGTGGCTTGCGCACGGCCCTGGAGCCGGCCTTGCGCGCAGCGGCCGGCTTCTCCGGCGGCCCGGGCGGAGGAGGAGCCGTCCGTTCCGCGATGCGACCGGGCGGGGGAGGGGCGGTCTGCTCCGCGACGGGCGCGTGCGCGGGCAGGGCCGGCTGCCCCACGGCGGGCCCGGGCGTGGGAGGAGCGGGTTCGTCCGTCGGCGGGCGGTCGTCCCACGTGCGTAAATGGGACGCCCTGTCGACCGGCAGACGGCCCAGCACCTCGTACGCCCGCTGCCGGGCGAGCACCCTGCCGGCCAACGGCTCGGGCCAGCCGGTCACTTCGGCGTGGGGCACGGCCGCGTCGCTCAGCTCGCGCGGAGTGGGCCGCCGCTCCGGCTCCTTGGCCAGACAGGCCGACAGCAGCGCCGCCAGTTCCGGGTCCGCCGTCGCGACCTCCCCGAGCAGCTCGGCGCTCGGCTCCTCGAAGGCGACCCGGTGCATGACGTCGACGCCGGTGCCGTCACCGAACGGGGCGTGCCCGGTGGCCGCGTACACCAGCGTCCCGGCGAGGGAGAACACGTCCGAGGCGGTGTCGCAGATGCCCGTGCGCAGGTGCTCGGGCGACATGTAGGCCGGTGTGCCCACCCGGTTGCCGGTGCCGGTGAGGGCGCTGGCGTCGACGGCCTTCGACAGACCGAAGTCGATCACATGGGCGCCCCGGACGGACAGCAGCACATTGGACGGCTTCAGGTCCCGGTGCACGATCCCGGCCGCGGAGAGGTCGGCGAGCGCGTGCCCCAGCTCCGCCGCCAGCCGCCACACCGCGCCGGGCGCGAGGGCGCCGTCCTCGCGCACCGCGTCCGCGAGGTCCAGGCCCGGCAGGTACTCGGTGGCCATCCACAGCAGTTCGTCCTCGAAACCCGTGCCGCACAACCGCGGGGTGCGCGGTGTGCGGACCAGATCGTGCACCGAGGCCTCGCGCTCGAAGCGGCGCCGGAAGCCCGGATCGTCCGCGTACTCCGGCCTGATCACCTTCACCGCGACCAGCTCGGGCCCGCCCTCTTCGGCGCGGGCGAGATAGACCCGCCCCATGCCGCCGCTGCCGAGCAACGCCAGCGGAACGTACGGGCCGATGCGGCGCGGGTCGCCCCGGTGCAAGGGCGCGGCGCCGGTCTGCCGCAGCACGGTCGCCTCGTCCGCTGTCGAGTCCGGTGGCACCGGCCGGTGTTCTGACACGAGTCCCCCGAAGTGATGTTCGCCGTATGCCAGTTCGGCTGTGAAGGGAAGACGAGGCTAACGCAGGGACGGCGTGAAGACCGAGTTTCGATCACTTCTGTCACACGAGTCGCTGCGCATGGTGAACGACCGCAGGTCTTGATCCGTACCCCCGGGCGGAACAGCCCGGGTACGCGGATACGGAGAACCACGTGGCAGTGCAGTCACCGCAACGACGCCCAGGACGCATCCCGCCCACCGTCCGTCTGGTGCGCGGCGCCACCCTGGCCGGCAGCCTGGCCCTGCTGCCCCTGGCCGCGGCCTGCACCGGCGAGGGGGAGGACAGCGCGGAGCGAAGCAGGACCGCGGTGACGGCCGCCCCCGAGGCCGGGGTCGTGGCGCCGGCGAAGGTGGAGGTGATCGCCGGGCTGATCGGCTGCGCCAAGCCCAGGATCCGGGTCGACGCGGAGGAACTGCGGCAGGGCGTGTGCCACACGAACCAGGCCGACCGTGTCATCACCACGTTCCCCGAAGAGAAGTACAAGCTGGCCTGGCTGGACGCCGCCGGCGGCTACGGCGGGAGGCACCTGGTCGGCACCCGGTGGGTGGTCAGCGCCAAGCCGGAGCTGCTGGAGGGCTTCCGCAGCAGGCTCGGCGGCGAGATCCAGGAGCTCCCCGGCTTCGGCCCGCGGGCGGAACCCACCGCCAAGTGACGCCTCAGCCGGCCAAGGGGTAGTGACAGGCGACAAGGCGGCCGGAAGCGGTGCCGCTGAGCGAGGGGCGTTCCCGGGCGCAGAGATCGCGGGCGTGGGCGCAGCGCGTACGGAACGGGCAACCGGTCGGTTTGTTCGCGGGGTTGGGGACCTCGCCGCTGAGGACGACGCGTTCCCGCCGTGACGCCTCCGCGGTGCCGGTGCCGTCGTCGATGTCCGGGACCGCCGACAGCAGCGCCTCGGTGTACGGGTGCGCCGGGGCGCCGAAGAGGGCCTCGGTTCCGCCGAGTTCGACGATCTCGCCGAGGTACATCACGGCGATGCGGTCGGAGACGTGCCGGACCACACCGAGGTCGTGGGCGATGAACACGTAGGTGAGACCGAACCGCTCCTGGAGGTCGGCGAAGAGGTTGAGCACCTGGGCCTGGATCGACACGTCCAGAGCGGAAACGGGCTCGTCGGCCACGATCAGCTTCGGTTCGGTGGCGAGTGCCCGCGCGATACCGATGCGTTGGCGCTGGCCGCCGGAGAACTCGTGCGGATAGCGGTCCCGGTGCGCCGACGACAGTCCCACGACGTCGAAGAGCTCCGCGACCCGGCGGCGGACCGTGGCGGCGTCGCCGTACCGGTGCACGAGCAGCGGCTCCGCCACGATGTCCCCGGCGCGGCGGCGGGGGTTGAGCGAGGCCTGCGGGTCCTGGAAGACCAGCTGCATGCCGGGACGGAGCGGGCGCAGCCGCCGCGAGGAGAGGCCGGTGATGTCCTTTCCGTCGAACTCCACCCGCCCGCCGGTCAGTTCGGTGAGCCGTAGCAGGCAGCGGCCCAGGGTGGACTTGCCGCAGCCCGACTCGCCGACGACGCCGAGGGTTTCCCCGGTGCGGACCTCGAGGGACACGCCGTCCACGGCCCGCAGGACCCGTCGGCGCCGGGCGAGTCCGTCCGGGCGCAGGGTGTAGTGCTTGCTGACGTCCGTGGCACGCAGCAGGACCTCACCGCCCGACGAGGGGGTCTGCTCCACCGTCACCACCTCCTGTGCCGTCACGATGCCGCCTCCGCGTCCGTGTCCTTCTCCCCCGCCGTCGTCGTTGTCAGGCGCAGCGCCGCGCGGCCGCCGGACGGCAACCAGCAGGCGTCCCGGTGCGCCGCGTCGCCGTCGCCCACGGACAGCGGTGGCCGCTCCTCGCACCGCTCGTGCCGCAGCCGGCAGCGCGGCGCGAACGCGCAGCCCTCCGGCAGACTGCCCGGCGTGACCGGCACGCCCGCGATGGTGGGCAGCCGCCGCAGCCGTGGGCCGTCGACGCGGGGCACCGAGTCCAGCAGGCCCCAGGTGTAGGGGTGCCGGGGGCCGTGGAACACCGCCCTGCGCGGGCCCTCCTCGGCGGCCCGCCCGCCGTACATCACCAGGACCCGGTCGGCGATCTGCGAGATCACCCCCATGTCGTGGGTGATCAGGACGACGGCGGAGCCGCCTTCGTTCAACTGCCGCATCAGGTCGAGGATCTGGGCCTGCACCGTGACATCGAGAGCCGTCGTCGGTTCGTCGGCGATCAGCAGGGACGGGCCGCAGGACAGCGCCATCGCGATGACCGCCCGCTGGCGCATGCCGCCGGAGAACTCGTGCGGGTAGGCGTTCACGCGCGAGGCGGCGTCGGGAATGCCGACGTCGGACAACAGCTGGACGGCCCGGGCATGCGCCTCCCGGCGGGAGACCGGTTCGTGCGCCCGGATCTGCTCGGCTATCTGCCAGCCCACGGTGTACACGGGGGTCAGCGCGGTCATCGGGTCCTGGAAGACCATGGCGATCTCCCGGCCCCGCACCGCCCGCATCTCCCTGTCGGGCAGGGTCAGCAAGTCCCGTCCGCGGAAGAGCACTTCGCCCGACACGGTCACGTTCGGGTTGGTCAGCAGCCGCAGGACGGCCAGCATCGACACGCTCTTGCCGGAGCCCGACTCGCCCACCACGCCCAGGATCTCTCCGGGTGCTACTGAGAAGGACAGGCCGTCCACGGCCGTCACCGCGCCCTGGCGGGTGCGGAAGGAGACCCGCAGGTCGCGTACGTCGAGCAGGGGTTGGTCAGGCATGGCGTGCCCTCGGGTCGAGTCGGGCGTAGAGGATGTCGACGAGCGCGTTGGCGAGGACCACGAAGAACGCCGCGTACAGGACCGTCCCCATGATCACCGGCAGGTCCAGGTTCTGCAGGGCGTCGTAGGTGAGCTTGCCGATCCCGGGCAGGCCGAAGACGACCTCGGTCAGCAGCGCGGCGCCGCCGACGAGCGCGCCGAAGTCCAGGCCGAACAGCGACACGATCGGGATCAGGGAGCAGCGCAGGGCGTGCCGGAGCAGGATGCGCCGCTCGGACAGGCCCTTGGCGCGGGCGGTGCGCACATAGTCCTCGTTCAGCGCGGTGACGACCTCGCCGCGCAGGAGACGGGCGTAGATCCCGGCGTACAGCAGCGCCAGGGTCAGCCACGGGAAGAGCATGTGCAGCGCCCACTGACCGGGGTCGCGGCCGATGCCGACGTATCCGGGTGGCGGCACCCAGGAGAAGACCGAGGAGTGCAACTGCTTCTGGGTGACGAGGTTGACGACCTCGCCGAGCCAGTAGGCCGGCAGGGAGACGCCGACCACGCCGACGAGCATGATCAGCGGGTCGGCGGCCCTTCCGCGCAGGGTGGCCGCGGCCGTACCCATGACGACGCCGGCCACCATCCAGATCAGGGCGGCGCCGACGACCAGTGACAGGGTCACCGGCGTGGCCTGCAGGATCTGCGGGATCACCCGGGAGCCGCGGTTGACGAAGGACTCCAGGTCCCGGTCGATCAGCAGATGACGCATCATCAGCAGATAGCGCACGGGCATCGGCCGGTCGAGGCCGAAGGAGTGCCGCACCTGGGCGAGGGTGGCGGGGTCGGCGTTGCGGCCCGCGATGCGGGCGGCCGGGTCGACCCCCGGGGTGGCGAAGAAGATCAGGAACACCAGCACACTGATGGCGAACATCACCAGCAGCGCCGAGGCGAACCGTTTGAGGGCGAAGGACAGCACGGTCGTCACACCCCTCCGCGCAGTCGCGCGCCCGGGTCGAGCGCGTCGCGGACCCCGTCGCCCAGGACGTTGAGGGCGGCCGTGGTCAGGGCGATGAGCAGCCCCGGTGCGATGGTCACCGCGGGCCGCGTGTACAGCAGGCCGAGGCCGTCCTCGATGATCGTGCCCCAGCTGGCGTCGGGAGGCTGGACACCGACCGACAGGAACGACAGGGCCGACTCGGTGAGCATGGCCAGCGCGGTCATCAGCGGGACGAAGACGATCGTCGTCGGCAGGACGTTCGGCAGCACCTCCCGGCGCAGGATGCGCGGGGTCGGGGCGCCGGAACCGACGGCGGCGTGGATGAACTCCTTGTTCCGCAGCACCAGCACCTGGCCGCGCAACGGCCGGGCGATGTACGGCACATAGATCGCCGCGATGATCGTCACCGGAAGCCAGAGGCTTCCCGTGTCCACGGTGAGCGGGCCGAGGTGCAGTCCGTTGGTGAGCAGTACCACCGAGAGGCAGATGGCCAGCAGATAGACGGGGAAGGCCCAGATGACGTCCAGGACGCGGGAGATGACGGAGTCCACGACGCCGCCCGCGTAGCCGGCGACGACCCCGACGGCCGTCCCCACCAGGCAGGTCAGCACGGCCGCGGTGAACCCGATGAACAGGCTGGTGCGTCCGCCGTACAGCAGGCGCGCCATGACGTCGCGGCCCTGGTTGTCGGCGCCCAGGAAGTAGTGCGCGGGGTCCCAGGTCGGCCCGATGGGCGTGACACCGAGGCCGAGGCCGGTGCTGCTGGGGGTGAGCACCGGCACCGTCTTCCCGTCGACGACGGTCGTGCCGGAGACATGGGACTGGAACGGATCGGTGTGGGCGATGTGCGCCGCGTACAGCGGCGCGCACAGACTCGCCGTGACGACGATCAACAGGACGACGGCCGCGGCCAGCGCCGACCTGTTGTGCGACAGGTCGGCGGCGGCCGTCCGCCAGGGGCCCGGCGAGCGCCGGGCCTCGACGGTGGACGAGGGCTGGGCGGCGGTCACTTGACCCACGTCTGCCCGACGAGCATGTAGAACTGCTTGCTGAACCGGTAGTCGCCGAGCCGCTTCGACGTGAAGTCGATGATCTTCGGGTTGATCAGCGGGACGACCGGCGACTGGGCCATGACGTCCTGGTCGATCGCGCCCCACTGCTGGTTCGCGCCCTGCTCGTCGGTCTGCGCCGTCCTGATCGCGGTCTGCATCTTCGCGTCGACGCTCTTGTCGCAGAAACCGGAGATGTTGATGCTGGAGTCGCTGCCCGGGTGGAACGAGGCGCAGGAGAACAGCACGTTGAGGAAGTCCGAGGCCGCCGGATAGTCCTGGTACCAGGAGGTCAGCGCCAGCTGGACCTTGTTCTTGGTGTTCTGGATGTAGGTGAACTGGATGTTCGCCGACAGCGGTTTGAGGGTGGCCTTGTAGCCGAGCTGCGTCAGCAGGCTCTGCAGGTACTGTCCGATCGATTTGTTGACGTCGTCGTCCTGGACGACGATGCCGACCTGCTGCCCCGCGGTGCCGGACTGCTTGACCAGGGCCTTGGCCTTGGCCAGGTCCGGCGCTTTCCAGGTTTTGCCGCCGCCCTCGGTGTAGTCGCACGAGTCGACGTGGCCGGGGAAGCCCGGCGGCAGGATCGTGCACGCGGGAGAGGCGAGGTTGGTGCCGCCGTACAGCCGCACCACGGCGGACCGGTCGACGGCCCAGTTGATCGCCTGGCGGGCCAGTTTGTTGTTGAACGGCGCCGAGTTCACGTTCAGGGTGGCGTACCAGAACGCCGTCAGCGGGTTCACGTGTGCCTGGGAGGCGTACTTGGTGCCGATCTCGTTCAGCCGGTCGGCGGGAGGTGCGTCGAACATCCAGTCCGCCTGGCCGTTCTCCACGGCCGTGACCTCCGACTCCACGGTCTGCCCGAAGGTGTAGTCGATGACGTCCGGGTAGCCCTGCGGCTCGGCGTCGCGCGACCACTCCTTGAAGTGCGGGTTGCGCACCAGCTTCAGCTCGCGGTTGGGGTCGTACGAGGCCGCCGTGTACGGGCCGGTCGACGGCAGCGGCTTGGTACCGGCGTCCTTCGCGGGGGAGTCCTTGGGCAGGATGCCGGCGTGCGGGACGGCCAGCTTGTACGGGAACTCCGCGTCCGCGGCGGTGAGGTTGATGGTGACCGTGTTCGTCTTCGCGTCGCCGATCACGCCCCGGGGCAGCGTGCAGCCGGCCGGTTTCCTCAGACAGGCGTCGGCGCCGACGATGCCGTTGTAGAAGGTGCCGGCGGTGGGGCTGGAGACCTTGAAGATGCGCTCGAAGGAGGCCACCACGTCGTCGGTGGTCAGCGCCTTGCCGTTGGAGAAGGTGACGCCCTTGCGCAGCGTGAAGGTGTAGGTCTTGCCGCCGTTGGTGACCTTCGGCATCGCCGTGGCGAGATCCGGGACGACGGTGAAGGACTCCTGGCCGCCGACCTTCTTGAAGGCGAGCAGCCCGTCGTACATCGACTGGTACAACTGCCAGTACTGAAGGGTGTAGTTGACCTGCGGATCGAAGCTGCCGGCGGCGGCGTGGGCGACCAGCTTCAGGGTGCCGCCCTTGTGCTGCGGCTGGAAGGCGGCGGTGCCGGATCCGGAGGACGAGGCGGTCGGGCCGGTGGACGAGCCGCCGCCGGAGGAGGAACAGGCGGCTGCGGTCAGAGCGAGGGCGACGGCGGCTGCGGCGAGCGCGCCCCGTCTGGTGCTGCGGGACATCGCGGGGAACTCCCCTCGGGGAAGGTGGGGGATCAGTCGGTGGAGTCGAGAAAGGCGCCCACGACCCGGAGGTAGAGCTCCTCCTCCTCGACGTGCGGCATGTGGCTGGAGTGCTCGAACATGTGCCAGCGCACGTCGGGGACGCGCTCGGCGAAGGGGTGGAGGGTCTCGGGGGTCGCCTCGTCGTGACGGCCGGAGACCAGCAGGGTCGGCACCTCGACGAGATGCAGGCGGTCGACGACGGTCCAGTCCTTGAGCGTGCCGACGACGTGGAACTCGTTCGGCCCGTTCATCGTGTGGTACACGGTCGGATCGGCCGCGATGTTGTCCCAGGTGGCCTGTACTTCGGGCGGGTTGGGGGTCACGCGGCACACATGGCGCTCGTTGAAGACCTGTTCGGCCGCGCGGTAGTCGGGGTGGTCGGTGGTCCCTGCCCTCTCGTGGGCGTGCAGGGTGTGCTGGACCTCCGGCGGCAGTTCGGCCCGGAGCTCGGCGGCCCCCGCCAGCCACAGCTCCATGGAGGCCGGGGAGTTGGCGATGACCAGACCGCGCAGTCCGGGCGGGCGGCGTACGGCGTGTTCGGCGGCGAGCATGCCGCCCCAGGACTGGCCGAGGAGGTGGTAGGCGTCGGCGATGCCCAACTTCGCGAGCAGGTTGTCGAGTTCGTCGAGGAAGAGCTGGACGGTCCAGAAGTCGGCGCCCTTGTGGGGCAGATGGGTGGACAGGCCGGTGCCCAGTTGGTCGTAGTGCACGACGGGACGGCCCTGCCGGGAGATGCCCGCGATGCTCAGGGTGTAGTTGTGACCGGCACCGGGTCCGCCGTGCAGGACCACCAGGGGTGTCCTGCCCGGCTCGCCCGTGATCCGGTACCAGGTGGACCAGCCGTTGAAGTCGACGGTTCCGGTGCGGTTCGGTTCGGGGATCGCCACGGGGAAGCCTCCCAGACCGGCCGTAGGGAATCGGCCGCTGGCTGAAACAAGATGGGTGTGACGGATGGGTGAGATACTGATTGGGTAAATGGTCAGCGCACAAGACCTTTTAGTCGGGCCAGGCCAAGACGTAACAGCGGATTAACCTGGCCCGCGCGCGTTAACAGGAGCGGCGAACAAGGGGGCACCAGCTGACATCCGTACCTGAGCCGCCCGAACCCGGCGGCGAGTTCTCCCGCGTACTGGACCGTGTCCTGCTCGGCGGTGCCCCCTCACCCGAGCTGCGCCCCGTCCGGGTGGCCTCCGCCGTGGACGAGGTCTGCGACCGGCTGCTGACCGCGATCGCCGTCGGCGACTTCCTGCCCGGTGAACGGCTCCCCGTGGAACGCGAGTTGATCCGGCTGCTGCGGGTCAGCCGGCCCACCGTGCGCGAGGCGGTCGCCCGTCTGCAGGCCGTCGGCGTGGTCGAGATCCGCCGCGGCCGCAACGGCGGGGCCTACGTGCGCGACAGCTGGACCGAGTCGACCGCCGCGGCCGTCCGGCACACCCTGGTACCGCGCTGGGAGGAGTTCGAGCAACTCTTCGACCTGCGGGGTCTGGTGGAGGGCATGGTGGCCGCGACCGCGGCCCGGCGTCGGCGTCCCGAGGACCTCGAGCCGATGCGGGACGCCCTGAGCGCCTATCTGTCCGCCCGCACGCCCCGCGACGAGCAGACCGCGGACAGCGCCTTCCACCAGGCGGTGCGCACCGCCACCGGCAACCCGCAGATCGTCATGCTCAGCCGTGACCTGCTCGCCCGGATCAGCCTCGGTTTTCCGGTCGAACCCTGGGGCAAGGGCGAGCGCACCCGCTTCCACCAGGGCGGCGAGGACCACAAGGCGCTGTACGAGGCCATCGCGGCGGGCGAGCCCGAGCGCGCGGAACAGATCGCGCGACGCCACTTCATGATCAGTGCCGAGATGATCCGGGACGTCCTGACCCGGGTGAAGGCCGTGGATCCGTCCTGACCCCGGATGTGTCGATCCGGCGGACGGTTCTTCGTCTGAAAAGTGAGGGCCGGCTCGACCGAAGGGACGTGACGACCATGACCGAGGTGTCCACGCTGCTCACCGGCCGGGGTCTGCTGGAGTCCCCGCACATCCACGGCGGACGGCTGTACTTCTCGGACTGGTCCGCGGGCGAGGTCGTCGCCGTGGACCTGTCCGGCCGCAGCGAGGTGGTCGCCCGGGTGGCGTCGCTGCCCCTGTGCACCGAATGGCTCCCGGACGGCCGTCTGCTGATCGTCTCGTCCGCCGAGGGGCGACTGCTGAGCCGCGAGTCCGACGGAAGCCTGGTGACGTACGCCGATCTCGGGGCCCCCGGCTGGAACGACATCGTGGTCGACGACCGCGCCAACGCGTACGTCAACCGGATCGGCTTCGCCCCGATGTCCGGGGAGGACGTCAGACCCGGCTTCGTCCATCTGGTCACCCCCGACGGCGCGGTCCGCGAGGTCGCCGACGACCTCGCCTTCCCCAACGGCATGACGATGACCGTCGACGGCTCCACGCTGATCGTCGCGGACTCCTACCGGCATCAACTGGTCGCCTTCACGGTGGACCCGGACGGCTCACTGTCCGGCCGGCGCGTCTGGGCCGACCTCGGCGAGGGCGCCCCGGACGGCATCTGCGTCGACGCGGAGAACGCCGTCTGGTACGCCGACGTACCGAACCGGCGCTGTGTGCGCGTGGCCGAGGGCGGCACCGTACTGCGGACGGTCTCCCTGGACCGGGGCGCGTTCGCCTGCGCGCTCGGCGGCCGGACGCTGTTCGTCACGGCGGCACGGTGGCAGGGCATGACCGGGGGCGAGCTGGTGGCACCCGGCAGCGGCCAGGTCCTCACGGTCCCCGTCGAGGTACCGGCGCCGTAGGACTCACAGGAACGGCGTCCCCGCGTCCAGCCCCGACAGGACCCGTCCGTACAGCTCCAGGTTGGTGGCGGGATTGACGAAGGAGTGCAGATTCAGGGCCTGCACATCGCGCACCGCCCGCTGGATCGGCACCTCCCGGCGCAGCGACGACGCGCCGGACGCGGAGGCGACGATGTCCACGGCCTCCTTGCACAGCCGGGCCACATAGCCGCTCTGCGCCCGGATCCTGGCCCGCTCCGCCACGCCGAACGGCCCGCCCGCCTCGATACGGGCGAGGAAGTCGCCCGTCAGCGACTCGGCGCAGGCGAGCTTCATCGCCGCCTCGGCCGCCTGCAGATGCGTGACCGCCGCCTCGCTCTGCCGCTGGTGGAAGGTGTACGTGATGCCCCGCCGGTGGATCCGCTCGGTGAACCCCTCCAGCGCCGCCCGTGCCAGACCGAGAGCGGCCGGCGCCGTCCAGGCGCAGAACATCAGCAGCACCGGAGTCCGGTAGAAGGGGTCGTCGGCGTTGGTCTTGGAGGGGAACTCGCCCGCCAGCATCGGCCCTACGGGCAGCACCCGGTGGGCCGGGACGAACACGTCGCGGGCGACGACGCTGTCGCTGCCACTGCCCGCCAGTCCCGAGACGAACCAGTCGTCGAGGATCTCCAGCTCGGCCATGGGCACGGCGGTCCACAGCACCTCGGGCGGTCCGTCGGCGTTCTCCACCCGCGCCGTCAGCAGATGCCAGTCGGCGTGTCGGCAGCCGGTCGCGAACCCCGAGGTCCCGTTGACGACATAGCCGCCGTCGGTGGCGACCGCCACCGCGTCCGGGACGAGGGTGCCGCCGACCCGTACGTCGGGACCGGTGAAGATCTCGTCCTGCGCCTCGTCGGGGAAGAGCGCCGCGATGAACGCGCAGCCCGCCTGGATCAGCGCCGCGAACGCGGTGGATCCACAGGCCGCGGCGATTTCGGCCAAAGTGTCGACCTGGACGCGCGGCCGGGTCTGGTAGCCGCCGTAGCGCCGGGGAACGTTCATCCGGTAGACCCCGGCGTCCGTCAGGGCGGCGACGACCTCGTCGGGCACGCTGCGCTCCTGCTCCGTGCGCAGTGCCTGCTCACCGATGAAGGGGCGGAGCGCGCGGACGCGTTCGACGATGCCGGTGTCGGTGCGGGGTGCTGACGAGGGAGCCATGGCGGACCTCCGGGCACGACGGACCCTCACCGTGACGCGGGACCCACCACGTGTCAACGGCACCCGCCCGCGGGCACCCGTGAAACGGCCACCGGCATCTTCCGTAGCGGTGGACGGTCTTGACAACATGCGTACTGTTTCGCGACGTTTGATCCTCGCCGGTTGGTCCGGAACGTGGCGGTCAATCACGGAACGACCGTGTACACGGCGTGTAATCGGCTGATACTCAAAGAAGTACGACGCGGACAGCGCGTCACGGGGGGAGCGGTCGCCGATGCGATCCAGCAACAGCAGTCCACACGCCCTACCGGCCTGCGCCACGGCCGGGACGTTCCGCACGGAACCCGTGGAAGGGCGGTTGATCTGACGTGGATGTCACGGTCCACAGAGTCGACGAGCTGAACGCATCGCTCCGCGAGGCGTGGCACCGCGCGATGGACGAGTCACCCGAGTACTCCAACCCCTTCCTGGCCCCGGAGTTCACCCTCGGCATCGGCGGACACCGCTCCGGCACCCGTGTCGCCGTCCTGCGCGAGAACGGCTCACCGGTCGGCTTCTTCCCCTACGAGCGCAACGCCCTCGGCGTGGGCAGGGCCATCGGCCTGGGCCTCTCCGACTGCCAGGCCCTCGTGCACCGCCCCGGCGTCACCTGGAACGCCCAGGAACTGCTGAAGGCCTGCGGACTGTCCATCTTCGAGTTCGACCATCTCGTCGCCGAGCAGAAACCCTTCGCCAGACATGTCACGGGGACCTTCGCCTCCCCGGTGGTCGACCTCAAGCCCGACCCCAGCGGCTATGCGCAGTGGCTGCGCGGCGCCTACCCGGGGCACGCCAAGACGACCCTGAAGAAGGAGCGCCGGCTGGGCCGCGACGTGGGCGAGGTGCGGTTCGAGTTCGACGAGCGGGACCCGCGGATGCTGCGTCGGCTCATGCAGTGGAAGTCCGCCCAGTACCGCAGAACGGGGCGGATGGACCGGTTCGCCCGGCCGTGGATCGTCGATCTGGTCAACCATCTCTTCGAGGTCCGCGAGGAGCACTTCACCGGCGTCCTGTCCGTCCTCTACGCCGGCGACCGGCCCGTGGCCGCGCACTTCGGGCCGAGATCCCGCACGGTCCTCGCCGCGTGGTTCACCGCCTACGATCCCGAACTGCACCGGTATTCGCCGGGCCTGATGATGCACCTGCGCACCGCCGAGGCCGCAGCCCGCAACGGCGTGACGCTGATGGACCTGGGGCGCGGCGACAAGGAGTACAAGGACTGGCTCAAGACCCGCGAGCTGCGGGTGGCGGAAGGGTTCGCCAGCCGCCCCCACCCCGTCGCGGCGGCCCACCGGCTGTGGCGCCGGCCCGTGCGCGGCCTGCGCAACACCGTCAACGCCCACCCCGAGCTGCGCGCCCCCGCCGACCGACTCCTGCGGACGGCCGGCACCCTGCGCAGCCGTGCCGAGGCAGGCGTCAAGGGCCGCCGCACGGGCTGAAGCGAGAAGACGGGGCGGTGTCAGCGCGCGGGGAGTCCGGGGCGCTCTCTGTGCGGTTAATCCGAGGGTGCGGTGCGGTGTCAGCCGCAGTGAATACGGGGACCGGGGTGTCAGCCGCAGGGAATCCGGGGGCGGTGTCGGCCCGTACGAAGCCGAGGGCGGTGTCAGCCGCAGTGAATACGGGGGGCGGGGGGCCAGCCGCAGGGAAGCCGAGGGCGGTGTCAGTCCGCACCGAATCCGGGACCGCGGTGTCAGTCCGCACCGAATCCGGGGCCGCGGTGTCAGCCCGCAGCGAAGTGCGGACCGCTCGCGGATGCTGGGGTGTAAGCATGTAATCCGGGCCCCTGGGCGCATGGAGAAGCCCCGGGGCAGGCGGAAAGGTCGACTCGTGGCCGAGACACTCTCCGGGCCCGACCGCTCCTCTGCGGAGCAGGCCGCGCTCGACTCCTACTCCCGGATCGTCACCTCGGTCGCCGCCGAGCTCACCCCGAAGGTGGCGTCCCTCAACGTCGCGCACCGCCGCGCCCGAGGCCGCTTCGTGGTCGGTACCGGCTCCGCGGTGGTCTTCACCGACGACGGCTTCCTGCTCACGAACGCCCACGTCGTCGGGCACTCCGACGCCGGTACGGCATCCTTCGCCGACGGCACCACCACTCCCTTCCACGTCATCGGCGCCGACCCGCTGTCCGACCTCGCCGTGGTCCGCGCCGACGGCCCCACCCCGGCCCCGGCCCGCCTCGGCGAGGCCGACGCGCTGCGGGTCGGCCAACTGGTCGTGGCGGTCGGCAACCCGCTCGGCCTGGCGGGCAGCGTCACCGCCGGCGTGGTCAGCGCCCTGGGCCGCTCCTTGCCGACCAGCGCCGGCACGGCGACGCGGGTCGTCGACAACGTCGTCCAGACCGACGCCACCCTCCACCCCGGCAGCTCGGGCGGCGCCCTGGCCACGGCCGACGGCAGTGTCGTCGGCATCAACACCGCCATCGCGGACGTCGGACTGGGCCTCGCCATCCCCGTGAACGACACCAGCCGCAAGATCATCGCGGCGCTGCTCTCCACCGGCCGGGTCCGCCGCGCCTACCTCGGCGTCGCCGGCATCCCCGCCCCGCTCCCGCCCACGCTCCGGGCCCGCACGGGCGTCGCCACCGGTCTGCGCGTCGTCGAGGTCGTCCCCGCCTCCCCGGCCGCCCGCGCCGGCCTGCGCACCGGTGACCTGCTGGTCACCGCCCAGGGCGAACCCGTCAGCAGCGCCCAGTCCCTGCAGCGCCTGATGCTGGAGGACGCCATAGGCCGCCCGCTGGCCCTGACCGCCCTGCGCGGCGAGGCCCTGGTGGACGTCATCGCCACGCCTGTCGAACTCGTCGCGGACGACTGAGACCGCTTCTCCTGCCCGGGGTTGCCGAAACGCCGCTGTTGCCGAAACGCCGCTGTTGCCGAAGCGGCAACAAGTGTCGTGTGGGCTGCGCCGGCCGCCGCATGATCGGCAGTGGCCACCGCAGGCACCCATTCCGGGAGGACCCGTGTCGTACCCCCACGCCATCACCGACCGTATCCACCGCCTGGTGTCCTCACCGGCCGGCCGCACCCACCTCGTGGAGCAGGGCGGCGGACCCCTGGTCCTGCTCGTGCACGGCTTCCCGGAGTCCTGGTACTCCTGGCGCCACCAACTGCCCGCCCTGGCCGCCGCCGGGTACCGTGCCGCGGCGATCGACGTCCGTGGCTACGGCCGCTCCTCCAGGCCGGAGGCGGTGACCTCGTACCGGATGCTCGACCTGGTCGCGGACAACGTGGCCGTGGTCGAGGCCCTGGGGGAGCGGTCGGCAGTGATCGTCGGGCACGACTGGGGCGCGACGATCGCCGCCATGTCCACGCTGCTCAGGCCCGATGTCTTCCGCGCGGTGGGCCTGCTGAGCGTGCCGTACACGCCCCCTGGCGGCCCCCGGCCGAGCGAGGTCTTCGCGGGGATGGGCGGCGAGGAGGAGTTCTACGTCTCGTACTTCCAGGAGCCCGGCCGCGCCGAGGCCGAGATCGAGCCGGACGTCCGCGGCTGGCTCGCCGGGTTCTACGCCGCCCTGTCCGCCGACACCATGTCGGCGCCCGGCGCTCCCGACCCGCACTTCGTCACCCGGGGCGGGACACTGCGCGAGCGCTTCCCGGCCGGGCCCCTCCCGGCCTGGCTCGCCGAGGACGAACTCGATGTCTACGCTGGGGAGTTCGAGCGGACCGGGCTGACCGGGGCGCTGAACCGCTACCGGAACATGGACCGCGACTGGGAGGACCTGGCCGCCCACCACGGTGCCCCGCTCAAGCAGCCCGCCCTGTTCGCCGGCGGCGCGCTCGACGCCTCCACCACCTGGCTGGCGGACGCGATCGAGGCGTACCCCACCACCCTTCCCGGCCTCACCTCGTGCCACCTCCTCGACGGCTGCGGCCACTTCATCCAGCAGGAACGCCCCGAGGAGACCAGCCACCTCCTGACCGACTGGCTCACCACCCTCTGGGTCTGAAAATGGGCGCGACCGTGCCCTGATCGGCTCACGTCCGCGCGCGGGCGGCCGTTCCGGCTGGTCGACTGGCCGGAGTTCTCCTACCTCCGAGGAAGGGAAGTCAGCATGGCGATCGTCGCGGTTTTCGATGTTCCGGGGATGACCCGCGAGCAGTACGAGGGAAGCGCGGAGAAGGTGGCCGGCCGGCCCGGCCCGGTCAAGTCCCCCGGTGACTGGCCGGTGGCCGGGCTCATCTCGCACACCGCCGCCCCCACGGACGACGGCTGGCTCGTCGTGGACGTCTGGGAGTCCGAGGAGGCGTTCCGGGAGTTCGGCGAAACCATCCTGCCGATCCTGAGGGACCTCGGCGTCCCGGACGTGCAGCCGAAGGTCTATCCGGCACACACCGTGGTGACGCCCTAGCGGGCTCCGTGCCGGGGCGTCACCAAGGGCCGTAAGTCCAGGTGCCGCCCAGCATCGTGGCGTGCACCGGCATCTCGCGCAGGGTGTGCGCGTCGGCGTCCAGCGGGTCGGCGTCCACGATCACCAGGTCGGCCGGGTCGCCGGGCCGCAGCGCGCAGCGGCCGCCTGCCGACGCCGTGAGCGCGGCCCGTACCGGGATGCGTTGCTCGGGGTGCCAGGCGGGGCGTCCGTCGTTCGTGCGGTGGACGGCGGCGGCGATGCCCAGCCAGGGATCCAGCGGCGAGACGGGCGCGTCGGAGCCGAACTCCAGCCGGGCGCCCGCCGCCAGCAGATCCGCGTAGGCGAAGGCCCGCCCGGTACGTCCGGCCCAGTGCCGGTCGGCCACGTCACGGTCGTCGGTGGCGTGCGCGGGCTGCACACTCGCCGTCACCCCCAACTCCGCGAACCTCGGCATGTCGGCGGCCGTCAGCAGCTGGGCGTGCTCGATCCGTCCCCGGCAGCCGACGGCCGCGAACGCGTCCAGGGCAAGGGAGTTGGCCCGGTCGCCGATCGCGTGAACGGCGGGCTCGATGCCCTGGGCGGCCGCGCGCCGCACCAGACGGACCAGTTCGTCGTACGACGTCTCCTGGCTGCCGTACACCTCGCGCGTACCCTCCAACCCGGGGTACGGGTCGCAGCACAGCGCCGTCCGCGTGTTGAGCGAACCGTCCGTGAACAGCTTGAGCGGGCCCACCTGGACACGGCCTCCGGTACCGGGCAGCACGTCCCCCGTCCGGTAACCGCGCTCGATCGCCCCTTCCAGGTGCCTCGGATAGACGGCCGCCCGGACGCGTACCGCGGGCGGCCGGTGCGCCGAACGCCGGCTCCAGTCGGCGATGTTGTCGGAGAAGTGGAAGTCGACGACCCCGGTGACACCCCGCGCGGTCGCGTCCCGGCAGGCCTCGGCCACCCAGCGGTCCTGCACCTTCGCCGGCACCTCGGGCAGCGCGCGCATCGCCTCGAAGCATTCGTGCTCACGCAGCAGTCCCGTGGCGTGGTCACCCCGGCCGACCAGCGCCAGACCGGCCGAGTTCAGCCACACGGCGTGCAGATCGGCGCTGATCAGCACGACCGGCCGGTCCGGGCACACCGCGTCCAGCAGCGCCTTGTGCGGCACGTCGGGCCACATCCCGTCCCGGAAACCCTGCCCCGTCACCGTCTCGCCGGCCGGCAGACCGGACGGGTGCGCCCGTACCGCGTCGGCCACCGCCCGCGCCGAGGCATGCCCGGACAGGTCCACCCGGTGGCGGTTTCCGGCCCACTGCGCGACATGGGCGTGCGCGTCCCACAAGCCGGGCAGCACGGTCCGCCCGTCCAAGTCCAGCCCGCCACCGTCCAGTTCGCCCTCCGCGACGGCGACGACGCGTCCCTCGGCGACGCGCACGCTGCCCAGCGGGCCGCCCGGGCCGAGCCGCACCCGGGTGAGGGTCAGCGCGTCGAGGCCGTCCGCCGGGCGGCCGGGCATGCTGTCGAGGGTCGTCACCGAAGGCTCCCACGGGGGTCGTCAGCCGAGGGCCTTGTCCAGGTTGAACGCGGCGCTGATCAGGGCGAGATGGGTGAACGCCTGCGGGAAGTTGCCCTGTTGCTCACCGGTGTTGCTGATCTCCTCGGCGTACAGGCCGAGATGGTTGGCGTACGTCAGCATCTTCTCGAAGGCCAGGCGGGCCTCGTCGATGCGGCCGGCGTGGACCATGGCCTCGACGTACCAGAACGAGCAGATGGAGAAGGTGCCCTCGTCACCGCGCAGTCCGTCGGGGCTGGCCGTCGGGTCGTAGCGGTAGACGAGGGAGTCGGACACCAGCTCGTTGGTCAGCGCGTCGAGCGTGGACAGCCACTTGGGGTCGGTCGGGGCGATGAACTTCGTCAACGGCATCATCAGGACGGCCGCGTCCAGCACGTCGTCGTCCTCGTGCTGGACGAAGGCCTGGCGGGCCTCGGACCAGCCGTGGGTCATGATCCGCCGGTAGATCGTGTCCCGGGCCTCGCGCCAGCGCGGCAGATCGGCGGGCAGCCCCCGCCGGTTGGCCATGCGGATGGCCCGCTCGATCGCCACCCAGCACATCAGTCGCGAGTACAGGAATTTCTTGCGGCCGCCCCGGGTCTCCCAGATCCCCTCGTCGGGCTGGTTCCAGTGCTCGCACACCCACTCCACCAGCGCGCACACGTCGTCCCACTGGTCGCTGGAGATCGGCTTGGCCCACTTGTCGTAGAGGTAGATCGAGTCGATGAGGGCGCCGTGGATGTCGAGCTGGAGCTGGTCGGCCGCCGCGTTGCCGACCCGTACCGGAGCGGAGCCGTGGTGGCCCTCGAAGTGGTCGAGTTCGCGTTCGGTGAGGTCGGTGCGGCCGTCGATGCCGTACATGATCTGCAGCGGGGCGGAGTGCCCGTCGGTCGACGGACTGACGTGCTGGGTCAGGAACTTCATGAACGCCTCGGCCTCGTCGGTGAACCCGAGGCGCAGCAGCGCGTACACGCAGAAGGCGGCGTCGCGCACCCACACGTACCGGTAGTCCCAGTTGCGTTCGCCGCCCAGCTGCTCGGGCAGGCTGGTCGTCGGCGCGGCGACGATGGCGCCGGTGGGCGCGTAGGTGAGCAGCTTCAGGGTGAGGGCGGAGCGGTGCACCATCTCCCGCCAGCGGCCCCGGTACTTGGAGGCGGACAGCCAGCGACGCCAGTACGCCACGGTCGTGCCGAACTGCTCCTCCGCCTCCAGCTTCGCGCACCGGCGCGGTTGGAGGTCACCGCCGACCTGGTCCAGCGCGAACACCGCCGTCTCGCCCTCCGAGAGCTTGAAGTCGGCCCGCGCGTCCAGCCCCTCGGCGGCGAGCGGCACCGTCGCGGTCAGGGCGAGGGAGAGCCCGTCGGAGGCGAAGACCGCGGCCTCGCCGGCCATGCGCACGGTGTGCGGCCGGGTGCCGTAGTCGAAGCGCGGGGCGACCCGGGTGCGGAACGGGATGGAGCCGCGCACGCACACCACCCGCCGGATCAGCCGATGCCGTTCGGCCTCGACCTTGCCGCCGTTCACGGGCATGAAGTCCTGCACCTCGCCGACGCCGTCCTCGGTGAAGAACCGGGTGATCAGCACGTTGGTGTCGGGGAAGTAGAACTGCTTCGTCTTGGCCGGCACGGTGGCGGCGAGCTCGAAGCACCCGCCGCGTTCGGCGTCCAGGATCGAGGCGAAGACGCTGGGGGCGTCGAAGGCCGGGCAGCAGTACCAGTCGATGGTGCCGTCGGTCCCGACCAGGGCCACGGAGCGGAGATCGCCGATCAGACCGTGCTCGGCGATCGGCAGATAACGCGGGTCGGCCCCGGGGACCTCCTGGTCGATCACTCGTGCGCCCATCGTGGCCTCCCTGCCCCGGACACGCATCTCGCCCTCAGCCTAGGCGGAATCGACGCCGTGAGCGCGGGGATCTCGGGGACGGAGCGCACCGCGCCGGCCGGTCACGCCCCGGAGCCCCGCCGCCTCGAACCGGCGCGCACCGTGTCCTCGCTCGCCGTCATGCCCGTCACGAGCGTGCCGACCACCTCGGTCCCGCGGATCCGCGCGAACGCCCGTCGGCCCAGCTTGCTGAAGTGGGCCTCCGCAGCGCCTTCCAGCGGGGCCCCGCGACATCAGGGCCCCCGTCCCTATCAGGGCCCCCGTCCCTCGGTCTCCGGCGATCCTCGCACCCGACTTCGCGCGAATGCTTGATTATGCTCGAATGCTGGCTATATCTTGCAAGAACAATCACGAGCAGGGGAGGGCTCCGGCATGACCCATGTCGAGGACGAGCTGACCAGTCAGCCCGAGTGCTGGACGCGCGCCGCCGCCGAGGCGGAACGGTACGGCGGGGTGCTCCCGGCGCCGGGGGAGCGGGTCGCGATCGTCGGCTGCGGCACCTCGTACTTCATGGCGCAGTCGGCCGCGGCACTGCGCGAGGCCGCGGGGCAGGGCGAGACGGACGCCTTCGCCGCCTCGGAGTTCCCTCACGGACGCGCCTACGACCGTGTCCTGGCCCTGACTCGCTCCGGCACCACCACCGAAGTCCTGTGCCTGCTGGCCGAGTTGCAGGGCCGCACGCGGACGACGGCCATCACCGCCGACCCCGGCACCCCGGTCATGACGGCCGCCGACGAGGCCGTCGTGCTCGACTTCGCCGACGAACTCTCTGTCGTGCAGACCCGGTTCGCCACGACCGCCCTCACCCTCCTCCGTGCCCACCTGGGGCTGCACACGGACGACGTGGTCGCCGACGCCCGCACCGCGCTCGCGACCCCGCTGCCCGAAGGGCTCGTCGAGTGCACGCAGTTCGCCTTCCTCGGCCGGGGCTGGACGGTGGGACTGGCGAACGAGGCGGGACTGAAGATGCGCGAGGCGTCCCTCGCCTGGACCGAGGCGTACCCGGCGATGGAGTACCGCCACGGACCGATCAGCATCACCACCCGCGGCACCGCGACCTGGATGCTGGGCGAGGCTCCCGACGGGCTCGCCGAACAGGTGGGGCAGACAGGCGGGTTGTGGGTGGCGGGCGACCTCGACCCGCTGGCCGAACTGGTCCGGGCCCAGCGCCTCGCCGTCGCCGTCGCCGCCGCGCGCGGCCTCGACCCGGACCGGCCCCGCCATCTCACCCGCTCGGTGATCCTCGCGCCCTGACGCCCAGATGCGTCCCGACGGTCAGATTCGCCCTGACGCCCAGAAAGGCAGCAGCCGTGCCCCTCACCACCACCGGTGAACTCGTCACCCGGGCCGCGGCGGCGCAGTCCGCCGTCCCCTCCTTCAACGTCATCACGCTGGAACACGTCGAGGCCGTCATCGCCGGTGCCGAAGCCGCCGGAGCTCCGGTCGTCCTCCAAGTCAGCGAGAACGCCGTCAAGTTCCGCTACGGCCGCCTGCTGCCGCTGGCCCGGGCCGCCGCCGTCGCCGCCGAACGTGCTTCCGTCCCCGTCGCGTTGCACCTCGACCACGTCCAGAGCGACGACCTGCTGCGCCAGGCGCCCGGCGCCGGTTTCAGCTCGGTCATGTACGACGCGGCCCGGCTGCCCTACGAGGAGAACCTCGCCGCGACCCGCGCCGCCGCCGAGTGGGCGCACGGCCAAGGCCTGTGGATCGAGGCGGAGTTGGGCCAGATCGGCGGCAAGAGCGGGCGGCCCGCGCTGGACGCCCATGCCCCCGGCGCCCGTACCGACCCCGACCAGGCCCGCGCCTTCGTGGCCGACTCCGGGGTCGACGCGCTCGCCGTCGCCATCGGCAGCACCCACGCCATGACCACCCGCACCGCCACCCTCGACCACGCCCTGCTCAAGCGCCTGTCCGCCGTGCTCGACGTCCCGCTCGTCCTGCACGGCTCCTCCGGCGTGCCCGACGACGAACTCGCCGGTGCGGTCGCGGGCGGCATCGCCAAGGTCAACGTCGGCACCGCGCTCAACATCGCCATGACGGCCGCCATCCGGGAGTTCCTCGCCGCGCACCCCGAGGCGGTCGACTCGCGCCAGTACCTCAGCGTGGGCCGCGAGGCGATGGTGCGCACGGTCACGGACATCGTCCGCACCCTCGGCTGACTACCGCTTGACCGCCTTGAGCACCACGAACTTCGGGTCACCGGCGACCAGTTGACTGTTGCCGAACAGCCGGCGCAGCTTCAGGTGGTACCCCAGGTGCCGGTTGCCGACCACCCACAGCTCACCACCGGGGCGCAACACGCGTTTCGCCCCGGTGAACATCCGCCAGGCCGTCGCGTCGGTCGTCGCCTGGTGCGAGTGGAACGGCGGATTGTTCAGCACCAGGTCCGCGCTCCCGGCCGGCACCCCGGCCAGCCCGTCCCCGACCCGGAACTCGGCGCGTCCCGCCACCCGGCTCGCCCGGTACGTCGCCTCCGCCGAGGCCACCGCCTGGTACGACTCGTCCACGAACAGCACCTCGGCGTCCGGGGCGGCGACCGCCACCGCCGTCCCGACGACCCCGTTCCCGCAGCCCAGGTCCACCACCCGCCGGCCACCCCGGGCGCTGGGCAGATGCCCCAGGAAGAACCGCGTCCCGATGTCCAGCCGGTCCGCGCAGAAAACCCCGGCGTGATTGACGACCGTCCGCCCCGCGACCGGACCGATGCCGTCCGGCAGCACATAGCTGTACGGCCACGGATTGTCCGACCGCTCCAGTGCCGGATCCGGCGTGCAGAAGATCAGCCGCGCCTTCTTCTCCGCCAGCGAGGTGCGGGTCGGCCCGAGGATCCGCTCGAACAACTGCAGCGTCGAGGTGTGGATCTCCTTCACCATCCCCGCGCCGACGACCACGGTCCCCCCGTGTACGGCGGGCGCGAGCCGCAGCAGCTGGTCCTCCAGCAGCGCGAGACTCTTCGGCACCCGCACCAGCAGCACGTCGATCCGCTCGGGCGGGTCGTCCTGCGTGGTCAGCAGCTCTACGGCACCCGCTTCGACGCCGTTGCGGGCGAGATTGGCCCTGGTCGCCTCCTGCGCGAGGAAGGAGTCCGTGATGTGCACGGGCCGGTGCTCCGCCAGCGCGGTCACCAGCGCGCCCCACCGGTCCCCGACGGTCACGACCGTGCCGTCCAGGCGTACCTTCTCCTGCGCGAGATGCCTCAGCAGATACTCGTCGGAGGCGTCCCAGGCACGCAGCCGGTCGCGCGGATCCTCGGGAAACCGGGCCAGCGCGAGCTCGCCCCACGGCGTCGTCATACGGTCGTTCATCGTCCGACCAGGCTAGCGGAGCCGCAGCTCAGGGCTGATCGGGGAGGATGGGCGGGCTGCTGTCCCGGACCCGCACCCGGATCGTGTACGTCAGGGTCGGCCGCCTGTGGCCCCGGCGCCTGCGGATCATGGGAGACTCGCCCTCATGAGCGGCAAGGCGGACCCCCGGCCGGCGGGGGAAGGGACCACCTCGAGGACGCGGTTGGACCGGGGGCGCGGTGCGCTCGGGCCCGCGTTGGAGCTCGTGCACACCGGGCGTGCGCCGACCCGGGCCGTGCTCACCGCCGAGCTCGGGGTGACCCGGGCGACGGCCGGTGCGGTCGCCGCCGAGCTGGAGGCACTCGGGCTGATCAGGGTCGACGCCAGGCCCGGCGCGGCGGCCGGATCGCAGGGCAGGCCCTCGCACCGGCTGGCGGTGGCCGACGAGGGGCCGGTCGTGCTCGCCGCCCAGGTGCACGCCGACGGATTCCGGGCGGCACTGGTGGGCCTCGGCGGACGGATCGTCGCCACCGCGCCCGGCTGCGAGACCGTCGACGCCGACCCGGCCAAGGTGCTCGGCTCGGTCGTCGAGGCGGGCGCGGAGCTGCTGCGCGAGACGGGACGGCGCTGTGTCGGCGCCGGTCTCGCCGTACCGTCCGCCGTCGCCGAACCCGACGGTCTCGCCCTCAACCCCCTCCATCTGGCCTGGCCCGTCGGCGCCCCCGTCCGGCGGATCTTCGCGGAGCGAGTGCGCGCGGCCGGGATCACCGGACCGGCCTTCGCGGCCAACGACGTCAACCTCGCCGCCCTCGCCGAACACCGGCACGGCGCCGGTCGCGGCGCCCGTGACCTGCTGTGTGTGGCCACCGGACACCGCGGTGTGGGCGGCGCGCTGGTCCTCGACGGCCGTCTGCACACGGGCAGTTCGGGCCTCGCCCTGGAGGTCGGCCACCTCACCGTCAACCCGGCGGGCCGCCCCTGCCACTGCGGCAGCCGCGGCTGCCTGGACGTCGAGGCCGACCCGCTGGCCCTGCTGACGGCCGCCGGGCGTGATCCGGGCCCGGCGGACTCCCTGCTCAAACAGGCCGACGACCTCATCCGCGACCACTACGCCGACCCGACCGTGCGTACGGCCGCCGAGACCCTCATCGACCGCTTGGGCCTGGGCCTCGCAGGCCTGGTCAACATCCTCAACCCCGACCGCGTCATCCTCGGCGGCCTGCACCGCACCCTGCTCGACGCCGACCCCGACCGACTGCGCGCCGTCGTGGCCGACCGCAGCCTGTGGGGGCAGAGCGGCAGTGTCCCGATCCTGCCCTGCACCCTGGACCACAACAGCCTGGTCGGAGCGGCGGAGTTGGCGTGGCAGCCGGTGCTGGACGATCCCCTGGCCGCGCTCGGAGCCTGAGCGCGACGTACTCTCGGGGCATGCGGATCTCCGTCTCCTCAGACATGGACGAACCCGTGGCGCGCTCGCTCCTCGCGCAGCTGACCGAGCGGGGCCACGAGGTCGTGACGCACGGTGCGCTGAGCCCCGGCGACGACCCCCGGTGGGCCGCCTGCTCGGAGGCGGCCGCCCGGGACGTCGCCTCCGGCGCCTCGGACCAGGCGGTCGTGTGCTGCTGGACCGGCACCGGCGCCTCCATCGCCGCGAACAAGGTGCCGGGCGTACGGGCCGCCCTGTGCACCGACGCCTACACCGCGGACGGCGCTCGCCGCTGGAACGACGCCAACGTGCTCGCCCTCAGTCTGCGGCTGACGTCGGAGCCGCTGCTGAAGGAGATCCTCGACGCCTGGTTCGCCGGTGAGGCCAGCCCGGATGCCGAGGACCGGCAGAACGTGGAGCGCGTCGAGCGTCTCGACGGCGACAGGGCGACCCCCTGAGGTGCCGGGCGATGGACAGGGCGGTCGGTGGACATCTCCGTGGCCCGGGCCGAGTGTCAGTGGCCACGGATAGCCTGCGCGCATGACCGAGACAACCGACGGCGAGCGCCGGCTTCCGCCCGCCCTGGCCGCCGTGGCCCGGGTGGAGTTCGACTACGACGACGGCGAGGGCGTCGACTTCGAGCCGTACGACGCCTTCGACTCCGCCGAGGAGACCACCGACTGGCTGCGCAACTGGACCGGCAACCGGGACGTCGACGGTGACGCCTACCGGGTCTTCGGGCAGGACGGCACCGGCGGTCTGGCCGCCCTCTGGTGTGTGCGACCTGGGCGACCGCTCCCTGAACAGCCCGTGGTGTTCCTCGGTTCGGAGGGGGAGCGGGGCGTGGTCGCCGGCAGCCTCTCCGACTTCCTGTGGCTGCTGGCCGACGGCCTCGGACCGATGGAGGTCGTCGAGTTCGGCCGACGCGATGCCCGGCCGAACGCGGAGCTGACGAAACTCGCCGAGCAGCACGCCACGTCTCCGCACCGCCCGGCCGAGGAGATCATCGCCGAGGCCCGGGCGGAGTTCCCGACCTTCTCCGACGACCTCGACGAACTCTGCCGCTGAGGCCGGTCCCGGACGGTCAGCGCCACTCCACCCCGAACGCGCGCCCCGGGTTCCGCGTGAAGATCCGGTCCACCAGGTCGTCGCCCAGCAGGAGGGCGAGCCGCGGCCGGACCCTTCGCAGCAGATACGGCATCCCCGGGCCGCCGTTGACCGAGCGGGCGCTGTCCGTCACGGTGTCCCCACCGAGCAGGAGACGGTCTCCGAAGCCAGCCTCGGCGAGGGCCGCCACGGCCTCGGGCATGCGCCAGTCGGTGGCGTGATGGGTACGTGACGGGCCGTCGAAGGCCAGATACGCACCCGTCTCCGCGGCCTGGCGTTGGACCACGAAATCGGGGGAGCGGTTCAGGTGGCCGAGGATCACCCGGTGCGGCGGAACCCCCAACTCGCCGCAGAGCAGGTCCAGTACGTCCAGCGCTCCCGTCCCCAGCTCCAGGTGCACGGCGATCGGCGCGTCCGTCGCCCGGTAAGCCTCGGCCGCCGCGGTCATCGTCCAGCGGGCATGCGTGTCGAGGGCGTGGAAGCCTCCGGCGACCTTGATCAGCCCCGCCCGCACCCCCGACGTGCCGATACCGTCGGTGAGTTCGGAGACGAACAGCTCGGCCGGCTTTCCGCGCAGCCCGGCGAGCGTGTCCTCGGTGTAGTGGGCAGCCTGGTGCAGCCCGGTCGCCGCGACCACGTGCACCCCGGTCTCCCGGGACAGCGACGGCAGATCGGCTGCCCGCCGCCCCAGTCCGTAAGGCGTCCACTGCACCACCGCACCACCCCCCTGAGCCCGGAACGCGGCCAGTTCCTCCCGTGCCGCGCCCAGGGACCGCAACTCCTGGCCCGGCAGCAGCGGAGTGCCGAAGAACAGATGATCGTGCGCGTCGCACACACCCAGCTCCTGCGGCCGTACGTCCCCCAGTACCGTGCGGACCGCACTCACCACTGTCGCCCCCGCGGCAACCGCTCCCGGCCCGGCGCCGACGTGTGCAGCACCTGGAACACATCCCCCTCGGCCTTGGGCGCGTCGTGCTCCCAGAGCGAGAAGTGGACCAGCTCCCAACGGCTCGTGTCCACGGCGGCAGCCGCGAGCACCGCCCCGTCCTCCCCGGCCAGCCGCTCGGTCTCCCGCGCCGCGTCGCCCATGACCTGGGCCAACTCCGCTCCCTCCGGCACGAGTCGGCGCCCGCGCACCGCGAACCGGGCGAGTGAACCGGCGGCGCTCCCCTCCTCGTACGCCATTCCCGACCACTGCCGCACCGACGGCCGCCCGAAGTCATCGCTGAGGCCCTGGAAGGCGCCGCCCCAGAGGAAGGTGTTCATGCCCTCCATGGTGTTCCAGAGATAGAAGGGCGCGTACTGGTTGACCGGAGACCCGAACCGCCCGCGCTCGCGCAGGAGATACGTCTTGACACCCAGCCCCTCCCAGTCGTCCAGCAGATGCCCGATCCGCGCGACACGGGCACGGACGATGCCCGTGTCGTAGTCGGCGGGCAGGGTCAGCTCGTACTGCATGGCGTGCATCCGGTGCCTCCTCGGGCCGGTGGTGCGAGCAGGGAGAGCAGTCCGCGGACGCCGGCGTCGAAGGCGGCGGGGGAGCCGGAGGCGCGGGCCAGGACGTAACCGCCCTGCACGGTCGCGAGAACTGTCGCTGCGATCTCCTCGCCGTCCAGCGCGGGCCCGAACAGGCCCTGTTCCTTGCCCTCCTCGACGATTCCGGCGATCAGCTCGCGGACGGCGTCGAGTGTCTCGTCGACCGGGGCACGCAGTTCGTCGCTCGCGATGACGTCCGGGTCCATGGTCAGACGGCCGATCGGGCAGCCGCGCAGCACGTCGCGCTCGCGCAGCAGATACGCCTCGATGCGCTCGTAGGGCGTCCCCGGTCCGCCGAGTGCTCCCTCTGCGGTGGCCCGCATCTCCTCGGCCGTCCGCCGGATCGCCGCGAGCGCGAGATCCGGCTTGCCCTTGAAGTGGTGGTACATGCTGCCCTGTCCGGCGCCCGCCCGCTCCAGGATCGCCTTCGGGCTGGTGCCCACGTAGCCGCGCTCCCACAGCAGCTCACGGGTGGATTCGACGAGTCGGTCCGCAGTGCTCATGAAGCCACTGTACATACTAGTAGGTACAGTCGTCGAGGAGGGAGGAAGCAGCGGAGAAAGGCGCTCGTACTCCCCGGGAGGTAGGCGCACTGCCGCTGGCCGTACGACGACCCGGCCCCCCTTGCGGCGCGAGTCTCGAGGCATCACCCACAGGACCCTCGTGAGGAGACGACCCGAGATGCAGACCCTCGCTGACTGGCACGGCGGCCCCGGCCCCTGGATCCTCTTCTTCCCGCTGATCTGGGCGGCCGTCGTGATCGGCGTCGCCACTTTCCTGCGCCGTACCGTCCGGCGCGGCCGCCGCGGACCCTGGCACCCGATGGACGACCGGCCCACCGGCGACTCGCCCCTCGCCGTGCTCGGCCGGCGCTTCGCCTCCGGTGAGATCGACGAGGACGAGTACTGGCGCCGGCTGTCCGTCCTGGACGAGCAGTTCGGCCGCAAGGGCGGTGCCGCATGACGACCGCGACCACCGTGCGGACGGCCGCCCGGGTCGTCGACGCCGTGAAGGTGTACGGCCGCGGCGACACCGAGGTCAGGGCCCTGGACGGGGTGAGCGTCGGCTTCCCGGCCGGCCGCTTCACCGCGATCATGGGCCCCTCCGGCTCCGGGAAGTCCACGCTGATGCACTGCGCGGCCGGCCTCGACACGCTCACCTCCGGCACCGCCCACATCGGCGACACCGACCTCGGCGCCCTCGACGACCGCAGGCTCACCCTCCTGCGCCGCGACCGCGTCGGCTTCGTCTTCCAGGCGTTCAACCTGGTGCCCACACTGACCGTCGCCGAGAACACCACCCTTCCCCTGGACCTCGCGGGCGGCAGGGGCGACCCGGAGTGGATCGACGCGCTGATCGACGTCGTCGGTCTGCGCGACCGACTGCACCACCGGCCCGCCGAACTCTCCGGCGGCCAGCAGCAACGCGTCGCCGTGGCACGGGCGTTCGCGGGCCGTCCGGACGTCGTCTTCGCCGACGAGCCGACCGGCAATCTCGACTCCCGGGCCGGCGGGGAGGTCCTCGGCCTGCTCGGCCGCACCGCGCGGGAGACCGCCCGCACGGTGGTCATGGTCACCCACGACCCGGTGGCCGCCGCCCACGCCGACGAGGTCGTCTTCCTCGCCGACGGACGCCTCGTCGACCGCATGGAAGCCCCCACTGCCGACAGGGTCCTGGACCGGATGAAAGCCTTCGAGGTGCCGTCATGAACGCCGCCGTCCGTCTGAGTGCCACCTCCCTGCGCGCCCACAAGCGCCGCTTCGCCGGCACCTTCCTCGCCGTCTTCCTCGGCGTGGCCTTCCTGGCCGGCACCCTCGTCATGGGCGACACGCTCCGCGCCGCCTTCGACACCATGTTCGGCGACGCGACCAGCGGCACGGACGCCGTCGTCCGCGGCGCGGACACCATCACCACGCCCGGCGAGAGCCAGGGCGTACGGCAGCCGGTTCCCACCTCCCTGGCCGGCACCCTCGCCAGGGTGCCGGGCGTCGCGGCCGCCGAGCCCGACATCGAGGGCGCCGGCCAGCTCGTCGGCAGGAACGGCAAGGCCATCGGCGGCCAGGGCCCGCCCACACTCGCCGGGAACTGGATCACCGACCCGAGGCTGAACCCGTACCGGCTCGCCCAGGGCCGCGCCCCGCGGCGGACGGGCGAGGTCGTCGTCAACCGGGGGGCCGCGAAGAAGGGCGACCTGAAGATCGGCGACACCACGACACTGCGCACCCCGGACCCCGTCAAGGTGACGATCGTGGGCCTCGCGACCTTCGGGGGCGAGGACGGCATGGCCCAGGTGACCTTCACCGGCATGACCCGCGCCGACGCCGAGAAGTACCTCACGGCCAGGCCCGGACAAGCGGCGAGCATCAAGGTGCGGGCGGGACCCGGTATCGGCGAGAAGCAGCTCGTCGACCGCCTGACTCCCGTCCTGCCCAACGGCGTCGAGGCGATCACCGGTCAGGAGTCGGCCCAGGAGAACACGGACATGATCTCCAGCCGGTTCCTGACGATCTTCACCACCTTCCTCCTCGTCTTCTCCGGCGTCGCCCTGCTGGTCGCGACCTTCTCCATCCACAACACCTTCGCCATCGTCGTCGCCCAACGCACCCGCGAGAACGCTCTGTTGCGGGCTCTTGGCGCCTCACGACGGCAGGTCACCGCGACCTCCCTGGTCGAGGCCGTCGCCGTCGCCGTGGCCGCGTCGGCGACGGGCCTCGCCGGCGGCATCGGCATCGCCGCCGGCCTGCAGGCCCTCTTCCCGGCCATCGGATTCCCCTTCCCCGACGGCGACTTGGTGATCAACGCGCTGTCCATGGCACTGCCGCTCGCGGTCGGCGTCGTGGTCTGCCTCGGATCGGCGCTCCTGCCCGCCGTACGCGCCGGCCGCACCGCCCCGCTGGCCGCCCTGCGCGAGACGGCCGTCGACACCTCCGGCGCCTCCCGCAGCCGCGCGGTCACCGGCCTGGGCCTGGCCGCCCTCGCCGTCGCGGCGACGCTCAGCGGAGTGCTGGTCTCACCGTCCGTGTGGACGGCGGGACTCGGCGCCGTACTCGCCCTGGTCGCCTTCGTGGTCCTGGGCCCGGTCGCCGCCACCACCGCCCTGCGCGTCCTCGGCGCGCCGCTGGGCAGACTCCGGGGCGTCACCGGCGCTCTGGCGCGCCGCAACGCGCTGCGCAGCCCCAGGCGAACGGCCGCCACGGCCAGTGCGCTGATGATCGGCGTGGCGGTCGTGTCCCTGTTCACGGTCTTCGGCGCCTCGCTCAAGGCCACCATGGACCAGACCGTCTCCCGCTCCTTCGCCGGCGACGTGGCGGTCAGCACCCCGTCCTTCGGCGCGGGCGGCAGCGGACTGAGCCCGCGCCTGGCCGGAGCGATCCAGCGGCTGCCGCAGGTCGACACGGCCGTGGGCCTCGGCCGCGGAGTGGCGAAAGTGGACGGCGCGGGACGGGCCCTGACGGTCACCGACCCCGTCGCCCTGCAACGCACCTTCGACCTCGGCACCGTCCAGGGCTCCCTGCGCGACCTGGGCACCGACGGCATCGCCATCACCCGCAAGGAGGCGGCCGAACAGCACCTCACCACCGGCGACAGAGCCCAACTCACCTTCACCGACGGCAAGAAGGAGACCTTCACGGTCCGGGCCCTGTACGGCCGGTCCGAACTCGCGGGTGACTACGTCATCACACGGGCGGCCTGGGCCCCGCACCGCACCCAGGACTCCGACACCCTGGTGGCCGTCACGTTCAAGAAGGGTGTGAGCGCGGACGCGGGCAAGGCGGCGGTCGGGAAAGTGGCCGCACGGTACGGCAACCCCAGCGTCCAGACCCGCCACGAGTACGCGCAGTCCTCGGCCGGCGGCATCGACATGATGCTCACGCTCGTCTACGCGCTGCTCGCCCTCGCGGTCCTCATCGCCCTGCTCGGCATCGCCAACACACTCACCCTGGCGGTCCATGAACGCACGCGCGAACTGGGCCTGTTGCGCGCGGTGGGCCAGACCCGCGCGCAACTGCGGGCCATGGTGCGCTGGGAGTCGGTCCTGGTCGCCGCCTTCGGCACGGCCGGCGGGCTCGGCCTGGGCGCCTTCCTCGGCTGGGTCCTGGTCAAGGCCTCGGACGGCGCCGGCGACAGCAGCTTCGCCTTCGCGATCCCGCCCGCCCAACTGCTCGTCGTGGCCCTGGTGGGCCTCGCCGCGGGCGCCCTCGCGGGCCTCCGCCCGGCCCGGCGTGCGGCACGTCTGGACGTGCTGCACGCGATAGCCGCCGAATAGGCGCGCCGACGGGCCGGCCCGCTCAGGCGATCACCGCCCGGTCAACCGCCAACGGCTGACCGGGCGGGAGCATGCCCGGCCCGATGGGCCTCGGCCATGGGCTCGACCTCGACGAACCGGCGCACCGGTTTCTCGGCCACGCGGCGCGGCGGACGGGCCGGTGCCGCGAGCGCGGGCGGCGCGGCGGGCAGGGTGAACCAGACGACCTTGCCCGACTCACCGTCCGGGCGCACCCCCCAGCTCTCGCTGACCGCCGCCACCATGGCCAGCCCGCGCCCGCTCGTGGCGGAGGACTCCACGTCCCGCACCTCGGGCAGTCGGGGGTCGTGGTCGCGCACGGAGACGGTGAGCCGGTCCAGCAGCAGCTCGATCTCCACGGTGCACACCTTGTCCGGCTGGGCATGCCGGTGCACGTTGCTCAGCAGTTCGGTCAGACCGAGCGCCGCACGGTCTATGAGGGCGTCCATGTGCCAGTAGCGCAACTGCGCAGAAAGGATTCTGCGGACCTGGCCGATCCGCGACGGCAGGGCTTGGAGCTCCACCGTGCAGTGCCTGCTTGGGTGACTGATCACGGCTGCGACTCCCCGACTTGAGGTCCGGAAGAACACGGGATTCGGATCCAGCAACGGGCCGGTGGGAAACGGACGGCTGCTGTCGTGCCCGGCGGGCTGGTTCGCAGTGTTATCGCCGGTAAACCCAGAGTGACGTGAGACCAGCGTGACGCAGGGGGTGCCAGAGTGCAACTCATCGTGAAGAAGCCGTCGCCCTCCGTCGTCGGACCACGCCGTCAGCCACGTCGTCGGACCACGCGGTCAGCCGCCGCGCCCCGCGGCCCGCCGCACGGCCTCGATGAACCGGCGCGCCGCGGGTGGCCCCGGCTCGCCCGGCGCCGGATCGTGCTCGCCCAGGGTCAGCGTGTACCGCTTGCCGTTGAGGTCCGCGAGCGCCCGGTCCTCCGCCGCGAACCAGGGTTTCGAGGCCCGTACGGCCTGCACCGGCGCGCTGTCGATCTCGCTGCCGTAGCTGGTGAGCAACTCGAGCCTGCCGTCACTGATCCGGACCTGCCCGGCCCGGGTGAGTGAACGCAGCCGCTTCCCGATCCGCACGCCCGTCGCCGTGAACTCCGGCTCCGCCATGCCGTCCGCCCCCTCGTACGCGTCCGGTCGCGCCGGCCCGTGCGCCCACGTGGGCCCTGGCTCAGCGCGTTCGTGATCCAGTGTGCGTCCCCGTTCGGTGCAGTCTGCCCGCACCCGGCGTCGAGCACCAGTGCGCACGGCCCGTACGGCCCGGGCGCCCGGAGCATTCGCGCGAATGCGCCCCCACGCCCCCCCGCGCCTCTGCCCCAGGCCGTGCTTTGGGCTGCTCAAAGGGGTGTTTATGCAGGTGAGAAGCGTGTGGAAGGTGCATATGATCGGTGCGTCGGCAGCGCGATGTGCCGTCGGCGCGCAGCGTAAGGAGCCCCGCCGTGACCACCCCCCAGCAGACCCGGACCGGCGCGACCCTCGACGTCGACCACAGCGACGCCGACTATCGCGACTGGCTGAAAGAAGCCGTCCGGAAGGTGCAGGCCGACGCGAACCGTTCGGCGGACACGCACCTGCTCCGTTTCCCGCTCCCCGAGAGGTGGGGCATCGACCTGTACCTGAAGGACGAGTCCACCCACCCCACCGGCAGCCTCAAGCACCGCCTCGCCCGCTCGCTCTTCCTCTACGGCCTGTGCAATGGCTGGATCCGTCCGGACCGCCCGGTGATCGAGGCGTCCAGCGGTTCGACGGCCGTCTCCGAGGCGTACTTCGCGAGGCTGATCGGCGTGCCCTTCATCGCGGTCATGCCCGCCACGACGAGCGCCGAGAAGATCCGCCTCATCGAGTTCCACGGCGGGCGGTGCCACTTCGTGGACGACTCGCGCCGGATGTACGAGGAGTCGGCCCGTCTGGCGGTGGAGACGGGCGGCCACTACATGGACCAGTTCACCTACGCGGAACGGGCCACGGACTGGCGCGGCAACAACAACATTGCCGAATCCATCTTCCGGCAACTGGAGTTGGAGCGGTTCCCCGAGCCCGCGTGGATCGTCGCCACGGCCGGCACCGGAGGCACCTCCGCGACCCTCGCCCGCTACGTCCACTACACCCAGCGCGACACCCGCATCTGTGTCGCCGACCCCGAGAACTCCTGTTTCTTCGAGGGCTGGACCACCGGCGATCCGGACGCCACCTGCGACTGCGGCTCGCGCATCGAGGGCATCGGCCGGCCCCGGATGGAACCGAGCTTCGTGCCCGGCGCGATCGACCGGATGATGAAGGTGCCCGACGCGGCCAGCGTGGCCGCCGTACGGGCGCTGGAGCGGGCCATCGGCCGCAAGGCGGGCGGCTCGACCGGCACCGGGCTGTGGAGCGCGCTGAAGATCGTCGCCGAGATGGTGGCCCAGGGCCGGCGGGGGAGCGTGGTGACCCTGCTGTGCGACCCGGGCGACCGCTACCTCGACAAGTACTACTCGGACACCTGGCTCAGCGAGCAGGGCCTGGACATCCAGCCGTACACCACGGCGATCGACTCCCTGCTGGAAACGGGCGTGTGGCCCTGCTGAGCGGAACGGGTGAAGTCCGCTGCGGTTCGGTGGCGCCCCCGAAGGGGCGCGGGGAACCGCGTGACAGGCCACGACGCCGCCGCGGACGACCGACGCCGCGTCCGGCACTTCCAGCGGAGCGCTCAGCCCTGCAGGCGCCGGTCCAGCGACACGACCGCGTCGCGGAAGGCCCGGCCGAGTCCCGCGCGGGCCGTCTTCAGGGCAAAGCGGAAGAGGGCCGTCCCGTCCGCGCCGAACGTCCACTGCACCCGGGTGCCGGTCCCGGCCGGCACCAGCCGCCACTCCTCGGCGAGGGCGCGCGCCCCGGGCGCGTTGGTCACGTCCACCCGGTAGGCGTACACCTCCGCCTCCTTCGCCGCGATCACCGTCTCGCGGAAGCGCCCGCCGCCCCTGAGCCGGATGTCACGCCCGGCACCGCCGTCGATCGCGCGGGCGTGCGTCACCGCCGCGAACCACTCCGCCCACCCCGGCACGTCGTCGTTGAGGGCGTGGAAGACCGCCTTGGGTGACGCGGAGATCTCCCGCGCGAACACCAGCCGTACGGGTGCCGTGTCGACGAAGTCGAGTCCGACGGGACGCAGACGATGGGCCATGGACGTGAACCCCCTTGACGGAAAGGGTGGTTGACCGGGGCAACGTCACGATAACTGGCGGTCCGTCAGATGTCAGCACCGCCCGGCCGGGATCAGTCCTCGTCCTCGTCTCCCTCGCCCGCCACCACCAGCCGCCGCAGATGCTCGGCGATCTCCTCGCGCGCCTCGCCCGCCAGCCCGGCGTCCGTCACCAGCGTGTCGACCTGCTCCAGCGCGGCGAACGAACTCAGGCCCACCACACCCCACTTGGTGTGGTCGGCGACCACCACGACCCGCCGCGCCGACTGCACCAGACGACGGTTGGTCTCCGCCTCCGCGAGGTTCGGCGTCGACAGGCCGGCCTCGACCGATATCCCGTGCACACCGAGGAAGAGCACGTCGAAGTGGAGCGCCGCGATCGCCTGGTCGGCCACCGGCCCCACCAGCGAGTCGGACGGCGTGCGCACCCCGCCGGTCAGCACCACCGTGGCCGCGCCCTGCCGGGGACCCGTGGTGCGCTGCGCCGCGTGGAAGACGTCGGCCACCCGCACCGAGTTGGTCACCACCGTCAGATCGGGCACGTCGACGAGCTGATGCGCCAGCGCGTACGTCGTCGTACCACCCGACAGCGCGATCGCCGTACCCGGCGTGACCAGCTCGGCCGCCGAGCGCGCGATGTCCTCCTTGGCCGTCAGTTCCAGACCCGACTTGGCCTCGAAGCCCGGCTCGTGCGTGCTCGCCTCGACCACCGGCACCGCGCCGCCGTGCACCTTCTCCAGTACGCCCTGCCGGGCCAGCGCGTCCAGATCACGGCGCACGGTCATGTCCGACACGCCGAGCTTGCGCGTCAGCTCGTTCACACGAACCCCGCCCCGGCGCCGTACCTCGTCCAGGATCAGGGAGCGCCGCTGCTCCGCGAGGAGGTTCTGATTCTCACTCACGTACGCTCCGGTCCTTTCGCCTCAATCAGCCCGCCACGCCCCCTCCGACGAGGGCATTCTTTCCCGCAACCGGTGCGCGGGAGGTCCCATCCTCGCACGTGCCCCCGCCGATGACGCCACCGACCGGCACGCCGATCCCACGCCACCGTCGCCACACGCCTTCCTCCTACGGCACACGTATCGGGGAAATTCCGTGAGAAGAGGTGTACGCCGCGGCCACAGCGGCAACCCTTGTGCCCGCACGGACACAAGCCGACGGCGCGTCACGGGGGAAGTGCGAACAGTGGAACGTGCGCAGGATCGTGTCTTGAACGCCGACCCCGCCCAGGGGCCCGGGGGATCCGGGATCGCCCTGGAACTGCTGGTCCACGGCGTGGGCGGGACGACACCGCAGGAGATGCTCGGTGATCCGCGCACGGTGCGGATCACAGGCGACGACACGGCGGCCCTCTTCCGGCGCGCCGAGGACGTCGAGGCGGAACTCAGACCCGACGACCACCGGGGCGGACCCGTCCCGGAGGCGTACGTCTGGTGCAATCTCACCTCCGGAAACAGCGCCCGCGCCCTGTGGCTGTTGCTGCTGCCCTTCATGGTGGCCAACCTCGCCCACTGGATGCGGCCCACCGCGCGGGGCCGGTCGCGCACGGTGCGCGTCTACGGACTGCTGGTCCGGCTGGTCGGTCTGAGCCTGACGGTGCTGCTGGTCGCGGCCGCCTGCGAGGTGGCCCTCGACCTCGCCGCCTGGCAGTGCGCGGGCACACGCGCGTGCGCCGAGCGGCACTCCTGGCTGGGCTTCCTGTCGCCCGATCTGTCGCACGACGGCTGGTGGAGCAGACCCGGGCGCCGCCTAGCGCTGGCCGCCGTCGTGCCCGCCGCGCTGACCGGACTGCTCTGGTACCTCTCCCGCCGCACCTGGAGCGCGTACGAGTCGGTGCGGCCGGTCCCCCACCTCGACGAGCCCGACGAGGACGGCGACCACACCTCCCTGGGCCGCCCCGGATTCTGGTACGGCCGCCGCCTGGTCGCCCGGCTGCGCGCCGCCCACACCGCCGCCGGACTGCTGACGGTCGCCGCGGCCGTCGCCTCGTCCGCCTCGCGCTTCGACCGCGGCCAGGACGGTCCCGCCGTACTCGAGACCCTGGGCGTCCTGCTGTACACGGCGCTCGCCGCCACCGCGCTCGTCGTGCTGTGGGTGGTCTGCCGCCGGGGGCGCACCGAGAACCGCCTCGACCAGGCACTCGACGCGCGTCTGGTACGACGCCTGCCGCTCGCCGCCCTCCTGCTGCTGCTCCTCGCCGCCGGATACGCGGGCTGGGAGCGCCCGGGGTGGGAGTCGGCCGGCCGGCTGTCCGGTGGCGGCACCGCCTTCGGCGGTCTCGCCCTGATCCAGGGCGCCCTGGTCGTCGCCCTCGCCGTGATCGCCCGTGCGCTGTACCGAACCGCCCCCGACCGGCGTGCGGTCCTGCGCGGCCTGGGCGGACCCGCCGTCGCGATGCTGGCCTGCGCCCTCGGCGGAGTGATGTCCGGCGGTGTCTCCCAGCGGGTGTCCGACTGGCTGGACGGCACCGGTACCTTCCTGGCCGGCCCCCCGGTCCTGCTGACCTGGCAGGCGTCCGTGATCCCCGTCCTCCTTCTGGTGCTGCTGGTGCTGTGCGCCGGCCTCGGACGGCGGGCCTGGCGGCTGCGCCGCACCGAGCTGGCAGAGGTGGAGCTCGACCACCCGGGGGAATCCGTCGACCCCGCCCGCACTCGCGCCATCGCCACCACGCGCGCGATGGCCACGCTCACCGACCGCGCCCCCCTCGTCGTCGCCGTCGCCTCCACCGCGACCCTGCTCCTGGGCGCCGGCGCCATCGTCGGCGCGCGCCTCACCGACCGGGCCCCCGGACCGGCCGCCCGGCACGCCCACGCCTTCGTGCACGGCGCCGCCCAGACCGCGCAGGGACTGGGCTCGTGGCTGATAGGGCTCGGCTTCGTCCTGTTCGTCACCTGGGGCAGGCGCGCCTACAAGGACGCCTCCGCCCGCCGCACCATCGGCATTCTGTGGGACGTCGGCACCTTCTGGCCGCGCGCCGCTCACCCCTTCGCCCCGCCCTGCTACGCCGAGCGCGCGGTGCCCGACCTCAGCTGGCGGATGGCCGGCTGGACCCGCGCCACCGGCGGTCGCCTCGTCATCTCCGGCCACTCCCAGGGCAGCGTGCTGGCCGCCGCGGCGGCCTGGCAGCTGAAGCCGTCCGTCCGTAAACGAGTCGCCCTGCTCACCTACGGCTCCCCGCTGGAACGCCTCTACGGCCGCTGGTTCCCGGCCCACTTCGGCCCGGCCGCACTCAGCTCGCTGCACCGGGAGGTCGACTGCTGGCGCAACCTCTACCGGCTGACCGACCCCATCGGCGGCCCGGTCCGGCTGCCCGGCGACTGCGGCCCCGAAGTGGACCGTGCCCCGCTGAAGGACCCCCTCGCCTACGGCCGTACCGCCCGGCACCCGCTGCCCGCCCCGATCCTCGGCCACTCCGACTACCAGGCCGACCCCGCGTTCGCGGAGGAACGCGCACGCCTCCTGGCCCGGCTCGGCCCACGGCTCCCCGCCCCGAGGGAACGGGAAGAGCGGCGGAACGACACCGCCGCGGAGCCGCCCGCCCGCGTGGAGACCACAGCTCCGACCGCACCCGCACCGGCCCCGCACGTCTACATCGCGGCCGTGCCCCCACGCACCGCACGGGCCACCGCCCCCGGACTGCGGCAGGCGGCGGCCCTGGCGCTGGTGTCGGCGGTGGCCTTCCTCGTGGCGTGGGCCTGCACCCGCGGCGCCGTCGCGGGGTTCGAGGGGCACGGCGCGCTGGTGCCGTCCGACACCGCTCAGGTCGTCGCCGCCGTCGGTGCCACGGGACTGGGCATCGGCTCGGCCATCGCCTCCGTGCTCAAGGCGATCGCCCTGCTCACCCGCGCACGGCCAGAGCCCGCCCGCACCCGCCCCGCGGCACCCCGTGCCCACGGCGCCGACGAACCGTCCGCACCGGATCCCGGCGCCGTGGCGGACACCGGCGGGATCGTCTAGGACCGGTCCGGGAGGTCCTCCGGGAAGAGCAGCGTCAGGTCGTCCGTCGACGGCTCAGCGACCTGGGCGACCCGGCCCGCGTGCCGTTCGACCATGGCCTCGAAGGTCTGCCGGGCGGTGCGGCCGTTGCCGAACGCCGCGCCCTTGGGGATCTCGGTGAAGTACCGCAGCAGCGCCTCGCCGGTACCGTCCGCCAGCCGGTACTCGTGCTCCTCGGCCTGCTGCTCCACGATCCGCAGCAGTTCCTCGGGGTTGTAGTCGCTGAAGGTGATGGTCCGCGAGAAACGGGAGGCCACACCCGGGTTGACCGACAGGAAGCGCTCCATCTCGGCCGTGTATCCCGCGACGATCACCACGACCGCGTCCCGGTGGTCCTCCATCAGCTTCACCAGGGTGTCGATGGCCTCCTTGCCGAAGTCACGGCCGGAGTCCTCGGGGGACAGCGCGTAGGCCTCGTCGATGAACAGCACCCCGCCGCGGGCCCGGTCGAAGGCCTCCTGGGTGCGGATCGCGGTGGAGCCGATGTGCTCGCCGACCAGGTCGACGCGGGAGACCTCGACGAGATGGCCCTTCTCCAGGACGCCGAGGGAGGCGAGGATCTCGCCGTACAGCCGGGCCACGGTGGTCTTGCCGGTGCCGGGGGAGCCGGTGAAGACCAGGTGCCGTTTGACCGAGGCCGCCTTCAGGCCCGCCTGCTGGCGCCGCCGCCCCACCTCGATCATGTCGGTGAGGGCGCGCACCTCGCGCTTGACGCTGTCCAGTCCGACCAGCGCGTCGAGCTCCCCGAGCACGGCCTTCGACGTGCGCACCGGCTGCTCCGGCTCGGCGGCGGCCACCAGGGGCTCCTGCTCGGTGATGCGCTGCCCGGGAATCGAGCCCAGCAGACCGGGGGACTGGCTCACCATCTCCACGGCGGTCTCATGCGCCACGGGCGGTCGCAGCCCGCCGCCGCTCTCGTCGCTGGTGCAGTCCTCGACGACGGGCCCGCTGCCGGGCGCCGCGTCGGGGCCGGCTTCCGCGAACTCGTAGCCGCCGCGCGCGCACCGCTCCGTGCGGCACTTCCTGAGCGTCGTACGGCAGCCGTCGATCACATGGAAGCCGTAGCCGCCGCTGCCCGTCACCCGGCAGTTGAGGAAGCTGCCCCGGCCGCCCGCCGAGACGTAGAAGCCGGCCTCGGCGGGGGAGTCGACCGTGCAGCGCTCGATCGTGGGGTCCGCGCCCTTGGTGACGATCACGCCGGTCTGGGTGGAGTCCACGGTGCAGTTGTTGAGCGTGCCGCCGCTGCCGTGGTCGCGGAACCAGGCGCCGGTCGCCGCGTCCCGGATCCGGCAGTCGTCCAGCTGGGCCGTCGCCCCGTCGCTCACCGACACGGCCGTGTTGCGCACCTGGGAGAGGTCGCTGTCGACGACGTCCGCGCGCGAGCCGCGGTCCAGCACGAACAGCGCGTCCGGCACGTCGTGCACCCGGCAGGAGTCCAGCACCGCAGTGGCGCCGTCGCTGACCCACACCGCCGGATAGTCGCCCGTGCTGTCGAAGATCTCGCACTGGTTGGCGTCCACGCGCGTGCCCGGGTCCCATACCGACAGCCCGTTGCGCCCGAACTGACGCACCGTCGTACGGGTCAGGGTGAGTACCGACCGGGAGCGCAGGTCGACCGCGTTCTCCGGGATGTCGTGGATCCGGCAGTCCTCCAGCGTGAGCACCGCGTCGGTGTCGAGCGTGACACCGTCCGTCGTGGTGCGGTGCACATCGCAGTCCGTCAGATGCGCGGTGGCGCGGGCGGTGACCTGGACGCCGCTGCCGCGCACCTCGTACACCTCGCAACCCACCGCCTCCAGGGCCGAGTTCTCCCCGGTCGCCGACAGGCCCGAGCCCGAGGCGTGATGGATGCGGCAGCGCTCCAGACGCGGGTGCGCCCCGCCGCGGACCGCGACACCGGACTGGCCGGCGGCCACCACCTCGCACTCCTCGAACACCCCGCTCCCGCCGTCGAGTACGGCGATGCCGACGCCGGCGGGGTTGTCGACGGTGCAGCGGCGCACGGTCGGACGCGCGCCGCCGCGCACCTCGATGCCGGCCGCGGAGCGGGTGACGATCCGCACGTCCAGCAGCTCCGGGGTGCCCTCCTCGACCAACAGGGCGGGCGCGGCGGCGTCCTGGCCCTCCACGTGCAGGTCCTGGACCACCGCGGAGGCGCGCACGGTCAGCGGCACCCCGTCCATGGGCGCGATCCGCACCGAACCGGGGGAGCCCTCGGGGCCGCGCAGGGTCACCGCCCGCTGCACCACGAGGTTCTCCCGGTAGGTGCCGGGAGCGACGGTGAGGACGTCACCGTCGGCCGCGGCCTCCAGGGCGGCGGCGAGCGACGCGTACTCACCCGTGCGGCGCCGCCACCGCGATGTGCCGGTGTGCGTCACCTGGACCGTGCCCTGTGCCATGGCGTTGCCGTGCCCCCACCTCGTCGTACGCGGGTTTGTGCTGCCGAAGAAGCTCGGCCGGTCCACCGTAGCGTGCGCGCGGGTGGTGGGTTGACCAGAGCCGTCAGGCCGTCAGCTGCCGGTGCCGGTCCGGCCCCAGTCGGGACCCGCCTTGTCCCAGGCCTGGTCCCAACGGGCGTAACGGCGGCGGACCATGCGCCAGACGATCATCCGGCGCCCGCCCTCGACGGCTCCTGCGGTCAGCAGGGCGGCGCCGAGCCCGGCCAGTACCGCGTGGGTCGTGGCCGTCGCGGAGTCCAGCGGGCGGGCCACTATGCGGCCGTGCGCGTCGGTCCATATCCGGAAGTGGTCGCCGTGGTGCGGCGATGTGAGGGCCGCGAGGGCGGCGCCCCGCCGGGCCGTGCCGTCCGGGGCGGTCCAGTCGGCGAGGACCCGGCTGCGCAGGTCCCTGCCGGAGGTGGTCTCGGGATCGGTGTCCAGCGGGGAGCGGTCCAGCTTGCGCACCACGGTGGCCGTCACCGGGTGCCGGGCCGCCTGCTGGTCCTTCGCGGCTCGCTGCAGGGCGTCCTGGGCGACACCGCCGACGAGCGAGCCGATCACGGGCGCGGCGACCAGGATCAGCAGCAGGGCGACCAGAGCCACCCACGCCTCGACCAGATCGCTCGTGCGGCGCAGCGGATTGTGCCGCCAACGCCAGAGTCCCCGGATTGCTCGCACCGTCCCGCACCCCCTTCCCGCTCCGTGATAACTCCCGGCGGAGGCGTTCACCTTGAGTCCCGGTCAAAGAGAGAGGGAAATCACCTGCGACCGGGGCCTCTCAGGAACTTCTCACGAAGAACCCAACGCCCGGCCCCCCGGCAGGGGTTCCCGCGCCACCCCCGTTGTCCGGATCTTTCTCCGTGAGCGGACGCGCCGGGCCTTCACTCCAGGACCGTGACCGGATCGCCGACCCGGATCGTGCCGCGGGAGAGGGGCACGAGGGTCTGCCCGAAGGCCAGCTTGCCGTCGATGTGGCGGTGACGCCCGAGCGAGCGCAAAGGCTCCCTGCCGCGTACGGCGGTGTCCTGGTCGGTGGTGGTCACCACGCAGCGCCCGCACAGCTTGGCGACACGGAAGGCGACGTCGCCGACGGCGATGCGCCGCCAGCCGTCCTCGGCCCAGGCGGGGCTGCCCGTCACGACCACGTTCGGCCGGAAACGGTTCATGGGCAACGGTCCCTCGCCCCGGTGGGTGCCTTGCGAGATCAGGGAGTTGAGGGCGTCGAGCGAGGCGTCCGAGGTGAGCAGCAGCGGAAAACCGTCGGCGAAGGTGACGGTCTCACCCGGCAGCGCGTACTCAGGATCCACGGGCCGGCGCGTGGCCGGATCGTCCATGTGCACCAGACGCGTACCGGCGCCGAGGTACGCGCTGCACCATGCGTGCGCGGCCGGGTCCTCGGCCGGTACGCCCTCGACCTTCTCGCCGAAGATCTCCACCGGGATCGTGCCGGCCGGGCGGGGGACCGGCACGGTCAGCGGATTCGCCCCGGGTGCGGAGACACGGATACCGCCGCCGGGCAGGAGCGCGGCGACGGCCAGTGCGAGGCGCGGCTGCTGACGCTGTGTGACGACCTTTCCCCCGTCGTCGACCAGGGTCCAGCGCCGGTCCCCGGCCAGCCCCCAGGGCTCCACGACGGCCTCCCGGACCGCGACGGCACGGAACGCCTTGACCGGGTGGACGTGGATCGACTGCAGCAGCGTGTTCCCCATGCGTCCATCGTGCCAGGCCGCGCGGGCGGCCCGGCAGGACGGCTCAGTAGCCCCGGTACTGCTGCTGGTTGTTGTACGGGTCCTGGTACGGGGCCGCGGCGGGCCGCGGAGCGGCAGGACGCATCGCCTCGTAACCGGCGCCGCCCGTCATCGGACGCATCGGCTGCGGCTGCTGCTGGGGGCCGGGATAGCCCCTCGGCGCCGTGGCCTGCTGCGGGATGTACGCGGCGGGCGCCTGCTGCAGCGGAGACGGCTGCTGCGCCTGCGGGTAGCCGTAGGAGGGCTGGGAGGGGCCCGCCGGAAGGGCGGGCAGGGCCGACGGCAGCGCGGGCAGGCTGCTGCCGGGCATGTCGTAGGCGGCGGGGACCCGGATCGGGGCGATCTGCGGGGTTCCCCGCTCGGCGACGAGCTTGTCGTAGATCGGGGTGTCCGGGAAGGCGGAGTAGTAGCCACCGCCGTAAGTGGAGCGGGGGGAGGTCATGGCACATAAGTTAAGCCCACGATGTGCTGGTTGGGGAGACCGATAAGAAGGTTGTTTTTCGTGTCCGCAGTGACTCGGGAGCACCAATGCGAGCGAACGCGGCAAAATGGGACGGCGAACCGGGTTCTGATCCGGTAAAGCCCATGTTCCGGGCGGGTTACCGGCGGGTCGGTCCGATGTCGCGCGGTGCTCCTCATGGGACTTCGCCGTCCTGGGGAATAGGTTGTGCGAAAGGCGGGCCGAACGGCCGCCGAACCCGTAATGGCGCGGTGACACGTGATGGGGGCGGACATGTCAATGTCGAAAGGCTCGAACACACCGGTGCCGCAGACGGCGCTGCGGGTGGAACTGGGCTGGCGCTCCGGCCCGGGTGTGCCCGACGCGGACTCCTCGGCGCTGCTGCTCGTGGGCGGCAAGGTCCGCTCCGACGGCGACTTCGTGTTCTACAACCAGCCCGTGCACTCCTCCGGCGCGGTGCGGCACGAGGGCAAGCGGGTCGCCGGCGGCCGCATCTCCGACACCCTTCTCGTCGACCTCGCGCGCGTGGAGCCCGCGATCGAGACCATCGTGCTCGCCGCCTCCACGGACGGGGGCAGCTTCGGGCAGGTTCCCGGCCTGTACATCGAGGTCCGCGACGCGGCGCGGGACACGGTGGCCGCCCGCTTCGACAGCGACGGCGCCACCGTCGAAACCGCTTTCGTGCTCGGGGAGTTCTATCGCCGCAACGGCGCCTGGAAATTCCGCGCGGTCGGCCAGGGCTACAGCAGCGGGCTCGAAGGACTCGCGACGGACTTCGGCATCACGGTGGACGAACCCCAGCACGCGGCCCCCGCGCCGGCACCCCCGGTGACCGTGCAGCCGCCCGTCGCCCCGCCCGTGACGATGCCACCCCCGTCCGGCCCGCCCGTTCCTCTGGCGCCCCCGGTCGGGCCCCCGGCCGCCGTACAGCCTCCGGCCCCGTCCACCGCGCCGGTCCGTCTGTCCAAGGTCACGCTCACCAAGGCGGCACCGGCGGTCTCCCTCGCCAAGCAGGGAGGCACCTCAGGCGCGATGCGGGTAAACCTCAACTGGCAGGTGCGTAAGCAGTTCTCCGGCTGGGGCAGCAAGCGGGGCCGCGCGGTCGCCATGCACGCCGACCTCGACCTGGACCTGTGCGCCCTCTACGAACTCACCGACGGCAGCAAGGGAGTCGTCCAGGCACTGGGCAACGCCTTCGGCTCGCTGCACCGTCCGCCGTACATCCACCTCGACGGCGACGACCGCACCGGTGCCCTCGAGAGCGGTGAGAACCTCACCGTCAACCTCGACCACAAGCAGGACTTCCGGCGGATCCTCGTCTTCGTGACCATCTACGAGGGCGCGCGCTCCTTCGCCGACCTGCACGCCACGGTCACCCTCCAGCCGCAGTACGGCGCAGCGATCGACTTCTCGCTGGACGAGTGCACGGTCCCCTCCACCGTCTGCGCCCTCGCCCTGATCACCAATACCGGAAGCGACCTGGTCGTCCAGCGTGAGGCCCGCTACCTGGTGCCCGAGCGTGGTGTCAGCCCGCAGCGGACCATCGACCACGCGTACGGCTGGGGCATGAACTGGACGCCGGGCCGCAAGTAAAGGTTCAGCCCTTGTCGGGCAGCGTGTCCGGGCGGGTGTAGGTGCGGCCCTTCCAGGCCGCGCCACGGCCCCGGTAGTGCTGCACCGCCGAGTCGACCGTCATCAGGAGGTAGAGGAACGCGGTGAACGGCAGGAGGGGGGCGAGCCAGGACGGCTGGTCGTAGTAGCGGAGCATCGGAAGGTACGTGCCCGTCATCACCAGCCATGCCAGGCCCCCCACGACGGCCGCCGTGGCGTCCCCCGTCGCCAGGCCCGCGATCAGGGACAGCGGCGGCACCAGATACACCAGGAGCAGTCCGAGGACCGTGCCGAGCAGCAGCAGAGGGTTGTGCCGCAGTTGTGCGTACGCGCTGCGGGAGACCATCCGCCACAGGTCGTGCAGGCGGGGGTAGGGGCGCACGCTGTCGACCTTCTCTGCCAGCCCCAGCCAGATGTGCCCGCCGCCGCCCTTCACGGCGCGCGCGAGCGCCACGTCGTCGATGACGGCGTGCCGGATGACGTCCGGGACGCGTGCCCGCTCGGCGGTCTCGGCGCGCAGCAGGACGCAGCCGCCCGCCGCGGCCGCAGTCCGCGCCCCCTTCCTGCCGATCCGGCGGAACGGGTAGAGCTGCGCGAAGAAGTAGACGAACGCCGGCACCACGAGCCGCTCCCACGGGCTCTCCACTCGCAGCCGGGCCATCTGAGAGACCATGTGGAAGCCGCCGGTGCGGGCCGCCGCGACCAACTCCCGCAGACTGTCCGGCGCGTGGGCGATGTCCGCGTCGGTCAGCAGCAGATACTCCGGCCCACGCGCGCGTGCCAGCACGATCCCGTGCCGTACCGCCCAGAGCTTGCCCGTCCAGCCGGCCGGTGGTTCACCGGGGGAGTCGACGGTGAGGGGCAACCCGCCGTGCTCGCGCGCCAGTTCGCGGGCCAGCTCCCCGGTGCCGTCGGAGCTGCCGTCGTCGACCAGGAAGACCTCGGCCCGCCCCGGATAGTCCTGCGCGAGCAGCGAGGGCAGGCTCGAGGGCAGTACGGCGGCCTCGTCGCGCGCGGGGACGACGACGCACACCGGCGGCCAGTCGCCGGGGTCGTCCCGGCGCGGCAGTCTGACGTCCGTGCGCCAGAACCAGCCCTGGCAGAGCAGCAGCCACAGCCAGGCGGCGAGGGAGACGGCGGCGGTCCACGCGATGGCGCTCACCCGCGCAGTCTGCCCCACACCACCGGCCGCCAGGGGCCCATCGTCTATCGTGGCCGGGTGAAGATCGCGCTCATGGACTCCGGAATCGGTCTGCTGGCGGCCACCGCCGCGGTACGGCGTCTGCGCCCCGACGCCGATCTCGTGCTCTCGCTCGACCCCGACGGCATGCCCTGGGGACCCCGCACGCCCGAGGACCTGACCGAGCGTGCCCTGGCGGTCGCCGAGGCCGCCGCGGCGCACCGGCCCGAGGCGCTGATCGTCGGCTGCAACACCGCCACCGTCCACGCGCTGCCGTCCCTGCGCGCCCGGCTGGAGCCGGAGCTGCCCGTCATCGGCACCGTCCCGGCGATCAAGCCCGCCGCGGCCGGCGGCGGGCCGCTCGCGATCTGGGCGACCCCGGCCACCACCGGCAGCCCCTACCAGCGCAACCTGATCGCCGAGTTCGCCGACGGGGTGACCGTCACCGAGGTGCCCTGCCACGGGCTCGCCGAGGCCGTGGAGCACGCCGACGAGGCGGCCATCGATGCCGCCGTCAGCGCGGCCGCCGCCCTGACCCCCGAGGACGTGACGACCGTCGTCCTCGGCTGCACCCACTACGAACTCGTCGGCGAACGCATCCGGACCGCCGTCCAGCGGCCCGGAAACCCGCCCCTCGTCCTGCATGGCTCGGCGGGCGCCGTGGCCGCCCAGGCGCTGCGCCGCCTCGGCGCCCAGCCCCTGCCCGACGCCCCGGCCACCGGCACCCTCACGGTGCTGCTCAGCGGACGCGAGGGCGGCCTGCCGGCCGCCGCCCTCTCCTATGAAGAGGGTCGCATCCTGCAGGCGGTCAGCCCCGCGCGGTGACCGCCTGTCACCGCGCGAACGCCCTCGGTGGACGTGTCCCGGTCGGCGGAGTCACTCTCCGCGACGCGCTACCAGCGCAGCGAAACCTGAGTAACCTCAAGGGTATGAGGGACCACCCCCACGGCGAGAGCGCCCACCCCGACGTCTGGACCGGACGTGCCACCAACCGGGTCCAGTGGCTGCTGGCGCTCGGCGGCGCGGCCTGCATGGCGCTCGGCGTCGAGCTCGCCGTCGACTCCGCCTGGAACTCCGGCATCGCCCCGCTGGTGATGTCCGTGGTGGGCTGCATCGCCGCCGGGCTGCTGGTCATGTTCGGCACCCTCGCCTTCGTCCACGTGGACCTCAAGCTCGACAAGGATTCCCTGGAGGTGCGCTGCGGTCACATCGGCCTGCCGCGCCGCCGGATCCCCCTCGACCACGTGGCCGGCGCCGAGTTCGCCCCGCACGTCACCCCGCGCCAGTGGGGCGGCTGGGGCTACCGCTGGCGGCCGGAGAAGGGCACCGCGGTCGTCGTACGGCGCGGTGAGGGTGTGGTGCTGCGCCTGTGGGACGGCCACACGTTCACCATCACCGTCGACAACGCCGAGACGGCGGTACGGGTCATCCGCGACCGTCTGCGCCCGAGCACACCCGGCACGACCCTCTGAACTGGGGCCGGCCGCTCGGATCTGGCCGGCCGCGAGGTGCCGTTCCCCGCGAGAGACGAGCGGCGGCGGCTGCGCAGGTCCCGCGACGTCGGCCTGGTCAGGATGACAGTTCTCAGGGACCGCCCGGCGTCAGTCGGTCGTCCCGTGGTCGTACGTCCGTCTCCTGCCGCGGTGAGGCGTCGGCCAGCGGGCGGGCGGTGGCCAGGCCCGCCAGCAGGCCCGCGCCCACCGACACGGCGGTGAAGCTCAGTGCGTTGCCGATGGCGGCGATCGCCGCGAGCGCCGTCAGGGCCGCGCCCGCGGTGAGCACGACGGGCGTCGGGCGCGGAGAGCGCCACAGCGTGTACAGCACCCAGCCGAACGCCGCCGCCAGCAGCACCACCCCGACCACTCCCTGTTCCGCCGCCTGCTGCAGCGGCGCCGAGTGCGGCTTGCCGTCCGGGACCAGCGTGCGGGTGGCGGTCGAGCTCAGCTCCCCGAAGCGGCCCGGACCCACGCCCACGGCGGCGTTGCGGCGCGCCAGACGCAGGGCGTCCCGCCACAGCTGCACGCGGTGCTCGGTGAGTCCGCCGGCCAGGGACGCGGTGAGCCCGGAGGGCAGCCGGTCCGCGGCGACCGCCCAGGTGACCCCACCCGTCACGACCGCCGCCCCGGCGAGGCCCACCAGCCCCGGGCCGCGGCTGGTCATCCGGCCCGCCGCGAGCGAGCACAGCAGCACGGCGACACAGGCGACGAATCCACTGGTCGAGCCGACCGCCGCCGCGGCCACCGTGATCCCGGCCGCCAGCGCGCCGAGCGCGTACCGCAGCACCGGCGCCTCGGCGGCCCAGGCGGCACAGCACGCACCACCGGCACAGAGGGTCAGCAGGGCGGCGGTGGCTCCCGCGTGCCCCAGCGGCCCGTCGATCTGCGGCCCCGGCGCGAGTCGCGGCACGGCGACGGCCAGCCCCAACCCCGCCAGCGCCCCCGCGCACGGCGCGGCGACCGGCAACAACGCCCCGCAGATGCGGCCCGCGGAATAGCCGGCGGCCACGGCCAGCACCGCGAGCAGCACACCCTCGGGGCGCCCCTCGTGCACCGTCGCCGTGATCACCGACCAGACGGCACAGGCGCCGAGCACCACGACGCCCGTAGCGTCCGAAACGTTTCGTCTGTCGCCGTCCTCCCCAGGACCGACCGCAGACGTCCTCCCCGCTGAACCCACCCCGCCCCCCGGAACCCGGCCGAATCCCCCCGACCTCGCACGACCCAGGCCGTCGAGACCGTTTCCGGCCGGACGACTGTGGCTGGGATCACCGTAACGGCTGATGGATATTTTGTGGATGAGTTGGGACGGGTTGTGCAGGAACGATGCGGCGGCCGGCCCGCCCAGCGCCGTGGGCCGCCATCCGGACCGCGCTGTCCCGGCCAAGGTCACCCGCCGTACACTCCCGGAGTGACCGTCACCGCAACCTCCGTGGACGAGTCGGACCAGCTACGGCCGCAGCCCGCGCCCGCCTCGCGCACGGCGCCCCTCGTACGCCTCGTCCCGGCCCTCGTCGCCGCGCTCTGCGGAGTGCTCCTCTACGTCAGCTTCCCGCCGCGCACCCTGTGGTGGCTGGCCCTGCCCGCCTTCGCCGGCTTCGGCTGGGTCCTGCGCGGCCGCAGCTGGAAGGCGGGCCTCGGGCTCGGCTACCTCTTCGGCCTCGGCTTCCTGCTGCCGCTGCTGGTGTGGACCGGCGTGGAGGTCGGCCCGGTGCCGTGGATCGCCCTCGCCGCGATCGAGGCGATCTTCGTCGCGCTGGTCGGCGCGGGCGTCACGCTCGTGTCGCGGCTGCCCGCGTGGCCGCTGTGGGCGGCCGCGGTGTGGATCGCGGGAGAGGCGGCACGCGCGCGTGTGCCCTTCCACGGCTTCCCCTGGGGCAAGATCGCCTTCGGCCAGGCCGACGGCGTCTTCCTGCCGCTGGCCGCGGTGGGCGGCACTCCCGTGCTGGGCTTCGGGGTCGTCCTGTGCGGCTTCGGGCTGTACGAGGTCGTGCGTCTGGTCGTCGAGGGGCGGCGGACGCGGGAGGTCCGGCGATCGGCGGCGGTGGCCCTGCTGAGCGTGGCCGTCCCGGTGGTGGGCGCGGTGGCCGCCCGGGGGCTGGTCAGCGACAAGGCCGACAACGGCTACGCCACCGTCGCGCTCATCCAGGGCAACGTCCCCCGCTCCGGTCTGGAGTTCAACGAGCAGCGCCGGGCCGTGCTCGACTACCACGCGCGGGAGACGCTGCGACTGGCCGCCGACGTCAAGGCCGGCAAGACCCCCAGGCCCGACTTCGTGCTGTGGCCGGAGAACTCCTCCGACGTCGACCCGTTCGCCAACGCCGACGCCTACGCCGTGATCGACAACGCGGCCAAGGCGATCGGCGTGCCCATCTCGGTGGGCGGTGTCGTCGAGCGCGGCGGCAAGCTGTGGAACGAGCAGATCCTGTGGGATCCGAAGAAGGGTCCGACCGACACCTACGACAAGCGGCAGATCCAGCCCTTCGGCGAGTACCTGCCGCTGCGCGGCCTCATCGGCGCCATCAACAGCAACTGGACCTCGATGGTCCGCCAGGACTTCAGCCGGGGCACCAAGCCGGGCGTGTTCACCATGGACCACGCCAAGGTCGGCCTGGTCACCTGCTATGAGGCCGCCTTCGACTGGGCCGTGCGCTCCGAGGTCACCGACGGCGCGCAGCTGATCTCCGTGCCCAGCAACAACGCCACCTTCGACCGCAGCGAGATGACCTACCAGCAGCTCGCCATGTCCCGCGTGCGCGCCGTCGAGCACAGCCGGACCGTCACCGTGCCGGTCACCAGCGGCGTCAGCGCGGTCATCATGCCGGACGGGAAGATCACCCAGAAGACCGGCATGTTCGTCCCGGCCTACCTGGTCCAGAAGGTGCCCCTGCGCTCCTCGGAGACGCCGGCCACCAAGCTGGGCATCCTGCCGGAGATCGCCCTGGTGCTGGTCGCCGCGGGCGGCCTCGGCTGGGCGATCGGCGCCGGGGTGCGCGGCCGGCGGGCCGGGGGAGCGTCCTCGGCCAGCTAGGGTCGGGATCATGGCTACCCCCGACTTCATCCGTGATCTGCGGTCCTCCATCGGCCATCGGCTGCTGTGGCTGCCCGGTGTCAGCGCCGTCGTCCTCGACGACGGGGGCAGAGTCCTGCTCAACCGCCGCTCCGACAACGGCAAGTGGTCGCTGATCGGCGGCATCCCGGAGCCGGGGGAGCAGCCCGCGGCCTGTGCCGTGCGCGAGGTCCACGAGGAGACGGGGGTGCACTGCGTCGTCGAGCGGGTGCTCGTCGTCCAGGCGCTGAAGGCCGTCACGTACGACAACGGGGACGTCTGCCAGTACATGGACATCTCGGTGCGCTGCCGGGCCGTCGGCGGCGAGGCCCGGGTCAACGACGACGAGTCGTTGGAGGTCGGCTGGTTCGAGGTGGACGCCCTCCCGCAGCTGAACGAGTTCGCCCTGCACCGGATCAAGCAGGCCCTGTCGCAGACACCCACATGGTTCGACCCCACCACTTCAGACTGAAGTATGGGGCCTGACCATATGTGGTCAGGCAACCCCGCTGCTTAGGGTCGTGCCATGACCCCGCTCAACGCCGCATCCGCCCCCCACATCCCCTCCCTGGACCTCGGCGGCCGCACCGCCCTGGTCACCGGCGCCGCCGGTGGCATCGGCGGCGCCTGCGCGCTGCGGCTCGCCGCCGCCGGGGCCAAGGTGAGAGCGGTCGACCGGGACGCGGTGGGCCTGCAGGCGCTGGCCGAGCGGGCAGCGGGCCTGGCGGGCACGGTCGAACCGCACGTCCTGGACCTCACCGACCTCGACGCCGCCGAACTCGCCGCCGCGGGCACCGACGTCCTCGTCAACAACGCCGGACTGCAGCTGGTCCGCCCCATCGAAGAGTTCCCGCCCGACGTCTTCCACACCGTGCTCACCGTGATGCTGGAAGCGCCCTTCCGGCTCATCCGCGGCGCCCTGCCGCACATGTACGGGCAGGGATGGGGCCGTATCGTCAACGTCTCCTCGGTGCACGGGCTGCGCGCCTCCGCCTACAAGTCGGCCTATGTGGCCGCCAAACACGGGCTGGAGGGCCTGTCGAAGACCGCCGCTCTGGAAGGCGCGCCCCACGGCGTCACCTCGAACTGCGTGAACCCCGGCTATGTGCGCACCCCCCTGGTCGAACGGCAGCTCGCCGACCAGGCGCAGGCGCACGGCATCCCCGAGGAACGGGTGCTCACGGAGGTGCTGCTGCAGGACAGTGCGGTCAAGCGGCTCGTCGAACCGGAGGAGGTCGCCGAGGCCGTGGCGTATCTGTGCGGTCCGCGGGCGTCCTTCGTCACCGGCACCTCGCTCGTCCTCGACGGCGGCTGGACCGCTCACTGAGCAGGCCGTAGCCGTGCACCGACGAGTTGTCCACAGGGCTGACGGGGCGAGCACCGGATGGGGAATCCTGTGACCATGTCCCGCGATCACGTGCGGTCCGCCGAGCGCGCCGACGGCACGGCGCCGGCGGGCGCGCCCACCGAGACGCCGTTCCTGGAGCTGCTGGCCAGGGGCGCGCCCGTCGACGCCTATGAGCAGCCGGTGCTGCTGGCGCGCGCGGAGGGCCGCCCCGACAAGACCGTCGTCGCGCTGGAGCACGCCAAGCTGCTCGCGCTGCGGGTGCGGGCGGAGCTGGAGGGACGGCGCCGCCGCGAGGCGGAGCTGTCGGCGCTGTTCGAGACCGCCCACGACCTCGCGGGCCTGCGCGACCTGGACTCCGTCCTGCGGGCGATCGTGCAGCGCGCCCGCTCACTGCTCGGCACGGACGTCGCCTACCTCAGCCTGAACGACCCCACGCGCGGCGACACCTACATGCGGGTCACGGAGGGCTCGGTCGCCGCCCGATTCCAGCAGCTGCGGCTCGGGATGGGGGAGGGGCTGGGCGGGCTGGTCGCCCAGACGGCCCGCCCCTATGTCACCGACGACTACTTCAAGGACGACCGCTTCCAGCACACCCACGCCATCGACGCCGGCGTACGCGACGAGGGACTGGTCGCCATCCTCGGCGTCCCCCTGATGCTGGGCCACCACGTCATCGGCGTCCTCTTCGCCGCCGACCGGCGGGCCCGGGTCTTCGAGCGGGAGCAGATCGCCCTGCTCGGCTCCTTCGCCGCCCTCGCCGCGGCCGCCATCGACACCGCCAACCTCCTCACCGAGACCCGCTCGGCCCTCGCCGGACTGGAGCGGGCCAACGAGATCATCCGGGACCGCAGCGGGGTCATCGAGCGCGCCTCCGATGTCCACGACCGGCTGACCGAGCTCGTCCTGCGCGGCGGCGGGGTGCACGACGTGGCCGCGGCCGTCTCCCAGGTCCTCGACGGCACCGTCGAGTTCACCGAGGCCGCCGACACACCCCAACGGCCCCTGGAGACCTCCCGGGCCGAAGGCCACGCCGTACGCCACAAGGACGACTGGATCGCGGCCGTGGCAGCCGGCGGCGAACTCCTCGGCGCGCTCGTCCTGCGCGGCCACCCCGGGCTCGACCCCGTCGACCAACTCACCCTGGAACGCGCGGCGATGGTCACCTCGCTGCTGCTCCTGGCCAGACGCTCCGCCGCCGACGCCGAACAACGCGTCCGCGGCGAGTTGCTGGACGATCTCCTCGACGCCCGCGACCGCGACCCACGGCTGCTGCGCGAGCGCGCCGCACGCCTGCACGCCGACCTCGACGCCACCCACGTCGTCCTCGCCGCCCGCCTCGACGGCCCCGCCGCCGACGCCGAGCAGGAGGCCGACGCCCGCCGGCGCCTGTGGTCCGCCGCCTCCCACCTCGCCGCCACCCGGCACGGCCTGGCCGCCGCCCGCGACGGCGGCACCGTCCTGCTGCTGCCGCTCCGGACCGGTGACACCGCCACCGCCCTGGCCCGCCGGACCGCCCGCGACCTGGGCACCGCCGTCCATGAGGCGGTCACCGTCGGCGCCTCCGCGCCTGTCCGCGATCTCGCCGCCCATCCCGACGCGGTGGCCGCCGCCTACCAGGAGGGCCGACGCTGCCTGGAGGCCCTGCGACTGCTCGGTCGCGCCGGTGACGGGGCCGCCGCCCAGGACTTCGGGTTCCTCGGCCTCCTGCTCGCCGGGGACCGGGACGTCGCCGGCTTCGTCGACCGCACCATCGGCCGGGTCGTCGCCTACGACGAACGCCGCGGCACCGATCTCGTGCGCACCCTCGACGCCTACTTCACCTGCGGCATGAGCCCGGCCCGCACCAAGGACGAACTCCACGTCCACGTCAACACCGTCGCCCAGCGCCTGGAGCGCGTCGGCCGTCTCCTCGGCGACGACTGGCACAGCCCAGCCCGCGCCCTGGAGATCCAACTCGCCCTGCGCCTGCACCGGTTGTCGGCGGCGGAGCAGCGCTGAACCCCCGTACGCGGACGCGTACGGGGGCCGGTCGCGACAGGGTCACACGGTCCGGGCGTCCGCCGCGGGAGTCCTCTCCGACTCGTCGGTGGCCGAGGAGTCGACGTCGGCGAGATCCCGTCGGCGCGTCTCCTTCGCGAGCCCCACGGCGACGACGGTGAGGACGGCCGCGGCGATGACGTACAGGGCGATCGGGGTCGAGCTGTCGTAGTCGGACAGCAGCGCGGTGGCGATCAGCGGTGCCGGGGCGCCGGCGGCGACCGAGGCGAACTGGGCGCCGATCGAGGCACCGGAGTAGCGCATGCGGGTGGCGAACATCTCGGAGAAGAAGGCGGCCTGGGGTGCGTACATCGCGCCGTGCAGGACCAGGCCCACGGTGACGGCGATGATCAGGTTGCCGAAGCCGCCGGTGTCGATGAGGGAGAAGAAGGGGAACATCCACAGCCCGACGCCGACCGCGCCCAGCAGATACACCGGCCGCCGTCCGACCCGGTCCGACAGCGCGCCCCAGGCCGGGATGACCGCGAAATGCACGGCGGAGGCGATCAGTACGGCGTTCAGCGCGGTCTGCTTGGAGACGCCGGCCGCGGTGGTGGCGTACACGAGGATGAAGGCGGTGATGACGTAGTAGCTGATGTTCTCCGCCATGCGCGCGCCCATCGCCACCAGCACGTCGCGCCAGTGGTGGCGCAGCACGGAGACCAGTGGCAGCTTCTCGGTGGCGCCGTCGCCGACCGCCTTGCGGGCCTCGGCCTGCGCCAACGCCTGCTGGAATACAGGCGATTCATCGACAGACAGACGAATCCACAAACCGACGATCACCAGCACGCCGGAGAGCAGGAACGGGATCCGCCAGCCCCAGGAGCCGAAGGCGGCGTCGGAGAGCAGCGCCGTCAGCAGGGAGAGCACGCCGGTCGCGAGCAACTGCCCGGCGGGCGCCCCGGTCTGCGGCCACGAGGCCCAGAACCCGCGGCGCCGCGCGTCCCCGTGCTCCGACACCAGCAGCACCGCCCCGCCCCACTCACCGCCGAGCGCGAAGCCCTGCACCAGCCGCAGCGTGGTCAGCAGCACCGGCGCCGCGGCTCCGACCGTCGCGTGCGTGGGCAGCAGCCCGATCGCGAAGGTCGCCCCGCCCATCATCAGCAGGCTGAGCACCAGCAGCTTCTTGCGGCCGATCCGGTCACCGTAGTGCCCGAAGACCAGAGCACCGAGGGGACGGGCGGCGAACCCGACGGCGTACGTCAGGAACGACAGCAGCGTGCCGACCAGGGGGTCGGAGTCGGGGAAGAACAGCTTGTTGAAGACGAGCGCGGCGGCGGAACCGTACAGGAAGAAGTCGTACCACTCGATGGTGGTGCCGATGAGGCTGGCGGCGACGATGCGCTTGAGGTTGACGGGGGTCGGTGGAGCGGATGCTGCGGAGGCCATGTGCGCCACTTCCTCGTGTGCGGTGGGGACGGGTACGTGTCGGCACACGCTAGGAAGACGCAGGTCAGGCGCACATGTGGTGGGGCTACATAGTTTGGGGCCCACCTATCCGCGCAGCCTCTATGTCTGCCGGTACGAGGGACTTGTCGTAGTACACCGTGTGGACGTTTCCGGCGCGCCAGCGAAGACCAGGGCCCGGGCCAGGGTGACGGCCCGGGATTTCACGGGGCGCGAGGCGGGAACGGGCGGCCGGACCATGGTCCCGGGCACACGGCGCCGACGGGCGGCCCGGCGTGCCGGGAGCGACCAGAAGGAGACCTGCGATGGCGAGGGTGCTTTTGCAGCAGAAGGTGGGTGTCGTGTTCAGCCGTGGCCCGGTCTTTCGATGAGAAACCTTCGCCAACCGGCCGTGGTCGCCTGCCGGATGCTCGTCAGCCTGCTGCTCGACGACGAATGGATCCAGCCGGTGTCGGCCGATCTGATCTACGACAGCATGGACCCCTACGCCGTCTGCATGGCCTTCCACGTGGCCGGTGACTCGGTGGTGTGCTGGGTGTTCGCCCGGGACCTGCTGATCGGCGGCCGGTCCCGCATCACGGGGGAGGGGGACATCCGTGTGTGGCCCTCGGCGCGCGGCGCGGTGAACGAGGTCTGCGTCCAGCTGCGGCCGGGCGGGGAAGCGGAGCGGGTCGTCCTCATCGCGTCGGCACGGGCCGTGGAGGCGTTCCTGCACCGGACCCTGCAAGCGGTGCCCGCGGGCACGGAGACAGGTCACCTCGACCTGGACGACCTCGCCGACCAGCTCCTGAACCGGCCGGGCAGGCCGCACGGGTAGCCCCGGCAGTCCCGACGTCCGTCCGGATCACCGCGGTCGGGCCGGTGTCATGGGCGCAGGAGGGTGTTGAGCCGGGCGGCCTGGCGGGTCAGGTGGTCGCGTTCGGCGAGGTTGGGTGCCGTCCGCGCCGCCTCGGCGTACAGCCGGGCCGCGGTCGTCAGGTCGCCGTCGCGTTCGTGGAGGTGGGCCGCCACCGCCGTGTGGCGGGGCAGCGAGGAGTCCAGCTCCGCGAGCGCGGCCAGACCCGCGCGCGGTCCGTCCGCCTCACCGACGGCGACCGCGCGGTTGAGGCGGGCGACGGGGCTGTCGGTCAGGCGGACGAGCTCGTCGTACCACTCGACGATCTGCACCCAGTCGGTCTCCTCGGCGCGGGCCGCGTCCGCGTGCAGGGCCGCGACGGCGGCCTGCGCCTGGAACTCGCCGAGCCGGTCGCGGGCGAGGGCCGCCTGCAGGATCTCGACGCCCTCCGCGATCGTCCCGGTGTCCCACCGGCCGCGGTCCTGCTCGGCGAGCGGCACCAGGCTGCCGTCGGGCGCCGTGCGAGCGGTGCGGCGGGCGTGGTGCAGCAGCATCAGGGCGAGCAGCCCCGCCACCTCGGGATGGTCGACGGCGGCCGCGAGCTGCCGGGTGAGCCGGATCGCCTCGGCGGCGAGGTCGACGTCCCCGGAGTAGCCCTCGTTGAAGACCAGGTAGAGGACGCGCAGCACGGTGGCGACATCGCCGGGCTGCTCGAAGCGCACCCCGGAGACGGTGCGCTTGGCCCGGCTGATGCGCTGCGCCATGGTCGCCTCGGGCACCAGATAGGCCCGGGCGATCTGCCGGGTGGTGAGCCCGCCGACGGCGCGCAGGGTGAGCGCGACGGCGGACGAGGGCGTGAGGGACGGGTGGGCGCACAGGAAGTAGAGCTGGAGCGTGTCGTCGACCGCGGACGCGGGCCCCGGCGGCGGCTGTTCCTCCAGACGGTCCTCACGCCGACGGCGCGCGCTGTCCGCCCGGGCCTGGTCGAGGAACTTCCGCCAGGCCACGGTGACCAGCCAGCCCTTCGCGTCCCGCGGCGGGTCGTGCGGCCACCCGCGGACCGCTTCGAGCAGGGCCTCCTGCACGGCGTCCTCGGCCGCCGCGAAGTCGGCTCCGCGGCGGACGAGGACCGTGAGGACGTTCGGCGTGAGGCTCCGCAGCAGGGCCTCGTCCATGGGCGAGCTCACTCCTGCGCGGGAGCCGTGCTGGTGCAGTGTTCGGCGAAGTCCGTGACGTTGGGGTGCGGGTTCATGAACGGGCGCACCTCCAGCCACTCGTGGATCGGCCTGCCGCCCGCCCCGGGAGCGGCCGACAGCTCCGCGGCCAGTTCGACGGCGCGCTCGTGGCTGTCCACGTCGATGATCATCCAGCCGGCGATGAGGTCCTTGGTCTCGGCGAACGGGCCGTCGGTGACCGGCGGGCGCCCCTCACCGCCGTACCGGACCCAGCTCCCCTCGGGGGTGAGCGCCTGGCTGTCGACGAACTCGCCGGACTTCTCCAGCCGGGCCGCGAAGTCGTTCATGTACCGCACGTGCGCCGAGATCTCCTCCGGTGTCCACTGGTCCATCGGCACGTCGTTCACCGGAGCCGGGGCGCCGCGGTAGTGCTTCAGCAGCAGATACTTGGCCATCGTGTCCTCCTCGGTGCTGGTGCGACCCCTCGTGGCCGCGTTCACCCCTGGGACGGAGCCGGTCGGGTGTTCTCGACATCGCCGCGAGGATGTGTTCGCGCCCGGATCTCGCCGAGCCATTCCGTGCCCAGCCGGCGCCCGTCGGGGAGCTGGTCGTCCCGCTCCCAGCGCCATGTCGTGATCATCGCCAGGACGAGGAGCCGGCAGGCGCGCAGCAGCTCCTGATCGACCCCCGGGTAGTGGTCGCCGACGTCCTCGGGCGCATGGGCGAGGTCGAATTCGACGGGTCCACGGCAGCAGGTCTCGAGGTCGATGAACAGGGGGCCGTTCGCCGTGGTGAGCAGGTTGCCCGGGTGCGGCTCGCCGTGCAGCAGCTGATCGGGGCCGGCGCGCTCGCCGATCACTTCTCTCAGGTTCCGCAAGGTGCCGCCGAGCAGTTCCCGGTCCGCGCCGGTGAGCGCCGGAGTGCGGTCGCGGCTCGCCACCAGGTGTTGGGCCTGTGCGACCCGGTCCGTGAAGTGGGGTGCGGGGACGTGGAGTTGGCGCATGCCGGCGTGCAGCCGCCGGAGCGCGTGGGCGTAGTCGGCCGGTGCGATCTGTCGTGGTCCCGCGGGTTCGTAGTAGGTCCAGAGCGTGATGACGAAGCCGTCGTGTCGGTGGACGCGCGGCTTCACGCGAGGATCGAGTACGGCAACGGGGCACCCGGCCTCGGCGAGTCGCTGGGCGAGGTCGACCTCGAATCGCGCGACCTGATCCGCCGCCAGTGCCACCCGGGCAAGGACGTCGCAGGGCAGCAGCCGCAGGGTGAGTTTGTTGGAGTCGTGCAGCACGATCGCGTCGTCGACGCTCAGGCCCAGGGACGAGGCGGTCGCCGTGGCCGCCGCCACGGCGCGCGGGAGCACGGACGCCTGCATCGTCGCCTTGCCTCTCTCCCGTGAGTGCCGCAACTCTCGCACCCTACCAAGGCGCACTCCGCGACCGTGGTCACGGAGTGCGTTTCAGCAGCGGCTCGTCATTCGGTGGGAGTGGTGCGGATGGCGGCGATGTCGAATTGCAGACGCACTTTCTCGCTCACCATGGCACCGCCTTCGGCGAGTTTGGCGTTGTAGGTAAGACCCCATTCGGAGCGGTTGATGGTGGTGGTGCCGTCGAATCCGACACGTTCATAGCCGAAGGGGTCGGTCACATGGCCTATGTAGGTGAGTTCCAGCACCACGGGACGCGTCACCTTCTTGATGGTGAGGTCGCCGGTCATGCGGTAGACATCGTTGCCGTCGACCTCGACGGCGGTGCTCCGGAAGCTCATCCGGGGGTAGTTGCGGGCGTCCAGGAAGTCGCGGCCGACCAGGTGCGCGTCGCGTTGTTCCACGCCGGTGTCGACGCTGGCGGTGGACAGCACGATCTCCGCCTGCGAGCGGGCGGGATCGTGGCCGTCGAAGAAGAGCCTGCTGCGGTACTCGGTGAAGGCTCCGCGCACGGTGGTGACCATGGCGTGCCGGACGGAGAAACCGATCCGGCTGTGCGCCGGGTCGATCATCCATTCCCCGGTCAGGGAGGCCAGGGTGGGGGTGGCGGCACCGGCGGTGGGGGAGAACGCCGGCGGCCGGGTGGTGGGGGACGGTGAAGCTGCGGGGGGAGCCGGGCGGCGCAGGGACGCAGCGCGGGTGAACAAGTTCATGGTTCACGTAGTTACTTCATGAAAGATATTGCCGCAAGCCTGCTTCACGTCCCGTGGCGGCCCGAACATAACCCACACACATTCACCACGGAATCGGTTCGCGGCGATAATGCCGGATTCGCCGATATCCGTCAGGGCTCGCGGTGTTCGTGCGCCGCCTGCTCCAATTCCTCCGCCTCCGCCTCGGCCAGCCGTGCCTCCGCGGCCACGTCGATGGAGCGGGTCAGCCACCAGTACAGGGCGCCCGCCACCGGCAACCCGATGAACAGCGAGATGTCCGCACCGCCGAGCGCGTCCGCCACCGGGCCGGTGTAGAGGGTGCCCACGGCGAAGAACGGCACCATGACGCCGAAGCCCACCAGATAGGCGATGATGCCCTGCCAGCCCCAACGGCCGTAGATTCCATGCGGGTTGAAGATCTCGGCGATGGCGTAGTGACCGCGGCGCACGACGTAGTAGTCCATCAGGTTGACCGCGGTCCACGGGATGAACAGATAGAGCACCAGCAGCAGGAAGTTGTTGAAGTTCTCCAGGAAGTTGGAGGTCGCGGCCAGCGCGCCGACCAGGGAGAGCGCCGCGGTCAGTCCGATGGTCACCAGCCTTACGCTCAGCGTCGGGCGCACCCGTCTGATCGAGTCGACGGCGCTGATCAAGGTGAGCGAGCCGCCGTACATGTTGAGCGCGGTGACGGAGACCAGCCCCAGCACGGCGAAGAGCAGCACGATCGCGCCGAAGCCGGTGAAGACCTTGTCGCCCGCCGCGTTGATCGACTTGATCGTGTCGAAGTCCTTGCCGGCCCAGGCGGCGAGCAGCGCGCCGAGCACCATCAGCCAGATGCCGCCGAGGGCGGAACCGAAGTACGTCCAGTAGAAGGTCTTGCGGACGGTGACGTCCGGCGGGAGATAGCGGGAGTAGTCCGAGACGTAGATCGCCCAGCTGATCTGGTAGCCGGCGACCACGCCGAACTGGGCCAGGAACGGCGTCCACTTGAAGGCGCCGAGGTCGAAGGAGCCGGCCGGGTAGTGCAGGGTGACCAGGACGCCGACGGTGAAGATCCCGAAGACGACCAGGAAGGTGTAGGTCAGGAACTGCTCGGCCTTGTGGATGACGTCGTAGCCGACCAGCGCGATCACCAGGGCGACCACGGTGACCACGACCACCCACAGCTTCACCCCGCCGTGCACGGTGGTGTGCATGGCCTCGCCGGCGAGGATGGTGTTGAAGACGTTGAAGCCCGCGTACTGGATGTAGGCGAACAGCCACACCAGCAGGGCGCCGATGTAGCCGAACTGGGGCCGCGACTGGATCATCTGCGGCAGACCCAGCTGGGGGCCCTGGGCCGAGTGGAAGGCCATGAAGAAGGTGCCGAGGACGGTGCCGGCCACGATCGCGATCAGCGACCAGATGAGGTTGCCGCCCTCGGTGATGCTGATCAGGCCCACGGCGAGGGTGGCGATCTGGGCGTTCGACATGAACCACAGCGGGCCCAGGTGCCACAGCTTGCCGTGGCGCTCGTCGAGCGGAACGTAGTCGATGGAGCGGATCTCCAGCCCCGACACCCGCGGTTCCGATGTTGTGGTCACGGCGCCTCCAGAGTGTTCCATCCACCCTTGTGGCCGGATTCCTTCCCTGGAATTGTCTGGCCAAAGGTCACATTGCCGACCCTTGACCAGACAATTCTCCTGGTCAGACCGCCGGGCTGGGGAAGGTGGGGTACTCCACCCCGGAGACGTGCTGGACGACCCGGATGACCTGGCAGGAGTAGCCGAACTCGTTGTCGTACCAGAGGTAGAGGATGGCGTTGTCGCCCTCCACCTTGGTGGCGCCCGCGTCGATGATCGAGGCGTGCCGTGAGCCGATGAAGTCGCTGGAGACCGCGTCGGGGGCGGTGGTGAAGTCGATCTGGCGCCTGAGCGGCGAGGTCAGCGACACCTTGCGCAGGTGGTCGAGTACCTCCTCGCGGTCGGTCTCGCGGGCGAGTTGGAGGTTGAGGATCGCGATCGAGACGTCCGGCACCGGGACCCGGATCGAGCTGCCGGTGATCCGCGCCCTCAGGTCGGGCAGCGCCTTGGCGACGGCGGAGGCGGCACCGGTCTCGGTGATGACCATGTTCAGCGGCGCCGAGCGGCCACGGCGGTCGGCCTTGTGGTAGTTGTCCAGCAGGTTCTGGTCGTTGGTGAACGAGTGCACCGTCTCCACGTGTCCGCGCAGCACGCCGTACTCGTCGTCCATCGCCTTCAGCGGCGGCACGATCGCGTTGGTGGTGCAGGAGGCGCAGGACAGGATCTGCTCGTCGGGCTTGATCGTGTCGTGGTTGACGCCGTGCACGATGTTCGGGACGTCGCCCTTGCCCGGCGCGGTCAGCACGACCTTGTCGATGCCGGGACGCAGGTGCTGGGACAGGCCCTCGCGGTCGCGCCACTTGCCGGTGTTGTCGATCAGGATCGCGTTGCTGATGCCGTACGCCGTGTAGTCCACCTCGGAGGGGTCGCCTGCGTAGATCACCTTGATCGCGTTGCCGTTGGCGAAGATCGTGCTCGACGCCTCGTCCACGGTGATCGTGCCCTGGAACTGGCCGTGGATGGAGTCCCGGCGCAGCAGCGAGGCCCGCTTGACGAGATCCTCGGGGGCCCGCTCGCCGCCGCGCACGACGATCGCGCGCAGCCTCAGGCCGTTGCCGGAGCCGGCCTTCTCGATCAGCAGGCGGGCCACGAGCCGGCCGATACGGCCGAAGCCGTAGAGGACGACGTCGCGCCCGACGCCTCCCTCGATCTTGTTGGCGCCGGTGGCCCCGGCGACGGCCTCGGCGGTGAACGCCTCCACCGTCAGGCCCCGGTCGTCGTCCTTGTACGTCGCGGCCAGCATGCCGATGTCGATCTGCGAGGGGCCGAGGTCGAGCGTCGTCAGCGCCTGCAGGAAGGGCAGGGTCTCGGTGACCGAGAGCTCCTCGCCGGCGATCTGCCGGGCGAAGCGGTGGGTCTTGAGGATGCTCACCACCGACTTGTTCACCAGGGAGCGGCTGTGCAGCAGGACGGTGACGTCCCGCTCGCGGTGCAGCTTCCCGATGATCGGGATCATCGACTCCGCGATCTCCTCGCGGGTCTTCCAGTTGGTGAACGAGTCGTCGTTGACAGTCACAGATCCATCTTTCGAGCTAGGCAGCGCTCATATGTTAAACCCCTCGTGTTTCGATACTTCGAACGGGGGTGCCAGGCGGTGAACGCGGAGCGAATCGAGACGATCCGGCTCCCCGTCCGTACCTCACGGTCATGGGGGCCTGCCCGCCCCGCCGACCGCCACCGGAACCGATCGAGGGACACCATCACCATGAACGCAACCGCAGCCATCGGCGTGACCGGCCTGGGGGTCATGGGCCGCAACCTGGCGCGCAACTTCGCCCGCCGCGGGTACACCGTCGCCGTCCACAACCGCACGGCCGGCCGCACGCGCGCGCTGATGGAGGTGTACGGCGACGAGGGCTCCTTCGTCCCCGCCGAGACGGCCGAGGAGTTCGTCGCGGCCCTCGAACGCCCCCGCCGCCTGATGATCATGGTGCAGGCGGGTGCCGCCACCGACGCGGTCATCGCGGAGTTCGCCCCGCTCCTGGAGCCCGGCGACATGATCATCGACGGCGGCAACGCCCACTTCGCCGACACCCGCCGCCGCGAGGCCGCCCTGCGCGAGCGGGGCCTGCACTTCGTCGGCGCCGGCGTCTCCGGGGGCGAGGAGGGCGCCCTGGAGGGACCGTCCGTCATGGTCGGCGGCTCGGCGGAGTCGTACGACGTGCTCGGCCCGATGTTCGAGACCATCAGCGCCAAGGTCGACGGCGAGCCGTGCGCCGCCCACATCGGCAGCGACGGCGCCGGACACTTCGTCAAGATGGTGCACAACGGCATCGAGTACGCCGACATGCAGCTCATCGCCGAGGCGTACGACCTGCTGCGCCAGGTCGCCGGATACACCCCGGCCGAGATCGCGGACGTCTTCCGCCGCTGGAACGACGGCCGGCTGGGCTCCTATCTGGTCGAGATCACCGCCGAGGTCCTCGCCCACACCGACCCGGAGACCGGCGCCCCCTTCGTCGACGTCGTGGCCGACGCCGCCGGGCAGAAGGGCACCGGCCGCTGGACCGTGCAGACCGCCCTCGACCTCGCCTCCCCGGTCACCGCCATCGCGCAGGCCACCTTCGCCCGCGCCGCCTCCGGCCAGAGCGAACTGCGCGCCGCCTACGCGGGCCTGCCCGGCGGCACCCGGCCCCACCTGAGCCGCACCGAGGCCGAACGCTTCGCCTCCCAGGTCGAGCACGCCCTGTACGCGTCCAAGGTCATCGCCTACGACCAGGGCCTGAAGATGATCCAGGACGCGGCCGCCGAGTACGGCTGGAAGATCGACCTCGGCACCGTCGCCAGGATCTGGCGCGGCGGCTGCATCATCCGCGCCTCCTTCCTCGACCGCATCCGCACCGCCTACGCCGCCGACCGCGAACTGGTCAGCCTGCTGGGCGAGATGGAGTTCGCCATGGAGATCACCGACGCGCAGGTGCCCTGGCGGGAGACCGTCGCCTCCGCCGCCCGCCGCGGCATCCCCGTCCCCGCGTTCTCCGCCGCGCTCGCCCACTACGACACCCTGCGTGCCGACCGCCTGCCCGCCGCCCTCCTGCAGGGCCAGCGCGACTACTTCGGTGCCCACACCTACCAGCGCACCGACCGGCCCGGCGCCTTCCACACCCACTGGGCCGCCCCGAGCCGCCCGGAGACCCCCGCCTGACCCGCCCCGGGCGTGACCCTCGGGCGGAACCGGTCGTTCCCGAGGGCATGATCCACACATCAAGCGCGGACTCGGCACGGCCGCCCCGGCGCTCGCCGCCATGGCGGCCCTGACCGCCCCCGCCCCACACAAGGTGCCCTGCCACCGCACCTCGAGCAGGGCGACGACGCCAACTGGTTCGTCACCGACATGAAGGGCGAGACCTTCGCTGGCGGGGACAACAACGAGGACGACGCGGGCCTGCTCATGCCCGGCGCCTACACCTGCGCCGACGTCTGCCCACCCCTGCCGTTCTGGGACCGCTGAACGGGCCTCACAGGCACAGGGCGACATTCACAGCCGGGGCGCGACCCCGAACCGCGGGCCGAGAGCCGGCTCGTCGCCGCCCGCCAGCTCCGTCACCCGGCGGTGCACCTGCGTCAGATCGTCCAGCAGATCGCGTGTCTCGTCCTTGGGCAGCCGCGCGGTGCGGGCGATCTCCTCCAGGTGGACGGGCATGCCGCCGTGCTGTCGCTGGGCCGCGACGAGGGCCTGGAAGACCTGCTCGTGACGGTCGCTGTTGTCGATCATCGGATTGCTTCCTGTGGGGTACGTCCGGCCCTACGGGTAACCACCCCGCCCAAGGTCATCACACGCCGGTCGCTTGATCCTTGACGCCCTCACCCACCCGACCTAGCCTCCCCTGGTCACGTCTGGACACGTCTGGACAGGTAGGTCGACCATGCCAGACCCCTCGGATTCCCCCGACAACAGATCCACGGCCGGCCGGCTCCAGGTGGAGACGCACGGCCTCGACGTCATCGGCGACGCCGAACGCAAGGGCACCCCGCGCACCCTGTTCTGGCCCTGGTTCGGCGCCAACGTCTCAATTCTGGGCCTGAGTTACGGCGCCTTCGCGCTCGGCTTCGGCATCTCCTTCTGGCAGGCCCTGATCGCCGGCGTGATCGGCATCGTCTTCTCCTTCCTGCTGTGCGGTTTCATCGCCGTGGCCGGAAAGCGCGGCTCCGCACCGACGATGGTGCTCGGCCGGGCCGCCTACGGTGTGCGCGGCAACCGGCTGCCCTCGGTGATCTCCTGGGTGCTCACCGTCGGCTGGGAGACCGTGCTGTGCGCGCTCGCCACCATGGCCACCGCCACCGTCTTCGGGCGGCTCGGCTGGGGCGGCGGCACCGGGACCAAGGTGGTCGCCCTGCTCCTCGTCGGCGCACTGACCGTGGTCGGCGGTGTGATGGGCTTCGACCTGATCATGCGACTGCAGACCCTGATCACCGTCGTCACCGGTGTGCTCACCGTCGCCTACATCGGGCTGGTCGCCGACCACATCCACTGGAACACCGTCAGCGCGATCCCGGCCGGTTCCGCCCAGGAGTTCATCGGCGCGCTGGTGTTCATGATGACCGGCTTCGGACTGGGCTGGGTCAACGCGGCCGCCGACTACTCCCGCTATCTGCCACGCCGTTCCTCCAGCCGGGGCGTGATCGGCTGGACCACCTTCGGCGCGTCCCTGGCACCCCTGCTCCTGCTGGTCTTCGGCCTGCTGCTGGCCGGCTCGTCCACCAAGCTGAACACGGCCGTCGCCGCCGACCCCATCGGCGCGCTCACCACCATCCTGCCCACCTGGTTCCTGGTCCCCTTCGCCGTGGTCGCCGTGCTCGGACTGGTCGGCGGCGCGGTCCTCGACATCTACTCCTCCGGCCTCGCCCTGCTCTCGGCGGGCATCCGGATCCCCCGCTATCTGGCCGCCTTCGTCGACGGCGTCCTGATGATCGCGGGCTCCGTCTACATCGTCTTCTTCGCCGACGACTTCCTCGGCCAGTTCATGGGCTTCCTCACCACGCTGGGCGTCCCCATCGCCGCCTGGTGCGGCATCATGCTCGCCGATCTGCTGCTGCGCCGGCGCGACTACGACGAGGGCGACCTCTATCGGCCCTCGGGCCGCTACGGCGACGTACAACCCGTTCCGCTGCTGCTGACCGTCGTCGCCACGGCCCTCGGCTGGGGCCTGGTCACCAACGCGGCCGCGAGCTGGCTCACCTGGCAGGGCTATCTGCTCGGCCCCTTCGGCCTCGGCGGCAAGTCCGGCTCCTGGGCCTACGCCAACCTCGGCGTCCTCGCCGCGCTCGCCCTCGGCTTCCTCGGCACGCTCGTCCTCGGCCGCGCCCGCGTCCACGCCCAGGAGGCACTGGCGCCGAGCCCCGCGGACGCGGGGGCCGCCGTATGAGCGGCGGCCTGCTCGCCGTCATCGACATGCAACGCGTGTTCGCCGAACCGGACAGCCCCTGGGCCGCGCCGCGCTACGCCGAGGCCGCGGCGGGCGTACGACGCCTGCTGCCGGCCTTCGGTGACCGGGTCGCCTTCACCCGCTTCCTGGCCCCCGCGAAACCCGAGGGTGCCTGGCGGTCCTACTACGACCGCTGGCCGTTCGCGCTCCAGCCGCCGGACGCCCAACTCTGGTCCCTGACGGAGGACTTCGTCCCTCACGCCCGCCACACCCTGGACGCGACGACCTTCGGCAAGTGGGGTCCGGATCTCGCCCGCCGCCTCGGTCCGGCGGACCGCCTCGTTCTGACCGGCGTCAGCACCGACTGCTGCGTCCTGTCCACCGCCCTCGCCGCCGCCGACGCGGGGGTCGAGGTCGTGGTCGTCACGGACGCGTGCGCGGGAGCGGACGACACGGCACACGCGCGGACACTGCGAATCATGGAGTCCTACGGCCCGTTGATCCGTCTGACCACGGTCACCGAGCTGCTCGCGGAGGCGGGGTGAGCCGCAAGCCGATCGCCCGCGACCGCCGCCGCATCGCCCTCCTCGGCGGAGGCTTCGGGACTGGGGGTCCGCTGGATGGCTGGGTCCTGGGCCACGCGCGTACCTCCTTGCCGCGCGTCTGCTTTCTGCCCACCGCCAGTGGCGACGCCCCGGCGTACGTGGAGTGGTTCCTCGAGGCGTTCGGCGCGCGCCGGGACTGCGAGGCGTCCGTACTGCCCTTGTTCCAGCGGGAGTTGGACGATGACGCGTTGCGCGCGCAGGTGCATGCGCAGGACGTCGTGTACGTCGGCGGGGGCAACACCGCGAACTTGCTGGCCGTCTGGCGCGTGCACGGCGTGGACCGTCTGCTCCGGGAGGCCTACGAACACGGCACGCTGCTGTGCGGCACCAGCGCCGGCGCCAACTGCTGGGCGGAGGCCTCCCACACCGACTCCTTCGGTCCCCTGAGCCACCTCCGGGACGGACTGGGGCTGCTGTCCGGCTCGGTCTGCCCTCACTACGACAGCGAACCGGGCCGGCGCCCCTCCTACCGGGCGGCCGTGGCGGACGGTTCGCTGCCGGGCGGATGGGCGCTGGACGACGGGGTCGGGGCGCTGTTCCTGGACGGCGAGCTGGCGGAAACGGTGTCGGTGGCGCCCGGCGCTCATCTGTACCGGGTGGAGCAGGACGGACGCGGGGGCGTGCAGGAGTGGGTCGTCGGCGGGCGTTCGCTGGTGTGAGGGGCCTGGCCTGATTCCGGTGGGCCTGCCCTGCGATCACATTCCGCTCACTTCCCTGGGCTGTCGACGCGGTGGCCGGCCCCGTGGATTCTCCCGGTGGCGGGGGAATGGGCTGCTCCGGATCGGGTACGCGACCCGGAGCCCTGCCCGGAGGCGATCTTGTTCCGGGCGTGTCGTAAGACCGTCGCTACCAGGGGATCTGCCATGGAGACACCTGCCCACGAGAACAACCCCACACCGGCACGGCAGGCGCTCGACGCGCTGGCCGTGAACACCGACGACACGGCGGCGCTGGACACGCTGGCCGGCAGCGAGGTCCTCGTCCCGGTGCCGGACGACGCGAACCAGGACGACGCCGGCGACCCCTCGGCCGTGGCGCTGCCCGTCCTGGAGCAGCCGGACGGCGACCCGGTGGTACCCGTGTTCACCTCGGAGGTGGAGATGGCCGAGCTGCTGCCCTTCGTCTCCCGCTACCGCCTGGTCCCGCTGGGCGCCCTCGCCTCCCAGTGGCCGGCCGACGAACTGTCCCTGACGATCGACGCGGGCTCCGAGCACCCGCTGACCCTCACCGCGGAAGGCGTGCGCACCCTGCTCGCGCGGCCCTGAGCCCGTGCCGCGAGAGCTCCCGTGCTCGCGCGACCGGAGCGCGAACGGCACCGACCCCGTTCTCAGCCCCGGACGCGTGCAGCCGGGGCCGACGACACGGCTGGTGCGGCGTCGTGGCACGGGCTGCGCGGCCGACCGCTCCGCCCGGTCCGCTCGTGAGCTGACGAAACTGATCGCCGGTCGCCGCAGCGGGTCACAATGTCCGCATGGAATGGATCTCCGGCGTGGCCGGCGGGCTGTTGCTGGCGGTCCTGGTCGGCAGCGTCCTGCGCACCCTCGTGGTGCCGCGGGGCCTGTACTCGATGCTGGTGTACCGGCTGTGGTGGCTGCTGCGCCGCCTGCTGCGGCTCGCCGCGCCCGGCGGGGGATACGACGCCGTGGACCGCGCCCAGACCTGGCTCGCGCCCCTGATCCTGATCGGCATGCTCACCACCTGGCTGGGCGGCGCGCTGCTCGCCTTCGGCCTGCTGCTGCACGCCCTGTCCGGGCTGTCCTGGGGCAGTTCCTTCCGTGAGGCCGGCTCCAGCCTGCTCACCCTCGGTTTCGCCAGCGGCGACCGGCTGCGGCTGTCCGCGCTCGACTTCGTCGCGGCGGCCACCGGACCCGTCCTGATCGCCCTGCAGATCGCCTACCTGCCCACGCTGTACGCCGCCTACAACCGCCGCGAGCTGGAGGTGACCCTGCTGCAGTCACGGGCCGGGGAGCCCGCCTGGGGTCCGGAGATCCTGGCCCGGCAGTGGCTGGTCGACACCGAGACCGCTCTGCCGGAGCTGTACCGGGCGTGGGAACGGCTGGCCTCCGACGTCGGCGAGAGCCACTCCGCGTACCCGGTGCTGATGGCGTTCCGCTCGCCACGCCCGTACCGGCACTGGCTGGTCGGCCTGGTCGCCGTGATGGACGCGGCGGCCGTCCAGCTCGCGCTCACCCCGCGCACCGCCCCGCCGGCCGCCCGCCTGGTGCTGCGCGCCGGTTTCACCGCCCTGCGCGACATGGCCCGCGCCCAGCGCATCCCCTTCGACCCCGACCCCGCCCCGGACGCCCACATCCGGCTGACCTATGTGGAGTTCGAGGCCGCGGCGGCCATGCTGGAGGCGGCGGGCTTCCGCGCCGAACGCCCCACCGCGGAGGCCTGGCCGCACTTCCACGGCTGGCGCGTCAACTACGAGGCCATCGCCTACGAGCTGTGCCGCCGCTGCGACGCCGTACCGGCGCTGTGGACCGGGCCGCGCGACTTCGACTCGACGCCCGTTCCGCCGCGCCGGCCCGCGGACCGCAGACCCGGCGAGGGGCGGCCCGAGCTGCCTCCGGCCGGCTGAGCCGGGTGACGCGTCAGAAGGCGACCGCGGTGGCGAGGCAGAGCAGGCCGAGAACGAACACGGCGGCGAGCAGACCGATCACGGTCGTGCCCCGGCGGTGGCGGCGGCCGACAGCGGGAAGGTGACGCCGGTCAGTTCCTCGGAGACGGTCCACAGCCGGCGCGCGGTCGACGGGTCGCTGGCCGCCGCCGAGCGGCCCACGAGGGTGGGGGCGCCGCGCATCTCGCCGAGACCGTCCGGTCCGACGTAGCTCGCACCGGGCAGGTCCTGGACGGCGGCGTAAAGGGTGGGCAGGGCGCCGGCCTTGTTGTCCTGGGCGACGAAGCGGTTGCCGACCCGCATGAAGAGACGGCGCAGGGCGCTGCCGTCGTGGCTCTGGAGGTTGGTGGCGGCCCAGCCCGGGTGCGCGGCCGTGGCACGTACGGCCGAACCGCTCTCGGTCAGGCGGCGCTGGAGTTCCAGGGTGAACAGCAGGTTGGCCAGCTTGGACTGGCTGTAGGCCTTCATCGGGGCGTACTCGCCGCTGAGGTTGAGGTTGTCGAAGTGGATACGGGGGCTGCCCGGCATCCGGTGGGCGCCGGAGGACACGGTCACCACCCGGTCGGTGATGTGCGGCAGCAGCAGGTTCGTCAGGGCGAAGTGGCCCAGATGGTTGGTGCCGAACTGCGTCTCGAAGCCGTCCTTCGTGGCGGATTCGGGGATGTTCATGACGCCGGCGTTGTTCACGAGCAGGTCCAGGTCGCCCTGCCAGCCCGCGGCGAACTCGCGCACGGAGGCGAGATCGGCGAGGTCGAGCCGGCGGACCTCCACGCTGCCGTGTACGCCCGCCGCCGCGGCCGCTCCGCGCTGGGGGTCCCGCACGGCGAGCACCACGTGCGCGCCCGCGCCGGCCAGCGCCTCGACGGTGGCGATGCCGAGCCCGCTGTTGGCGCCGGTGACGACGGCGGTGCGGCCGGTCTGGTCGGGGATGTCGATGACGTTCCACTTGCTGGATGCAGTAGTCATGCCAGCGAATGTAGGCGTTGCCAACAATGCTGTCAATGCCAACAATGGTGACGACGTCAACAATGCTGTCGCCGACAACAAAGCTGACGATGACAACAATGTAGGCGGAATAAACATGACGGGTACACTGACGTCCATGCACACCCGCACACGCAGCTACCACCACGGAGACCTGCGCGCCGCGCTGCTGACCCGCGCCGAGGAGACGTTGAGAGACAAGGGGCCCACCGCCCTGTCGCTCCGGGAACTCGCCCGCGATCTGGGCGTCAGCCATGCCGCGCCCAGCCGCCACTTCAAGGACAAACAGGCACTGCTGGACGCCCTGGCGCGAGTCGGCTTCGAGCGGCTGCGCGAGACACTGGAGGCGTCACAGGAGGGTGTGGGGGAGGCGTTCGCGGAGCGCCTCGACGTGATGTTCCGGGCGTACGTCGGTTTCGCCCTGGACAATCCCGCGCTCCTGGAGCTGATGTACGCACTCAAGCACGCCCCCGAGGCCTCCGCGGAGCTGGTCGAGGCGACCGGGCGCTGGTCGGAACTCCTCGAGCGGGTGATCGACGAAGGGCAGCGCCGCGGTGAGGTCCGCAAGGGGGAACTGGAGCGCGTGGGCGTGCCGATCTTCGCGGCCCTGCACGGCTACGCCGAGCTGGCGGCCGCCGGACATCTGCCCCCGGAGGTCCACGAGCACGGGCTGGACGAGGTGATCGCCTTCACCCTGCGCGGCTGCGCCCCGGACGGGGCGTGAGGGGGCGGGTCTCAGCCCAACATGCGCTGGAGCGCCGCCCGTTGCAGCGGCAGAACCTCGGCGTGCAGGTCGCGGCCCTTGCGGGTGAGGGTGACATACACGCCGCGCCGGTCCTCGACGCACACGGAGCGCTCCAGCAGGCCGTCCTTCTCCAGCCGGGCGATGAGCCGGGACAGCGCGCTCTGGCTGAGATGGACCCGGCCGACCAGGTTCTGCACCCGGCACTGGTCACCCTCCCGGGGTGCCTCGGACGCGAGGATGTCGAGCACCTCGAAATCGCTCGCGCCCAGGCCGTGGGGGTGCAGTACCCGGTCGATCTCGCACATCGTGCGCGCGTGCACGGACAGGATGTCCCGCCACTTCTCCTCGAGCCCGGCCCCGGCCGTCTTCACTGCCATACCCGCACGGTAACACCGAACGAGCCATTCGTTGAGTGTGCAACCAATGCGGCTGCATGCAGCGCGGGCCTTCGTCAGGCGGCCGGGTCCTCGAGGAGCCCGATCAGATTGCCGTCCGTGTCCTTGAGCGAGGCGATCAGCCGGCCGTTGCCGACGTCCCGGACGTCCTGCACGATCTCCGCACCGGCCTCCACCAGCGCGGCCAGCCGGCCGCGGATGTCGGTCACGTGCCAGTACGGCACCGGCCCGGTCAGGCCCTGAGCGTGACCGTTGGGGTCCAGGCCGACGTCCTGCCCGGCGTCCTTGAAACCGACGTAGTACGGCTCGTCCGCGTACGGCTCCACCTCCAGCAGGGCGCTGAAGAGGGCCTTCGCCCGGTTGATGTCCTTGACGGGGTAGATGATGGTCTTCAGGCCGGCAGTCATGACGGGCTCCTCCGTGTCCGGTGGTCCGACGGGTTTTCGTCGGTGGTTTCACGCTAGGGCGGGGGAGCGGGATGTGGCTTCTCGGATCCTGACCGGTTGCGCCGAGGGGGGCTCAGCGCTCCGCCACCAGCAGCCGGTAACCGACGTCGACACTGTCCCGCGCGAGCAGATCCGCGTGCCGGGCGTGCCAGCGGCCCGAGGACAGATCCGCGGCGAGCCTCGCCAGCCCGGGCGCCAGGACGTCCTCGCCGGTCTGGGCGAGCAGGGAGACACCGGCTCGCACCCGCGGATCGAGGTAGGCGTGCGGACGGCGCCAGAAAGCGGCCCCGAAACCGTCCGTGCAGTCGTACGGGACCGGCACGGGCTCCTGACGCGCCCCGCCCAGCCAGGAGGTCAGCCGTTCGATGGGAAGGGCTCGGGCGTCGTCGAAGACGGCGACCTCGGGAAGGTAGTCGCGCACCAGCCAGAACCGCTCACGGAAGACCTCCTGGTCCCAGGTCAGCACGACGATCCGGCGCCGGGCGACCCGGCACATCTCGGCGATCCCGGCCGCCGGATCACTCCAGTGGTGGACGGTCAGCAGCGCCATCACCGCGTCGGCGGCACCATCCCGCAACGGCAAACGCTCGGCGACCGCGCGCACCGCCGGGGCGGAACCGGGCGGCCGCTGGCCGACCATCACCCGGCTCGGCTCCACCGCGAGCACGGTGCACGCCGGCTCGTAGGAACCGGTACCGGCCCCCACGTTGACCACGTCCGTGGCGTCCCCGAGCGCGGCGTGGATCCGCGCGGCGATCCGCGGATCCGGCCGCCGGGTCAGGCCGTACGTCGTACCGAGCGAGTCGTAGAGGGCCATGGCCCTCAGTATGCGAAGCGACCGGCACACCGAGGGCCCGTTCGGGACGTTACGTCAAGTCCCGCTTCACCAGCTCCGTCGGCAGGATCACCGCCGCCGCGTCCTCGCTCCCGATCTGCGCCGGCAGCACCCGCACCATCTCGGCGCTGATGCGGTCGTAGGGCTGACGGATCGTGGTGAGGGCAGGCGTGGCCTGCGTAGCGGCGCTGGAGTCGTCGAACCCGCCCACGGCGACGTCCCCGGGCACCCGGCGGCCCGCCCGGCGCAGCGCCGCGAGCGCGCCCTGCGCCATCAGGTCCGAGGCCACGAACACGGCGTCCATGTCCGGGGCCTGCGCGAGCAGCCGCTCGGTGCCCGCGTCACCGCTGGCACGGCTGTGGTCCCCGGAGACGACGAGCCGCCCGCGATCGTCGAACTCGGTGCGTCCCTGGACTCGTTGAGCACCGTCCGCGGCACCCGTACCGAGGCCGACGTGGCCGTCGTGTGGGACTGGCGGTCCCGGTGGGTGCAGAACCTCGCCTGGCGGCCCAGTGCGGACCACGACCCCCGCGAGCGCGCCGACGCCTTCTACGAGGTGCTCTACGACCGCCACCTCACGGTCGACTTCGCCCATCCGGAAGCCGACTTGTCGAAATATCCCCTTGTCGTCGTACCGGCCCTGTACCTGTCGGCCTGTCGGCCTGTCGTACTACGGCTACTGGCACGGCTCGCTCGCCGCCGCGCAGACCACCCTCGACGACGTGGTCTCCCGTTACGGCAAGCCGGTCTTCGTCGCCGAGACGGCCTACCCCTTCACTCTGGCCCAGGACGACGCGGTCGCAGGCATCGTGGAGGCGGTCCTCAACCACAAGGGGCTGGGCGTCTTCTAGTGGGAGGCCACCTGGACCGCGGTCACCGGCAACGGCTGGGACCCGGCCGACTCCACCTCCGGCAACGGCTGGGAGAACCAGGCACTGTTCGACCACAACGACAGGGCCACATCGGCCATGAGCTGGTTCAGCCACCGCCGAACCGACGAGCCGAGGGCCCGGTCGCAGGGGAGCGGCCGGGCCCTCACCCCTCACGCTCGGTTCCTGCGGGGGAGGTACTCACCGTGGTCCTCCTCGTCCTCCTCGTCGGGCTCGTCCGTGTACCCGAAGCGCTCACACAGCAGCCGCCCCACCAGGGCGCCGCCGTAGACGACGAAGCCGACGCCGATCAGCCAGGACTCCACGACCAGGATGGTGCCCATGGGGCCGTAGCTGACCGCGTTGGTGACCAGCAGGGGAGTGAACACCAGGTAGGAGAACCAGCGCAGGCCCACCAGGCCCGCCATGGTCGCGAGGGCTCCGGGCAGGAGATGGCGCCACTGCACCTGGCGGTGGAGCAGGAAGTGCGGCCCCCACCAGAAGAACAGCACCCCGATGGCCACGCTGAGCACGATGCGCGGCGGTCCCTGCAGCACGTTGCGGGTCTGCACCTGCGCGTACACGTACATCATCAGGACGACCAGCCACACCACCTGCTGCCAGAGCCGGTGCCAGGGACCGGCGTACGGCTTCCAGATCCGCTCGTAGCCGCTCTGCACGCTGGAGGCGAAGGACAGGCCGAACAGGGCCAGCAGCGCGATACTCCAGGCGCCGGTGGTGCTGATCACCCGCTTGGGCGGGCCGAAGACACTGGTCAGCGCGTGGGCGGAGCGGCCGGACAGGTCCATGCCGTCCACCAGCCACAGCGCGAACCCGCCGTGTCCCAGCGGGTCCGCCGCCGCGACCACGATCAGCAGCGGTGCGAGCGTGACCAGGGCCAGGGTCGCGAACCCCATGGCCCGGTGCAGCAACTCCAGCTCCCTGCCCCGCCGGTGCAGCTCGGCAAGCCCCAGCCGATGCCACCAGGCGGCCGACCGTGACATGGGGACCACCCCTTCTGGATTCCGGTACGCCTTTACGCGCATGGTCCGGTGGGGACACTGGTGGCGATGTCCAGAGTGGCCCCGAAACCCCGGAGGTAAACCTGATCGGGTGACGCGGTACCCGGTGTGCCGTCGTCCGCATGGCAGCGTGAACCGTCCGACCTCGTCGAGGAGCTTTTCATGGAGCGTGCCACCGAACTCGTCCCGCTGCGATACGTCGCCATCGGCGGCCGGGGCCCCGAGGACGTCGTCGCCGACGCCCGCGGCCGGGTGCTGACCGGAGTGGAGGACGGCCGCATCCTGCGCGTCGACGGTCTCACCGGGCCGGGGCCGGCCCGTGTGGAGGTGCTCGCCGAGACCGGGGGCCGCCCCCTCGGCCTCGAACTCCTTCCCGACGACGTCCTGTTGGTGTGCGACGCCGAGCTGGGGCTGCTGCGGGTCGATCTGCGCGAGGGCATCGTCCGGATCCTCGCCGACTCGGTGGCGGGGGAGCGGCTGCGGTTCTGCAGCAACGTCGTGGCCCTGTCCGACGGCAGCGTCTGCTTCACCGTCTCCAGCCGCCGCTATCCCCTGGACCAGTGGATCGGCGACATCGTCGAACACACCGGCACCGGCCGGCTGCTGCGCCTGGCGCCCGGAAGCGAGCGCCCCGACGTGCTGATGGAGGGGCTGCAGTTCGCCAACGGTCTGGCGCTGAGCGCCGACGAGTCCTTCCTGGTCGTCGCCGAGACCGGCGCCCGCCGCCTCACCCGCTACTGGCTCACCGGTCCCCGGGCCGGACACGGTGAGCCCTTCACCGAGAACCTGCCCGGCATGCCCGACAACATCTGGCGCGCCGCCCCCGACGGACCCATCTGGGTCTCGCTGGCCGGCCCGCGCGTCCCCCCGCTCGACCTGTTGCACCGCGCCGCCCCGGCCGTGCGCGCAGCAGCCGCCCGCGTCGCCGTCCACGCCCCCTACCGCCCCACCGGCACCGTCGGCGTCCTCGCGGTCGACGACCTGGGCGGGATCGTCCACCACCTCGCCCGCCGCCGCTCCGGCTACCGCTTCGTCACCAGCGTCTGCGAGGCCGCCGGCCACCTCGTCCTGGGCAGCCTGTGGGAGCGGGGCCTGGCGGTGTGCGAGCGACCGGCCCCGAAATGACCTCGGCGCGGCCCGGGCGCTACCCTGTAGCCCGGCCGCGACCCCTCGCGGCGCGGCGGTGGGGCCCGCCGTACCCGAACCGCGGCTGTGGTGCCGCCAACGGTCCCTACTTGCGAAGGAGCGGCGCCCGCACGCCCGGGCCCCGGCGAGTAGGAGACGTACGACATGACTGCCCCGGAAGCCGAGAGTCTGCGCACCCGCCCCCGTACCCCGCGACCGCCCGCCTGGCGTGCCCAGGCGCCCGTCGTCGCGGTGGTCGCGCTCGGCGGCGCGATCGGCGCCACCGGACGGTACGCGCTCTCCCTGTGGTGGCCGACCCAGCCCGGCGGCTTCCCCTGGGCGACCTTCTGGACCAACGTCGTCGGCTGCGCCGTGATCGGCGTGTTCATGGTCGTCATCACCGACGTGTGGGCCGCCCACCGCCTGGTGCGCCCCTTCTTCGGCACCGGCGTGCTCGGCGGCTTCACCACCTTCTCGACCTACGCCGTCGACATCCAGAAACTGGTCGACGCCGGCCATCCCCGCACCGGGCTGGCCTACCTCGCCGCGACCCTGCTCGCGGCCCTCTCGGCGGTGTGGCTCGCGGTGGCCGCGGCCCGCCGCGTCCTGAAGTGGAGGCAGCCATGACGAGGCTGACCGGCAGCGCCCTGCGCGTGACCGTCTTCATCGGCGAGAACGACACCTGGCACCACAAGCCCCTCTACTCCGAGATCGTGCACCGCGCCCACGCGGCCGGCCTCGCCGGCGCCAGCGTCTTCCGCGGTATCGAGGGCTTCGGCGCCTCCTCGCTGATCCACACCTCGCGGCTGCTGTCGCTGAGCGAGGACCTGCCGGTCGCGATCGTCGTCGTGGACACCGAGGAGCGGGTCCGGGCCTTTCTGCCGCAGCTCGACGAGCTCGTCGACGAGGGCCTGGTGATCCTCGACGACTGCGAGGTCATCCGGTACGTCGGCCGTGCGGATGAACCCGGCAAAACGGTCACGAAGGGTAAGAAGTCGTTGTGAACTGGCTGTTGGTCGTCGCGGGCGCCATGATCGGCGCCCCGCTGCGGTATCTGACCGACCGGGCGGTCCAGTCGCGGCACGACTCCGTCTTCCCCTGGGGCACCTTCCTGGTGAACGTCTCCGGCTGCCTGATCCTGGGCCTGCTGACCGGCGCGGTGGCCGAGGGGACCGCCGGCAGCCATCTGCAGCTGCTGCTGGGAACGGGCCTGTGCGGGGCCCTGACGACGTACTCGACCTTCTCGTACGAGACCCTGCGCCTGTCCGAGACCGGTGCGGGGCTCTACGCTGCCGCCAACGTCGTCGGGAGTGTGGCGGCGGGCCTCGGCGCGGCATTTGTCGGGGTGACGCTCGCCCGGGCCCTGTGGGCCGGGTGACTTGACCCCACGCGCGCGTAGTAAGACTGTCTACAGCACTGTCGACCAACCTTCTCAGAACTGGATTCCATGAGCGTCATCAACGTCGGTCAGGCCGCCGTCCTCGGAGTCGTGGAAGGGCTGACCGAGTTCCTTCCCGTCTCCTCCACCGGACATCTGAAGATCGCCGAGGGGCTCATGAGCATCCCCGTCGACGATGACGCCGTCGTCGGCTTCTCGGCCGTCATCCAGGTCGGCGCGATCGCGGCCGTGCTCCTGTACTTCTTCAAGGACATCGTGCGGATCTGCGCCGCCTGGGGCCGCGGGCTGGTCCACAAGGAGGAGCGCTACCACCACGACTACAAGTTCGCCTGGTGGGTCATCTACGCGACCATCCCGATCGTGATCGTGGGCCTGGCCGCCAAGCCGCTCATCGAGGGTCCGCTCGCCTCCCTGTGGGTGGTCGCCGCCTCGCTGATCGTCGGCAGTGGTGTGATGTGGGCGGCGGACCAGATGGGCCGGCACAAGCGCGGTGAGGACGACACCACCCTCAAGGACGCGATGCTGGTCGGCGGCTCGCAGATCCTCGCCCTGCTCTTCCCCGGCTTCTCCCGCTCCGGCGCCACCATGTCCACGGCCCTGATCCTGGACCTGGACCGGGTGGCCGCCACCCGGCTCTCCTTCTTCCTCGGCATCCCCGCCCTCACCGGCGCCGGCCTGTACGAGCTCAAGGACGCCCTCGGCACGGGCGTGGGCGCGGCCCCCCTCGCCGTCGGCACAGGCGTCTCCTTCGTCGTCGCCTACGCCTCCATCGCCTGGCTGCTGAAGTATGTCGCCAAGCACTCCTTCAACGCCTTCGTCATCTACCGGATCATCGTCGGCGTGCTGCTGCTCGGACTGCTGGCCACCGGCGGGCTGAGCAGCTGACCGCGGCAGGGCGCGGGGCCGTATTCAGGCCCTGCGCCCCGTGAATCTCTCTTTTCACAGCCCTTGACATCTCCCGCACCTCACCCGGAGGATCGCACCCGTGAACCTGTCAGACAGCAAGACAGCCAGTCAGCGGCCGCGGCGCGTCAGCGCCATGGAAGCGGTCCTCGGGCATCTGCGTGCCGCCATCGAGAACGGCGACTACGCGGTGGGCGACAAGCTGCCCTCCGAGGCCGAGCTGTGCCGCACCCTCGAGGTCAGCCGGCCCGTGCTGCGCGAGGCCCTCAGGGCGCTGCAGACGATGGGCCTGACCGTCTCCAAGACCGGCAAGGGCACCTTCGTCGTCGCCAGCACCGTCGAGGACCCCACCTTCGGCGACTACGCGGCCAGCGACCTGCTGGAGGTGCGCCGGCACGTGGAGATCCCGGTGGCGGGCTACGCGGCCCAGCGCCGCACGCCCGAGGACCTGGACCACTTGGCGCACCTGCTGGAGCGCATGGAGCGGGAGACCGACACCACCTCGTGGGTCGCCCTCGACACGCTGTTCCACCTCGCTGTCGCCCAGGCCGCCCAGAACCCGGTCTTCCGCCGGGTCATCGAGGAGATCCGCGACGCACTGGCGCGTCAGTCGGCCTTCCTCAACGAACTGGGCGGACGCCGCGAGCAGTCCAACCGCGAGCACCGGGCGATCGTCGAGGCGCTGATGGACGGTTCCGAACTCGACGCGGTGGACGCCATGGCGCACCACCTCGACCGCGTCGAGACGACCCTCACCGACATCGTGCGCCCAGCGCGCACGGACCCATCCACGGAAGGCGGACCCGAGGCGTGAGCGAGCAGTACCTGCACGAGGGCGTGCAGAAACGTTCTGGCCATGTCGACGCCGGAGACGCGGGCTACAGCAAGTCCCTGAAGTCCCGGCACGTCAACATGATCGCCATCGGCGGCGCCATCGGCACCGGCCTCTTTCTCGGCGCGGGCGGGCGGCTGGCCGACGCCGGACCCTCCCTGTTCATCGCCTACGCGGTTTGCGGCGTCTTCGCCTTCCTGGTCGTCCGCGCCCTCGGCGAACTCGTCCTGTACCGGCCCTCCTCCGGCGCCTTCGTCTCCTACGCCCGAGAGTTCCTCGGCGAGAAGGGCGCCTACACCGCGGGCTGGATGTACTTCCTCAACTGGGCGACCACCGGCATCGCCGACATCACCGCCGTGGCGACCTACACGCACTACTGGGGCATGTTCTCCGACATCCCCCAATGGCTGATCGCATTGATCGCCCTCGCGGTCGTGCTGACCGTCAACCTGATCTCCGTCAAGATCTTCGGTGAGCTGGAGTTCTGGTTCGCGATCGTCAAGGTCAGCGCGCTGGTGATCTTCATGTGCATCGGCATCTACCTGCTGGTCACCCAGCACCCCGTCGACGGCGCCACCCCAGGTCCGTCCCTGATCACCGACAACGGCGGTGTCTTCCCCAACGGCCTGCTGCCCATGCTGCTGATCATCCAGGGCGTCGTCTTCGCCTACGCCTCCGTCGAACTGGTCGGCGTCGCCGCCGGTGAGACCGAGAACCCCGAGAAGATCATGCCCAAGGCGATCAACTCGATCATGTGGCGCGTCGGCCTGTTCTACGTCGGCTCGGTCGTCCTGCTGTCGATGCTGCTGCCCTGGAACAAGTACAGCGCCGCCGAGAGCCCCTTCGTGACCGTGCTCTCCAACATCGGCATCCCCGCGGCCGGCGGCGTGATGAACCTCGTCGTCCTCACCGCGGCCATGTCCTCGCTCGACTCCGGCCTGTACTCCACCGGCCGCATCCTGCGCTCCATGGCCATGTCCGGCTCCGCGCCGAAGTTCACCCGCGTGATGAGCCGCAGCCAGGTCCCGTACGGCGGCATCCTGCTCACCAGCGGTATCTGTGTCCTGGGTGTCGGCCTCAACTTCGTCGTCCCGGCGGACGCCTTCGAGATCGTCCTGAACTTCGCGGCGATCGGCATCCTCTCCACCTGGGGCATGATCATGGTTTGTCACCTGCTCTTCTGGCGGAAGACCCAGAGCGGCGAACTGACCCGCCCCGGCTACCGGCTGCCGGGATCCCCCTGGACCGAACTCGTGACGCTGGCCTTTCTCGCCTCCGTCCTGGTCCTCATGTACGCCGACGGAGGCGCCGGCCGCACCACCGTGCTGTGCCTGCCGCTGATCGTCGGAGCCCTGGTCGGCGGATGGTTCGCCATCCGCCGCCGCGTCGCACGCACCTCCCCCCAGAACACATCGACCGGAGCCGGCGCGTGACCCACGCGCCGCTCCCTGACAAGAGGCAGTGATGTTCAGCAGTTCCGTCGCGGACGCACCCCAGATCCGCGAGCCCCTCCACGCCCCCGTCGCCCACCTGATCCGCGACGGGGTCGTCGAGGGCATCCACTACGGTTCCGTCGTCGTCCTCGACGCCGACGGGAAGGTCGCCTTCCAACTCGGCGACATCGAGGCCGCCTTCTACCCCCGCTCGGCCCTCAAGCCCGTGCAGGCCGTCGCCATGGTCCGGGCCGGACTGCCGCTCGACGGTGAACTGCTCTCCCTCACGGCGGCCAGCCACTCCGGTGAGGAACGCCACCTCGCCGGGACTCGGCGGATCCTCGAACTCGCCGGGCTGACCGAGGACGATCTGCGCAACGTCCCGGACATGCCGTTCGACCCGGCCGTGCGGGACGCATGGGTCCGGGAGGGGCGTGCGCCCTCCCGGCTGGCCCAGAACTGCTCCGGCAAGCATGCGGCGATGCTGTACACGTGCGTGCTCAACGACTGGCCCCTCGAGGGGTACCTCGACCCGTCGCACCCCTTGCAGCAGGCGATCGCCGAGATCGTCGAGGACCTCACCGGGCAGCGGATCGCGCGGGTGACGGTCGACGGGTGCGGGGCGCCTCTCTTCTCCGTCTCGCTCCACGGGCTCGCGCGGGCGGCCGCGCGGATCACCACGGCCGCCGCCGGCACGCCGGAGGCTCAGGTGGCCGACGCGATGCGCTCTCATCCGGAGATGGCCTCGGGTGCCGCGCGGGATGTCGCCGCGCTGATGGCGGCCGTGCCGGGACTGCTCGCCAAGGACGGGTTCGAGGGCGTTCAGGTCGCCGCGCTGCCGGACGGACGGGCCGTCGCCGTGAAGATCGCGGACGGGGCGAACCGGGCGCGGGTGCCGGTGGCCGCGGCCGCGTTGGCGTGGGCCGGAGTTGATCCCCGGCTGCTCGTCGAGTTTCAGGGGGAGCCGCTTCTCGGGGGCGGTCAGGCGGTCGGGTGTGTGCGGCCCGTTCGTTCGCTGGAACCGGTTGTCGTGCCGGCTTGCGCCTAGCGGGGCGGGTCGACCACTCGATTGGCGGGTGCGGGTCCGTTGTGGCTCGTCGCGCCCACGCGGCGGCAGCCGCACATCAATGACGTACAGCGCCCCTTACAGGGGCGCTGTACGTTCCGTACCTCAGAAAGAGGACCTTCTCCCTCATGACCACCGCCACCACTCGCAGCGAACACGATCTGCTCGGCGACCGTGATGTTCCCGCCGATGCCTACTGGGGAGTGCACACCCTCCGGGCCACGGAGAACTTTCCCATCACCGGGACTCCGATCTCCGCCTATCCGCATCTGATCGACGCGCTGGCCGCCGTCAAGGAAGCCGCGGCACTCGCCAACGAGGAACTCGGGCTGCTGGCGTCGGAGAAGGCCGCTGCCATCGTGGAAGCCTGTCGGGAGATCCGGGACGGGAGGCTGCACGATCAGTTCGTCGTCGACGTGATCCAGGGGGGTGCGGGGACCTCGACGAACATGAACGCCAACGAGGTCGTCGCCAACCGGGCGTTGGAGTTGCTGGGGCACGACAAGGGGCAGTACCGGTTCCTGCACCCCAACGAGGACGTCAACCTGGGGCAGTCGACCAATGACGTCTACCCGACCGCCGTCAAGATAGCGACGGTGTTCGCGGTACGTGGACTGCTCAAGGCGATGGCTGTACTGCAGGACTCGTTCGCCCGTAAGGCCGTCGAGTTCCGCGATGTGCTCAAGATGGGCCGTACACAGTTGCAGGACGCGGTGCCGATGACGCTCGGTCAAGAGTTCTCCGCGTATGCCGTCATGATTGACGAGGACCGCCACCGTCTTGACGAGGCCGTCCAGTTGATCCATGAGATCAACCTAGGAGCCACGGCCATCGGCACCGGGCTCAATGCTCCGGCCGGGTACGCGGAGGCGGCCCGCCGTCACCTCGCGGCGATCACGGGACTGCCCCTGGTCACCGCCGCCAACCTGGTCGAGGCGACCCAGGACTGCGGGGCGTTCGTCCAGATGTCCGGCGTGCTCAAGCGGATCGCCGTCAAGCTGTCGAAGAGCTGCAACGACCTGCGGCTGCTGTCGTCCGGGCCGCGCGCCGGGCTCGGGGAGATCAACCTGCCGCCGGTGCAGGCCGGCTCGAGCATCATGCCCGGCAAGGTCAACCCGGTGATCCCCGAGGTCGTCAACCAGGTCGCCTTCGAGGTGATCGGCAACGACGTCACCATCACCATGGCCGCCGAGGCCGGTCAGCTCCAGCTGAACGCCTTCGAGCCGGTCATCCTGCACTCCCTGTCGGAGTCCGTCACGCATCTGCAGAGCGCCTGCCTCACCCTGGCCGAGCGGTGCGTGGACGGCATCACCGCCAACACCGAGGCGCTGCGGGCGACCGTGGAGAACTCCATCGGCCTGGTGACCGCCCTGAACCCGCACATCGGGTACACGGCCGCCACCGACATCGCCAAGGAAGCCCTCGTCACCGGGCGCGGAGTGGCCGAACTCGTCCTGGAGAAGGGTCTGCTGCCCGCCGAGACGCTCGCCGACCTGCTGCGGCCCGAGGTCGTCGCCGGCAGCGGCTCACTCCTGGTCTGACCAGCAGCCCCTGACCTGCGGCGACGCGCCGGGACCGTGCGGAGGCACAATAGTGATCATGACAACGACGTCGTCCTTCGCCTTCCAGCCGGTCCTGGAGCGCATCGCCGAGGAGATCGAACGCACCCCGGGCCGCGGCCGGCCCGCCGACTACATCCCGGCGCTCGCCGCCTGCGACCCGCGCCGCTTCGGCATGGCCGTCGCAGAGCTGGACGGGACGGTGTACGGCGTGGGGGACTGGCGCGAGCCGTTCTCCACGCAGTCCATCACCAAGGTCTACACCCTCGCCCTCGACCTGGCCCGCGAGGGCGACGAACTGTGGGAGCACGTGGGCCGCGAGCCCTCCGGCAACCCTTTCAACTCCCTGGTCCAGCTGGAGTACGAGAACGGCATCCCGCGCAATCCCTTCATCAACGCGGGCGCGCTCGTCGTCACCGACCGCCTGCAGAGCCGTACCGGGGACGCGGCCGGTGAACTGCTCGGTTTCCTGCGTTCCGAGAGCGGCAACCCGGCCCTCGACTTCGACAAGGACGTAGCCGCCTCCGAGGCCGCGCACGGCGACCGCAACGCTGCGCTCGCCCACTTCATGGCGTCCTACGGCAACATCGACAACCCGGTACCGGTCCTGCTCGACCAGTACTTCCGGCAGTGCTCGATCACCGCCTCCTGCGCCGACCTCGCGCTGGCCACCACCTTCCTGGCCCGCCACGGCGTGCGCGCCGACGGCACCCGGCTGCTCACCCGCAGCCAGGCCAAGCAGGTCAACGCCGTGATGCTGACCTGCGGGACGTACGACGCGGCCGGCGACTTCGCCTACCGCGTCGGCCTGCCCGGCAAGAGCGGTGTCGGCGGCGGCGTCATCGCGGTCGTGCCCGGCCGCTGCACGCTGTGCGTGTGGAGCCCGGGCCTCGACTCGCGCGGCAACTCCGTGGCCGGCGTCGCGGCCCTGGACCGCTTCACCACCCTGACCGGACTGTCGGTGTTCTGACCGGCCCCCTGAAGTCCCCGGTCACCCCAGGAACTCGGTCAGCAACGGCACCAGCACGGACGCTCGCCCCATCAGCCGCGCATGAGTGGTGTCCGGGAGGACGGCCAGGCGCGCCCGGGGAATGAGGCGCTGCATCTCGGCCGCGTGCTCGACCCGTACGAAGTCCGTGTCACCGACGACCACAAGCGTGGGCGCGTCCAGGGCTCGCAGATCGTCGGCGGTCCAGGGCAGCGGGGCGTGGGCCGCCCCCGTGACCTTGGCGAGGAAGTCCTGGAAGTGCTCGGGATGCGGTGCGACGGCCGCGTACGCGTCGGCCATTTTCTGGAAGTCCGCCTGACCGGGCAGACGGGGAGAGGCGAAGTCGGGGGTGCGGACGTCGTCGTGGTAGCCCTCCTGGCGGTACGGCGTGGCCGCGAGCACCAGCCGGCCGACCCGCTCGGGATGGCGTACCGCGACCTCGAGCGCGGTCATGCCGCCGAGGCTGAAGCCGAGGAAGTCGGCCTGCTCGATGCCGAGTTCGTCCAGCAGGTCCACCACGTCAGCGGCGAGGTTCGCCACCGTCATCGCGCGCTCGGTGTCGGCCGTGTGGCCGTGCCCCTGGAGTTCGGGTGCCACGACACGACGGCCGTCGGCCAGGGCGGGCAGCACGGCCGCGAAGGACAGGTCCACGGTGAGCGCTCCGCCGTGCAGCAGCACCAGCGGCCGTCCGTCGTCGGGGCCGTGGGTCTCGTAGTACATCTCCAGGCCGTCGACCTTGGCGTAGGCGGAGCTGGCGGGCATCGTCATCACGTCCGTCCGGTGGGTGTCGTACCAGGAAGACCGGCCGTACGCGGAGAACTCATCGGCCTCGGGGCGCAATCACACGCCGGTCACACGCAGGTCCCCGGACCGCAGGCGGCGCGTCAGGTTCCGGCCACCCGGCGTTGACACGCTGAACGAGTGTTGGCCATGGCTTTCCCCGTCGATCTTCGCCGCAGTCAGGTCCTGGGCCTGGCCGGCACCGCCTTCCTCGCGCTGGGCGGTGAGACGGCCGGTGCCCTTCCCGTCCAGGAACTGCTCGCCCCCGCCAACGTCCGCGCGGCGCTGGGGCTGGTCGGTGTCTACTTCGGTGTCGTCCTCCTCATAGCGGCCTGGGTGCTGCTCGGCCGGCTGGTGCGCAGCCACGAGCCACCCAGCCCGCGCTCACTGCTGCTGGTACTCGCCACCTGGTCGGCACCGCTGCTGATCGCACCACCCCTGTTCAGCAGGGACGTCTACAGCTATCTCGCCCAGGGCGCCATGGTCGACGCCCACATCGACGTGTATTCCAACGGACCCGCCCAGCTCGGCGGCCCGCTCGCCGACGAGGTCGCGCCGCTGTGGCAGCACACCGGAGCGCCATACGGCCCGGTGTTCCTCGCCGTCGCCTCCCACCTGTCCGACCTGACCCGGGGCCAGCTCCCCGCCGGTCTCGTCGGGATGCGGCTGGTGGCGCTGCTCGGGGTCGCGCTCATGGCCGCGGCGCTGCCCCGGCTCGCGCGGCACAGCGGCGCGGACCCGGCCGCCGCGCTCTGGCTCGGCGCCCTCAACCCGCTGGTCCTGCTCCATCTGGTCGCCGGCGCCCACAACGACGCGATCATGCTCGGACTGCTCGGCGTCGGCCTGGTGGCGGCGCTGGGACGGTGGCCGGTCCTGGGGGCCGTACTCGTGACGCTCGCCGCGCTGGTCAAGGCGCCCGCGGCACTCGGGCTCGCCGCGGTGGTGGTCCTGCAGGTGCGCGCGGAGAGCCGCCCGACGAAGGCCGTGCTGACGACCGGTGTCGCCGCCGCGGGCACCACGGTCGCGGCCACGGCCGTCGCCGGAACGGGGTACGGCTGGATAGGGGCCCTCGACACCCCGGTCTCCGCGCACAACTGGGCGCTGACCAGCCTCCTCGGCCGTGCCACCGGCGCCCTGCTGGAACACCTCGGCAGTGACCTCGCGCCGCTCGCCCTGCCCGCCTGGCACGTCCTCGGTCTCGCCGTCACCGTGCTGGTGATAGCGGCCATATGGTGGCGGCTGCGTCCCCGCCCGGTCTACGCGCTGGGTCTGAGTCTCGCCACGGTCGCCGCCTTCGGCCCGGCCATCCGACCGTGGTACGCCCTGTGGGGCCTGTTCCTGATAGCCGCCGCGGCGCCCACCACCTCGGTGCGGCACCGGGTGGCGGCCGTCACGGGCGTGCTGGCGCTGGCCACGCTGCCCAGCGGCGGTCCGGTGGACACCGGGCAACTGGTGCTGGCGGTCTCCGGGGGCGTGCTGGCCGTGGTGGTCCTCTGGCAGGCCCACCAGGCGGCCCAGGCACCCGTGTTGGGACACACCGCATGACCCCGCCCCGCACCGACCGCGGCCGGCTGCTGCTGGTCCTCGCCGTCGCCGCAGCCGTCACGGCCTTCACCGCGACCGTGCCCCTGTTGCGCGACTGGTTCGACCTGCGCGTCTACTACGGCGCCGTCAACACCTGGATCCATGACGGTGGACGGCTCTACGACTACCAGGTCCCCGGGACGACCTACGGCTTCACCTATCCGCCGTTCGCCGCCGTCGCCATGCTGCCGATGTCCCTCATCGGCCTGCGCACGGCGATCGCCCTCGCCCTGCTGCTCAACCTGGCGGCGCTCGCGCTGATCGTGCACCTGCTGACCGAGGGGGCGTGGCGGCGCTACGGCTGGTACGGCTGCGCCCTGGGCGCCTGTGTGCTCGCGCTGTTCGAGCCCCTGCGCGACACCTTCAGCTTCGGGCAGGTCAATCTGCTGCTGTTGGCCCTCGTCCTCGTCGACGCCTGGCTGCTGCGCACCGGGCGGGACCGCTGGGCGGGCGTCGGGACCGGGCTGGCGGCCGCGATCAAACTGACCCCGGCCGTTTTCATCGGTCTGCTCCTGCTGGCCCGCCGCTGGCGTGCCGCCGCCCTCGCCACCGCCGTGACGTGCACGGCGACCGGCCTCGCCGCCCTGGTGGCCCCGAACGCCTCGCGCTACTACTGGACCGACGCCCTGTGGGACACCAACCGGGTGGGCCGTCTCGACTACGTCTCCAATCAGTCCCTGCAGGGCATCCTCGCCCGCCTCGGGGTGACCGACCGCCCCGTCTGGGCGGCGACGGTGCTGCTGGTCCTCGGTGTCTGGGCGATTCGCACCCGCCGCGCCCTCACCTGCGACGACTGGCCGGCGGCGTTCGCCCTCACCGGCCTGACCGCGTGTCTGGTCAGCCCGATCACCTGGGTGCACCACCTGGTGTGGCTGCTGCCGTCCTTCGCCGTCCTGGTCCGCGCCGGGCACCCGCGGATCGCGGGCGCCCTGTACGCGGTGCTGTGCACCAGCGTGGTGTGGCTGTGGTTCCACGACGCGTCCGGCATCGACGGCTTCCTCGGCAGCAACACCTACGCCTGGATCACCCTCGGCCTGCTGTTGTGGCTGCCGGTCGGTCAACTCCCTTCCACGGGCTCACCTTTGACCCGCAGCACCAAGGCCACCGCACCCGCGCCGAGCGCCGCAGCACCGGAGATGGCGCCCGTCTCCGCCCACCCCCGCCCGCGTTCCACGGGAGAGGCCACGGGAACCGGGACGGGCGCCGGGCGCGGCTTGACCCGCAGCCCGTCCAGCGACCCGACCGGCGCCACCCGCCCGGCCGCCCCGAACCCCCAGTCGAGCAGCTCCCGCGCCTCCTCGTAGACGGTGAACCCGCCGCCCGTCTGCGGGTTCATCACCGTCACGACCAGCGTGCGCCCGCCCCGGCGGGCCGCGGCGACCAGAGTGTTGCCGGCATGCGTCGTGTATCCGTTCTTGATGCCGATCAGTCCCGGATAGCGCGCCACGCCGTCCGCGCCGCTCAGCAGCCGATTGGTGTTCCGGATCCCGTACGACGATCCGTCCCCGGCGGGGAAGAGCGCCTGGGCCGTGCCGCAGTACCGCGCGAAGTCCGCGTTGCGCAGTCCGGCCCGGCCGAACACCGCCAGGTCGTACGCCGACGACACCTGCCCCGGAGTGTCGTAGCCGTCCGGCGAGCGCACCTGGGTGTCCAGCGCGCCCAGGGCGCGCGCCTTGGCCTGCATCCGCTGGGCGGTCACCCGCCAGCCGCCGTTGAGCGCGGCCAGGACGTGCACGGCGTCGTTGCCGGAGTTCAGGAAGACTCCGCGCCACAGGTCGGCGACCTCGTAGGTGCGCCCCGGGGCGACACCGACCATGCTGCTGCCCGGCCCGATGCCCGCCAGGTCCTCCTCCGTGACCGTGTGCTGGATGCCGGCGGGCAACGTGGGCAGCACGGTGAGGGCGAACAGGGTCTTCAGCGTGCTGGCGGGGGGCAGTCCGCGATGCGCGTCGTGGGCGGCCAGCACCTCGCCGCTGCCCGCGTCGGCCACCAGCCACGACAGCGCGGAGACGTCCGGGAGGCGGGGTACCCCGCGCGGGGCCCGGACCAGTGTGCCGGACCGGTGGAGGAGCGACGGCTGCGGCATCGCCGCCCGGGTCCCGCCGTTCGGCGTGGGCTGCGCGCCGACGGCCACCGCGACGGGGCCGAACGCCAGGACACTCGCCGCGCAGAGCGCGCAGGCCGTGACGCCGACCCGGGAATAGAATCCGATGGTCATACTTATCAACGTAGGAATCGATCGTCCGGACGCGCCGCTGACCGGGCCGGACGGGGGGCGCCAGCACCCGTATGCCGCAGCGTGTATCCGTCGGCGGCTCGGCCTCGCGGCCGTCACGGGTCACTCGGCAGGCAGCGTCGGCTGGACGCGCCGCAGGAAGGTCGCGTTGTCGGGGGTGGCCCGCAGGTGTTCCAGGAGGGTCTCCAGACCGCCCTGGGCGTCGCGGGTCTGCAGGGCGCGCCGCAGGCCGCGGACGGTGGTCAACTCGGCGGGGGAGAGGAGGAGTTCCTCGCGGCGGGTGCCCGAGGGGGTGATGTCGACGGCCGGGAAGACACGGCGCGAGGCGAGTTCGCGGCTGAGGCGGAGCTCCATGTTGCCGGTGCTCTTGAGCTCCTCGAAGAAGTAGTCGTCGGCCCGCGAGCCGGTCTCCACCAGGGCGGTGGCCAGGATCGTGAGCGAGCCGCCCTCCTCGGCCAGCCGCGCGGCGCCGAAGAACCGCTTCGGCCCGAGCAGCGCGGCGGCGTCCACACCGCCGCTGAGGGTACGGCCGCCCGAGGAGGCCGCGTTGTTGTGCGCCCGGCACAGCCGGGTCAGGGAGTCGAGCAGGATGACGACGTCCTCGCCCGCCTCCACCAGCCGCTTGGCCCGCTCGATGACGAGCTCGGCGAGGGCGATGTGCTGCTTGGCCGCCCGGTCGAAGGTGGAGGCGTACACCTCGCCGCGCACCGAGCGGCGCATCTCGGTGACCTCCTCGGGGCGTTCGTCGAGGAGTACCACCATCAGACGGCACTCGGGGTGGTTGCCGGCGACGGCGGCCGCGATCTGCTGGAGCAGCACGGTCTTGCCGGTCTTGGGCGGTGCCACGATCAGCCCGCGCTGGCCCTTGCCGACGGGCGCGAGCAGGTCGGTGATCCGGCCCGTGAGCCCGGACGCCGGGTGTTCCAGGCGCAGGCGCCGGCTGGGGTGGAGCGGGGTGAGATCACGGAAGTGACGGCGGCCGCGCAGGTCGTCGGGCGTGCGCCCGTTGACCCGTACGACCTCGGTCAGGGCGCGCCGTCCGTCGCGTACGCCTTCGACGAGGTCGCCCTTGCGCAGGCCGTGACGGCGGATCAGCGCGGGGGAGACGGGCAGGTCGGAGGGCGAGGCGTGCAGGGTCTCGGCGCGCAGGTGCCCCTTGCCGCCCGCGTCGATGTCGAGGACACCGGTGACGATCTGGGCCTGGGGCTCCTGCCGGACTGGAGGGTGTTCGAGAGTGGTGGTCATGGTGGGGGTCCTTTCGAGGACGGATGGCATGAGACATGCGGAAGGAAGGGGTGGAAGCCGCGACGGGAAGGCGGACAGCGCCTTCGGCGGCGGGAACAGCGCCTCGGGTACGGCACGGCCGTACCGGTCACGAGGTGGTGCTGGAGAGCCGGTGCGCCGGCCGGGTGACGGCGGGCGGAGCGGCGAACTGAGAGGGAACCGGCACCGGCGCCCACGACAGGGGGCGAACTCAGGTGCTAGCAGCAAAGTACCACAGGGGGTGCGGCCGTAAACCGGTCAGCGGGAGGCGAGCAGACCGTACAGGAGCGGAATCCGCGGCTCCGGCAGGCGCCACCAGCCGGACGCCGTACGGACCATCTGCGGCCAGCGAGGCCAGGGAAGTTCCTCGCTCTCCCTGAGGCGCCGGATGGTCAGTCCTGCCCCGACCAACGCGTTCATGACCTCGCTTATTCCGTGCATCCACTCATAACTGTCCGTGGCGTTCTCGACCGCCGGACCGTCGGTGTAGGTGTGTGTCGCGTCCCGGTGCACCGCGCCCCTGCCGCCCAGGTAGTCGTGGCGCAGCAGCAGCTCGGGACCCTCGCCGGGGGCGGGCTCGGGGCCCAGCGAGTTGAGCAGTGGGTGGAACTCCACGATGTACACGTGGCCGCCGGGGCGCAGGAGTCGGGCGACGACCTCGGCCCACCGCTGCAGGTCCGGGAGGTAGCACAGGGCGCCCTTGCCGGTGTACACGACGTCGAACTGCCGTTGGTCCAGCGCCTGTCGGGCGTCGTACACATTGGCCTGTACGTAGTCCACGGGCACGCCCGCCCGCGCCGCGACGTCCCGGGCGGCGGTCACCGACGCCGCGGAGAAGTCGAGGCCGACGGCGCGGGCGCCGCGCTGGGCGAAGGCGATCGTCTCGGTGCCGAGATGGCACTGGAGGTGCAGTACGTCGCGGCCGGACAGTTCGCCGAGATCGTCCCACTCGAAGGAGGCGAACCAGCGCGCCGGATCGAGGTCCTGGTCGAGGCCGTAGAACCGGCTGGCGAGATGGACGGGGGTGCGGGCGTCCCAGTTGGCCTGGTTGGCACGCATGAACCGCGCGTGCTCGTCGGTGGTCATGTCGACATCCAACCGCAGCCCGGTCCCGGGTGGCGGCAGAAATCATGGGGCGACTCGCCGGGAAAATCGACGGTGCAGACGGCGACGGCGTAGGAAACGGCAGAGCGGGAGGCCGGGGCCGGGTGCCCCGGTCTCTTCGTGCGCGGACGGGTCAGGCGTTGGGGTCGAAGGGGATGCCGGCGGGCATGGAGTGGGCCAGGGCGTACTGGAAGTCGCCGTCCTTGATCTTGATCGTGGCGGCGCCGAAGTCGGCGCTCAGCAGCTTGTCGCGGAAGCCGGCCGGATAGCCGTTCCAGCCGACCAGACGGGGATAGAACCAGCCGCCGGTGGCGTTCTCCGGCGGTTCGTCGTTGGCGTTGGCGAAGCGGAAGCAGTGCGTGGAGACGCCGTCCTTGTGGTAGACGACCTTCGGGTGGGTGCCGTCGAAGCGCACCGCCGAGCGGGGTGCCACCTGGTAGCCGCTGTGCTGTGACACCGACACGTACTGGACCTGGTTGTCGCTGATCCACACCACGACGTGCTCCCAGTCGTGCCGGTGGCCGATGGCCGCGGGACCGAGCGTCGCCTGGTCCTTCTCGAAGTAGCTGGCGTACACCACCGCGCACCAGCCGTTGTCGCACTTCTCGCGTGAGTAGGTGTTGGCGTTGGCCAGTTGGGCGTAGTCGTGGCAGTGGCCATTGACGTCGCCGCCGAGTTTGAGGCCCGGGTTGATGGTGCCGTCGGCGCCGATGGCGGCGGTGGCGTAGCAGCCGTCCTTGTCGTAGTCGTAGGCCGGGGAGAAGCTCTGTTCCAGGCCGTCGGCGTTCTGCGGCAGCAACTGCAGGACATCGGCCTGGGCGCTGGTCGGGATCGCGAGCAGCAGTGTCAGGGCGCCCAGGGCGCTGAGGAGGACCTTGGTGGGGGACACAGGTCCAGACCATGACAGTCTGGCGTGTGCGCGTCAAGGCTTGAGGAAAGTCGTAAAGTTGAACTTCGACTGCAGGAGGTCGGCCTGACATGAGGTGGACGGGCGCGCGCTACACGGACAAGCCGACGGTCGAGGTGCGGACGTGGATCGACGCCCCGCCCGAGCGGGTGTGGGCGCTGGTCCGTGACATCGGGCTGATGCCGGGCATGAGCGACGAACTCCAGTCCGTGGAGTGGCTCGACGGCGCCGAGGAGCCCGCGGTCGGCGCCCGGTTCCTCGGCCGCAACCGGCACGAGGCGTTCGGCGAGTGGACCACCACCTCGTACGTCATCGAGTGCGAACCGTGCCGCGTCCTCGCCTGGGCGGTGCAGAACCGCGACCGTCCGTCGGCGGTATGGCGCTTTCGTCTGCACCCCGGGGACGGCGGCACCGAACTGTCGCAGTGGATGCAGATGGGTCCCGGCCGCTCCGGACTGTCCGCGGCGATCGACCGCATGCCGGAGAAGGAACAGAAGATCGTGTTCGTACGGCTGCGGGAGCTGGAGCAGGCCATGACCACCACCCTGCGTCACCTCAAGTACCGTGCGGAGAACGGCTGATGCGCACCGCGACCACGATCGAGGCCTCCGGCGCTCAACACTGGTCGGAGCAGGCCGACTTCGTCGTGGAGGCGGAGAAACTCGGCCTGGACGTCTGCTGGGTGGCCGAGGCCTGGGGCTCCGACGCACCCTCCGCGCTCGGTTACTACGCCGCGCTGACCGACCGGATGCTGCTGGGCTCCGGCGTCCTGCAGCTCGGCACCCGCACCCCGGTGGCCGTCGCCCAGACCGCGATCACCCTGTCCAACCTCTCCGGCGGACGCTTCCTGCTCGGCCTCGGCGCCTCCGGCCCGCAGGTGATCGAGGGACTGCACGGGGTGCCGTTCGCGCGCCCGCAGGCCCGTATGCGGGAGAGCGTCGAAATCGTGCGCCGGGTCTTCGACGGCGGCAAACTGTCGTACCGGGGAAGCCAGTTCAGCATCCCACTGCCCGGTGGCGAAGCCGTCCCCATGCGCCTGTCCACTCGGCCCGAACACCCCGTCCCCGTCTACCTCGCCGCCCTGTCGCCCGCCATGCTGCGGCTGACGGGTGAGGTCGCCGACGGCTGGCTCGGCACCAGCTTCGTGCCCGAGGGCGCGGCCGGGGCGTACTTCGCCCACCTCGACGAAGGACTGGCCCGTGCCGGGCGCACCCGCGCCGACCTCGACGTCTGCCAGGGCGCCGAGGTCGCCTTCGCACCCGACGAGGACGCCCTCGGCGCGCTGACCGCCGGCCGGAAGAAGGGACTGGCCTTCAGCCTCGGCGGCATGGGCTCGGCCTCGACCAACTTCTACAACGCCGCCTACAGCCGCCAGGGCTGGGCGGAGGTGGCCGCCGAGGTGCGGGAGCGCTGGCAGGCGGGCGACCGGGAGGGCGCGGCCGGCCTCGTCACCGACGAGATGGTGCTTGCCACGACCCTCGTCGGCACCGAGCCGATGGTGCGCCGACGGCTGCGCGTGTGGCGGGACGCGGGCGTGACCACCGTACGGTTGTATCCGGCAGGGATGACCCTGCAGGAGCGGCTGGCGACGCTGGGGCGGGCGATCGAGCTGGTACGGGAGGTCGACGGCGCGTCGTGAGCGGGACCGAAAAATCCGTCCGGCAGGGTGTCGATTCGCGCCGCCCCCGTTCGTCGGTGGGGTGCAGGTAGCTCTGACGACCGGGAGGAATCATGAAGTACATGCTGCTCGTCTGCGGCGACGACACCGCCGACGCCTCGGGCATGGCACCCGTCGAACCCTGGGTGGAGGAACTCGGCGACCGCGGTGCCCGGCTGCACGGCCACCGGCTCGCCCTGCCCGCCGAGGCGGTCACCGTCCGGGTGCGCGGCGGCGAGGTGCTGCGCACGGACGGCCCGTTCGCCGAGACCAAGGAGTACGTCGCCGGCTACGACATCCTCGAGTGCGACAGCCTGGAGGAGGCCGTCGAAGCGGCGGCCCGGCACCCGGTGGCCACCATCGGGGCCATGGAGGTACGGCCCTTCTGGCCCATGGGGGACGAGGAGGACCCCGAGACCGCGATCCGCGCCCTCGACACCCGTCTCACCGAGGCCCACCGTGACCGGGACATCGACGGGGTGCTGGCCTGTTACGCCCCGGACGCCGACGTCTTCCACCTCACCGGCGGGCATGAGCGGCTGGGCCTCGACGCCCACCGCAAGGCCCTGCAAGAGGTGTTCGCGTCCGGACCCGTGACCCGCGAGGTGCGGGAGTTCCGCGTCCACGTGGACGAGAGCATCGGCTTCGCCCACTCCCTCGTACGGCTGAAGGGCACCCGCACCGACGGCACCCCCTTCTCCGACACCCTGCGCGTGATCACCGGCTACCGTGACCTCGGACTGCGCCGGCTGATCACCCATGAGCAGGCCGTGTCCCTGAGGGAGGCGTGATGAGGTACGCCCTGCTGTTCTCCTCGCCCGTCCGGGAGGAGGAGCAGAGCCCGGCGGAGCACGCCGACGACCCGCGGTTCGCCGCCTACTTCGCCGAGGTGCGGGCGGGCCGGGTCACCGGCGGGGCACGGCTGCGCCCGCCCGCCGACGCCACCACCGTGCGCGTGCGGGGCGAGGAGATCCTGCTCAGCGACGGCCCCTTCGCGGAGACCAAGGAGTACCTCGCGGGCATCGCGTTCATCGACGTGGCGGACCTCGACGAGGCCGTCGCCCTCGCCGCGAAGCATCCTGCGGCCGCCGACGGCGGCTCGGTCGAGGTACGGCCGGTCTGGGAGTGAGCTCCACGGACGAGATCGAGGAGGCCGTCGCCGCCGCCTTCCGGGAGGAGTGGGGCCAGGTCGTCGCCACCCTGATCCGGGTGACCGGCGACTGGGACCTCGCCGAGGAGTGCGCGCAGGACGCCTTCGCCCAGGCCCTCGACCGGTGGCGGCGCGACGGTGTCCCGCGCCGCCCCGGCGCCTGGCTGACGACGACCGCCCGCAACCGCGCTCTCGACGTGCTGCGCCGGGAGGCGGTGGGGGCGGCGAAACTGCGGGAGGCGGCCGTGATGGCGCGCGACGAGACGTCGTACGACGACGGGGACGACAGCGGTGTGCAGGACGACCGGCTGCGCCTGATCTTCACCTGCTGCCATCCCGCCCTGCCCATCGAGGCCCGGGTCGCGCTCACCCTGCGCACCCTCGCCGGGCTGACCACACCGGAGATCGCCCGCGCCTTCCTCGTCCCGGAGGCGACGATGGCGCAGCGACTGGTGCGCGCCAAGCGCAAGATCCGCAACGCCGGGATCCCCTACCGGGTACCGCCCGCGCACCTGTTGCCCGAGCGCACGACGGGCGTGCTCGGCGTGCTGTACCTGCTGTTCAACGAGGGGTATGCCGCCTCGTCCGGCGCCGATCTGGTCCGCAGGGACCTGTGCGCCGAGGCCGTCCGCCTCGCCCGTCTGCTGGCCCGGCTCATGCCCGACGAACCCGAGGCGCTCGGCCTGCTCGCCCTTCTCCTGCTGCACGACGCCCGCCGGCACACGCGCGTGGACGCCTCCGGTGAACTGATCACCCTTGAGGACCAGGACCGCACCGCCTGGGACCGCGCCGAGATCGACGAGGGCACCGCCCTGCTGGAGACGGCCCTGCGCCGCGGCCGCCCCGGCCCCTACCAGATCCAGGCCGCCATCGCCGCCTGCCACACCACCGCCGCCACGGCCGAGGACACCGACTGGGCGGACATCGCCGGCCTCTACGGCGAACTGGTCCGCTTCGTGCCCTCCGCCGTAGTCCGCCTCAACCGCGCCGTGGCCGTCGGCATGTCCGAGGGCCCCGACGCCGGACTCGCCCTCGTCGCCGAACTGGAACGCGAGGGCGATCTGGCCGGCTACCACCTCCTGCCCGCGACCCGCGCGGACCTGCTGCGGCGCCTCGGCCGCCGCACCGAGGCGGCCGGAGCGTACGCCCAAGCACTCGAGCTGGCGGAGAACGAGGCCGAGCGGACATTTCTGCGAAGGCGGCTCGCGGAGTGTCGATCGGCGTAGCGGCCGTTCGTCGGTCTTCAGCGCCGCCGCCTTCGTCAGGCCCCGCAGCGCCCACTCGCCGGCGGTGTAGGCGACCGCGCGGTGGGCCGTGAGTCCGGCCACCGAGCCCACGTTGACGATGGAGGAACCGGCCGGGATCAGCGGGGGACAGGGCCTGGATGCCGAGCAGGGCGCCGCTGGTGTTCACCGCGAACGCCCGGTTCCCGTCGGCGAGTTCGGCCTCGCCGAGGCGCGCCCGCATGGCGATGCCCGCGTTGTTGATCCGCCTTGCACGGTCTCCGGACCGGCCGCTTGCGCCACCCGGTCCTCGGGGGAGAAGGCTGCGGAAGACACTCACCCCCGGCACGTCCTGCACCCGTGCCCGCGTCCTCGCCGTGGCGTGAGGTCAGGAGGCGGAGGCGGACCGCGTCTCCGCCTCCTTCGCGATCTGCTCGAACCGGGCGCCCATCGCCGCCGCCAGCGCCTGGGCGCCCGACAAGGGCCGCACCATCACGGTGAGTTCGTCGATCAGGCCGTTGTCGTCCACGTGGATGAAGTCGCAGCCCGTCAGCTCCCGGTCGCCCACGCGCGCGGCGAAGACCAGGGCGTGGTCGCGACCGTCGGTTCCGCCGCCGATCTCGCGCTCGTAGCGGAAGTCCTCGAAGACCTGGGAGACCGCGCGCAGGATCGCCGCGGTGATCGCCTTGCCCGGGTACGGCTTGAACACCACCGGGCTGGTGAACACGACGTCCTCCGCCAGCAGCGCCTCGACGGCATCGAGATCGCCGGCCTCGACCGCCTCGCGGAACGCGTGCATCGGATCACCTCATAGTCAATTAGTTGAGTAGGTAAGGATGAGGGTAATCAGCTGCCGCGACCCTGTCCACTAGGCTGACGTGGGTGTTCAGCCCTGAAGGCCCCAGCCTGCGAGAACTCGCCGTCCAGGCCCTGTCCTCCGTGGAGCGGGGATACGACCTGCTCGCTCCGAAGTTCGACCACACCCCCTTCCGGACGCCCGACTCCGTCCTGGAGGCCGTCGCCTCGGCGCTGGCGCGGACGGGACCCTTCGACGACGGACTCGACCTGTGCTGCGGCACGGGCGCGGGCATCGGCGTGCTGGCGCGGTTGTGCCGGCGCAGTGCCACGGGGATCGACTTCAGCGCGGGGATGCTGGCGGTGGCGCGGGAGCGGGTCCGGCCGGCCGGTTCGCGGGTGGCCTGGGTGCGTGCTGACGCCCGCGCGCTGCCGTTCCGGTCCGCCTTCGACCTCGTGGTCAGCTTCGGTGCGTTCGGGCACTTCCTGCCACAGGAGGTGCCGGGGCTGTTCGCCGAGGTCCACTCGGTGCTGCGGCCGGGCGGGTGTTTCGCGTTCCCCGTCCTGGCCCCGCCCCGGCCCTCGTCGCCCGCGTACTGGATGCTGCTGGGTTTCGACGCGGTGATGCGGGTGCGCAACGCCGTGTGGCGTCCGCCGTTCGTCATGTACTACCGGGCCTTCCGACTGGCTGATGTACGGCGGGAGTTGGAGCGAGCCGGATTCGTCGTCGAGTTGCAGGCGCTGGAGGAGTTCGGGCGGCGGAGCGACGGCAGCCCGCGGGTGCGGATGATCGTGGCCCGGCGTCCGCTGTCCTCGCTCAGCCCGCGGCCGGAAGCATGAACTCGTAGACGAGGGCGTCCTGTTGGGCGTCCACCAGCAGATCCGTGATCTCCAGTGGCCGCGCGTACTGGTCGTGCACGCGCCGTGTCACCCGGACCGAGGGGGTGTCCGGGAGCGGGGTGATGGCGTCCCGGTGGTGCAGGGTCAGGCCGGCTTTGCGCATCCACTCGTAGGCGCGGTGCAGCTGCGCCGAGGCGGCGCCGTCGGCGCGGTCGCGGTAGCGGGCCAGTTCCTCGACCTCCGCCAGGGCGACCGCGGAGAACGACGTCACCGCCGTACGCCGTCCGCGGCCGTCGGCGCCCGTGGACTCGTAGCGGTGCATCAGGGTCGGGTGGTGCGGGGCGAGGCCGAGGGCCTCGGCGTGCTCGGGCGGGGGCGCCTCCCAGGTGACCGTGGCCCGGTCCGCGGCGCGCGGGTCCGCGGCCCGGGCGCCGACCGGGAAGGCGGGCGTGGAAGGGGTCTCCACCGGCAGGCCCGGCAGCGTGGCGTGGCTGCCGCGCCGGTCGGTGCAGACCAGTCCGTCGCGGCGCAGCACCTCCAGCGCCTGCCGGACCGTCTCCCTGCTGACCTCGAAATGTGCGGCCAGCCGCCGTTCGCTCGGCAGCCGTTCGCCGGGTGGAATCGTGCCGTCGCGCAACTCGCCGAGCAGTCGGGTCGCTACACGCCAGTACAGCGGCTGCTGATCGGTGACCGGATGGTCGGTGCGGGCCATGCCGCGCCTCCTGTTGGTGACATGCCGTAGCCGTGCGGGCTCATTGCGCCACCAGATCTAGCATTGGTCTAAACCAGCAGGGAAGGGCGGGCGGTCGGTTCGGCCGAAACCGGCCTGCCCGCCCCGGCGTTCACAGAGCGCTGTACAGGGCCTCGATCAGCGCCATTTTCCGTGGGTCGTTGGCGATCTGAGGCCCCATCCGGTTCATCGCATAGCCGAGCGACACCCCCGTCTCCGGGTCCGCGAGTCCGCACGAGCCGCCGAACCCGTCGTGTCCGAAAGCGCGCGGGTTGGGGCCGTAGGAGCCGTTGTCACCGCTCAGCCACAGACCGAGCCCGATCTCCGTCTCGGCATCGAGGCCGGCCCCCAGCACCAGGTCGCGGCAGCTGCCCTGCCCTTCACGCACCCGCTCGGCCGCCTCGGGGGACAGGACGCTACGGCCGGCGTACGTCCCCCTGCCCGCGAAGATCCCGTACAGCGCGGCGACCGCCCGCGCCGTGCCGTGCCCGTTCGCGGCCGGGATCTCCGCGGCTCGCCATGCGGGCGAGTTGGCCTCGTCCGCACCCACCACCGGATTGGCCAGCGCCGCCAGTGCCGCGGGCGTCAACTGACTGAAGATCGCGGCCTGTTCGCTGCTCGACGCGACCGGCGGATGCACCAGCTCGGCCGCCCTGCCGGCGTCCTGCTCCGGCAGCCCGATGGTGAAGTCGATCCCGAGCGGGCCGGTCACCTCGTGGGCGAGGAAGGCGCCGGGCAGCTGCCCCGAGACCCGCCGGACCACCTCGCCGACCAGGAAGCCGTACGTGAACGCGTGGTAGCCGGACGCGGTCCCCGGTTCCCACCAGGGTTCCGTCGCCGCGAGCCGCCCGGTCGTGAACTCCCAGTCGTAGAGCTGCTCGACCGAGTGCGGCTCACGAAGCCCCGACAGTCCGGCCCGGTGCGAGAGCAGGTGCCGTACGAGCACCTCCTCCTTGCCGGCCGCGGCGAACTCGGGCCAGTACTTGGCCACGGGCGCGTCGAGGTCGAGCAGGCCCCGGTCGGCGAGGATGTGGGCGCACAGCGCCGTCGGGCCCTTGGTGGTCGACCACACGTTGACCAGGGTGTCCCGCTCCCAGGGCCGGGTGCGGTCCGCGTCCGCCCAGCCGCCCCACAGGTCCACCATGACCTCGCCGCCGACGCTCACGGCGACCGCGGCGCCCAGTTCGCCCCGTTCCCGGAAGTTCTCCTCGAACGCCGTCCGCACCGCCGCGAACCGTTCGTCGCAGTAACCGACCACACCTGGCTCACGCTCCGCCATGGGGCCCTCCGTCGTCCGCCGGAACCCCGGGCCGCACCGTCGCGACCCGGGCGTCCTGAACGTACCGACTGGTCGGACTGGAGGGAAGGTCAGAGAAGGAACAGCTTGTCCTCCGGTTCCCGGTGACCGTCCGCGGCGTGCCAGTAGTCCCGGGTCTCGACCGCGAGGCCGTCGGCGTCGAACCGTACGAACACGCAGCCCGCGAGGGTGGCCGGCACCCCGCCCTCCTCGCTCAGCACCCGGAACTCGGCGACCGCGATCCCGTCCTGGCCGACCACGGGCGGCGAGAACCGTACGTCCCTCACCCGCTCCCGCTCGAACGACCAGCTCAGATAGGCGGCGAGCTCGGCCCGCCCCCGGTGCGGCTCGCGGAAGGGCATCGAGCGGTGGACGCAGTCCCCGGCGTACAGGTCGAGGAGCGCGTCCACGTCGTGCGCGGCCCAGCCGCGCTCCCAGACCCGTACGAACCGCTCGGCGGCCTCACGCGTGTCCACGGCCGGCTCCCTCAGGCATACGACCGCAACCAGCGCAGCTTCGTCGCCTCCTGGTAAGGCCCGCCGCCCTCGTGGTCGTTGAAGTCGTACACCTCGATCGTCCTGTCCTCGTGCGCCCAGGCGTTGAAGGCCGCGAAGACGGTCGAGGGCGGGCAGGTCTGGTCCTCCAGGGCCGCAGAGAACAGCGCCGGCGAGCGGCCGCGGGCGGCGAAGTGGACGCCGTCGAAGTAGGACAGGGTGCGCAGGGCGTCCTCGGAGCGGCCGCGGTGCGTCTTGAGGAACAGGCCGATCTCCCGGTAGGGGTGACGGTCCGTCAGAGTCGCGGCACGCGGGTAGTCGCACAGGAACGGCACGTCCGGCGCCGCCGCCACCAGGTCGGGGACCAGACCGGCGACGGCGATGGTGATGCCGCCGCCCTGGCTCGCGCCGACCGCGACCGTGCGGGAGGCGTCGGTCAGCGGGTGGGAACGGGCCGCCTCGACGGCACGGACGGCGTCGGTGAACACCCGGCGGTAGTAGTAGTTCTCCGGCGCGTCGATACCGCGGGTCATGAAGCCCGGGTAGGCGGGCGCGCCGCCCACCGGGTCCGCGGTGCCGCCCCCGCCGCCCCAGGCGCTGCCCTGTCCGCGGGTGTCCATCACGAAGTGCGCCCGGCCGGTGGACGCCCACAGCAGATGCTCGTGCGGCAGGCCGCGTCCGCCGCCGTACCCGACGAACTCCACCACCAGCGGCAGGGGTTCGGACGCCCCGGCGGGCAGCGTCAGCCAGCCCTTCACCGGGTGCCCGCCGAATCCGGCGAACGTCACGTCGTACACCTCGACCGTCGTCAGCCCGGTGTCGACCGGCTCGAAGCGGGCGTCCAGGTCGTGCTCGCGGGCCTCCTGCAGGGTCTTGGACCAGAACGCGTCGAAGTCCTCGGGCTCGACGGACGCGCTGCGGTAGTCGTGGAGTTCGTCGAGGGGGAGGTCGAACAGGGCCATGCAGGACCGCCTTCGCATAGGGACCGTGCGGATGATCAACACCGTACGTGTGCGATCGGACGACTGGCCAGATCTTTCCCGGACTGCGCCCGCGCGATCACCTCCGCACCGCGGGCGTCACGGTCCGCCCGCCTGGCGGCGGGTCCACTGCGGCTCCGTGCGGGCCCATTCCCTCTCCCACTCGGTCAGCCGGTGGCCGATGGCCACGCGCCGGACGAAGGCGTTGCCAAGGAGGATCACCGCGACCGCGCCGCCCGCGGCACAGATGCCCATGGTGACGGTGTGCTGCCAGATCTGCGTCCGGCCCGGCGGCGGACCCACCGGCCGGTTGCGGGCGTCGAACCACACGTCCACCGTCTCCCCGTGCCGCGTGCCCGCGGGAACACGCGCCGCGGTGGTGTGCGGCCCCGTGACGGGGTCCGTCCAGCGCACGTTCACCAGGAACGAGTGCTCCCGGCCGCCCTGCACCGCGGGCGCCCGCTCGGGCGTCGCGCCGACGACCACCACACGCGTGCGATGCCGGTCCGCGCGCTGCGCCGCGGCCGCGGCCCCGGCCTGGTCGTGCGCCCACCAGCCCGTGACGACCCCCGCGAGCGGCGCGCCGACGAACAGCAGGAGCGCGACGACCAGCGTCGTCCACGCCTCCACCACGTCCGACCGGCGCCGCAGCGGATTGCGCCGCCAGCGCCAGCCGCGCACCCGGGTCCGCATGTCGACCTCCTCGCCGTCACCGAAACCGGAGGGGCCATACGTTCAGCCGCACCTGCTTGGTCCGTATTGTCCCCCCGGATCGTGTGCGCGCGCGAGTGCCCATGAAAATCGGGTACCCAGCGCCTCGAAGATCGCTCACCGTGAACGGCCGGTGACGGCCCCGGTGTCCGGCCGTCAGCCGAAGCGTTCGATGCGGATCCGGTCCACGGGCTGGCCGGCCTCGACCAGCAGTCGTGAGGCGTGCTCGGCGAAGGCGTTCGAGCCGCACACATAGGCCTCCCACCCGCCGTCGGGCGGTTCGGCCAGGAGCGGCGCCACATGTGCGGCGGCCATACGTCCCACCGCCACCCCCCGCGGTGCGCGGCGCGTGAACACGGGCGTCGTCTCGGTGCCCAACTCCCGTGCGTAGACGAGCTCCTCGGGGCTGCGCGCGGACACCAGCAGCCGCAGCGGCACGTCGAGGCCGCGCGCCCGGTGGTGCCGGACCATCGACATCAGCGGTACGACCCCGGAGCCCGCGCCGATGAGCAGCGCGGGCCGGTCGCCGGGCCAGGCGAAGAACCCGCTCACCGGACCGCGCACCTCCACCTCGTCGCCCGGCTCGGCCACCGTGTGGAACCAGCCGGAGACCTCGCCGCCCTGCACGTGGTCCAAGGTCAGCTCGATGTGCCCGCCGTCGTCCGGCGCGGAGGCGATCGAGTAGTGGCGCTGGGCCGCATAACCGTCCTCTGCGGTCAGCCGCAGCATCAGGTGCTGGCCCGGAAGGTGCCCCGGCCAGGCGGGCACCGCGAACCGGAACGTCGAGACGTACGGCGTCTCACGGCGGACCTCCGTCAGGGTGGCCGTCTGCCAGACCGCGGCGGCCTGGCCGCTCACGGCGATACGGCCGGGCACGGCGAAGCGCGTCGGGGGAGTGAAGGCGGGAGAAACGGCCGTTGCCGGGGAAGGGGCCGTTGTCGGGGAAGGGGTCGCTGCCGTCATCTGCTCGGTCACCGTTGTCGGGGAAGGGGTCGCTGCGGTCGCCTGCTCAGTCACCGGAGTACCGCTGCTCCTCCCACGGGTTGCCGCGCTCGTGGTAGCCGTTCCGCTCCCAGAAACCCGGCTCGTCGTGGTCGAGAAGCCGGATGCCCGCGATCCACTTGGCGCTCTTCCAGAAGTACAGGTGCGGCACCAGCAGCCGCGCCGGCCCGCCGTGCTCGGGAGCGAGCGGCTCGCCCTCGTACGTGAACGCGATCCAGGCCCGCCCGCCGGTCAGGTCCGCGAGCGGCAGGTTCGCGGTGTACCCGGTGTGCGAGTAGGCGACGGCATGGGTGGCGGACGCCTGGGGCCGCACCACGTCGAGGAAGGCGTCCAGCGACACGCCTCCGAACCGGACTCCGAACTTCGACCAGCTCGTCACACAGTGGATGTCGCCTTCGAAGGCCGACGCCGGCAGCGCGTGCGCCGCGTCCCAGTCCCAGGTGCACGGCCGCTCGACCAGCCCGTCGACGCGGAAGGTCCAGTCGGCCGGCGCCAGCTCGGGGGTGACCTCCGCGGACAGGACGGGCCAGTCGTCGCCCGTGTCGTACTGGCCGGGCGGGAGGCCCGGACGGTGGGCGCGGGGACGCCCGGTGAAACCTCGGGTGACGTTCATACGGATCCAGCGGGACGGAAGTGACGGCCTACCGGGTCAACCGTACGTGCCACCCGGATCCGCCCCGGCCCCGGCCCGCCCGTCGATCATTAAAGACGTATGAACACTCCCCGGCCCCGGGAATAGCGCCTCCCGCCCGCGCCTTGCCGCCTGATGCCGGAACCGGTGTCCCGTACACCCGGTGACCACGCGGCAGCGAAGGAGAGTGGAACATGCCCAAGGCGTACGTCTACACGCGCTTCGACGGACCGGAGACCGAGGCCCTCGTCGACCTGGACCGGCCCAGCCCGGGGCCTGGGCAGGTGCTGGTCGCGGTGCGTGCCGCGGGTGTGAACCCCGTCGACTGGAAGCTGCGCACCGGCTACCGGCGCCCCGGGGAGAGCGGTGAGCCGGTGTTTCCGGTGGTGCTGGGCAACGAGGTCTCCGGTGTCGTCCTCGAGACCGGTGCCGACGTGACCGGGTTCACCGCCGGCGACGAGGTGTTCGGGAACACCGCGACCGGCGGTTATGCCGAGTACACACTGCTGCCCACCGACATCACGGCGCACAAGCCGGCCGGCCTCTCCTTCCAGGACGCCGCCACCCTCCCGGTCGCGGCGGCGACCGCGTACGACGGCGTCCACCAGCTGGGTCTGCCCGCCGGCGCGACCGTCCTGGTCACTGGCGCGGGCGGCGGGGTCGGCAGCGCGGCCGTGCAGATCGCCCGCGCCCTCGGCCTGCGGGTGGTGGGCGTCGCGAGCGAGGCGAAGAAGGACTTCGTGGAGGCGCTGGGCGCGGTGCACGTCCCCTCGGGACCGGACCTGGCGGCGCGGGTGCGCGCGGCGGCGCCCGACGGCGTGGACGGTGTCTACGACCTGGTCGGCGAAGAGGTGCTCACCGAGGCGGCGACACTGCTCGACGACCGTACGAAGCTGATCACCGCCGCCGCGCCACCCGCGACCGTCGAGGAACTCGGCGGGGCCAGGGTCGCCCGAGCCCGCGACGCGGCGGTCCTGGACGCGGTCGCCCGGCTGGTGATCGACGGCGACCTGGACCCGCACGTGACCGGCACCTACCCGCTGGAGCGGGCAGGCGAGGCACTGCGCGAGGTCGAGGACGGCCACGCGCGCGGCAAGATCGTGATCGAGGTCGCCGCGTGAGCCACGTCCTGGACAACCCCGCCCTCGCCTCCCTGACCGGCCCGCACGCCCACTTCGCCGAGTGGCACGGGCGGGTGGTGCGCTACCCGGTCGACGTGACGCCCTGGCTGGCGCTGCCCGACGAGCCCGACACCGGTGACTGGGCCGACCTCGCGGCCCTCGCGGGCCCCGGCGCCGAGGTGCCGCTGCTCGGTTTCAGCGGCGCGGTGCCGGCCGGCTGGGAGATCACCTTCCACATCGAGGGCGTGCAACTGGTCGACGACGGTCTCGAGGCCGCGCCCGAGCCGGAGGCCGTCCGGCTCGGTCCCGCCGACGTCCCCGAGATGCTCGACCTGGTCGAACGCACCCGGCCCGGCCCCTTCCTGCCCCGCACCATCGAGATGGGCACCTACCTGGGCATACGGCGGGACGGCGCGCTGATTGCGATGGCGGGGGAGCGGCTGCACCCGCCGGGCTGGACCGAGATCAGCGCGGTCTGCACCGACCCCGCCTTCCGCGGCGAGGGTCTCGCGACCAGGCTGATCCGCGCCGTCGCCCACGGCATACGGGAACGCGGCGAGACCCCGTTCCTGCACACCGGCGCCGGCAACGCGAACGCCATCCGCCTCTACGAATCCCTCGGCTTCCGACTGCGGCGCACCACCACGTTCGGCGCGGCCCGCGTCCCGGAACACCTCGCGGACGAACAGGCGGTGACGGTCGCTTAGGACACGTCGGGATCAGGGCCGCGAGGTGCCGCCGTCCGCCCGCCCCACGTGTTGTAGCGCACCAGACAGGAGGCGAACCGCTCCAGGTCCTCCTCCGGCCAGCCCTCCAACCGCTCGCGGAGGGCCGCCCGGCGGCTGTCGGTGACCTGGGCGAGGATCTCGCGGCCGGCGTCGGTCAGCTGCAGGACCTGGACGCGGTGGTCGTCGGCGTCCGGACGTCGCTCGATCAGCCGGGCCCGCTCGAGCGCGGCCACCTGTCGGCTGACCGTCGACTTGTCCAGGGCGTAGTGGGCCGCCAGATCGGTGGCCCGGCAACCGCCGCTCTCCTCCAGATGCCCCAGCAGTGTGTACGACACCAGGGACAGCTCGGGGTGCATCCGTCCCGCCGACGCGCGGGCGCGGCGGGCGAAGACCGTCATCTCGCGCTGAATCGTCTCCACGGCCTCGTCCGCGTCCATGGCTCCTCCTCACCACACCCATCTAGTTGTATAGTACAACTTGAGGGGGAATTGCAGGAGCCAACCAGGAGGAAGCCGAGGAGGCCGTCGGCGTCCGACGGTTGGGGTAATGTTTCCGTCCGGCCGCGGAACATCCCGGCCGCCGGAGAACGAGGAGGTGAGACCCATTACCGCTGTATCAGCCCGGGTGCTCTCTCCTCTGGTCGAAGCGGATCGCCGCCGGTAGGCGACCGCGAGAGCGCCCTTCGCCCCACCGAAAGGCTCTCGGCTTCCATGCCTTCATCTCCCTCGTCGTCCTCGTCGTCCTCGTCGGTCGAATCCGTCGCCGCCGTCCTGCGCTTGGCGGGCTGCGTCTTCGCCGAGGACGAGGCCCGGTTGATCCTGTCCCAGGCCCGCACAGCGCGGGAACTCACCGCCCTGGTCGACCGCCGCGTGGCCGGTCTGCCCCTCGAACTCGTCCTGGGCTGGGCGGAGTTCCGGGGCCTGCGCATCCTCGTCGAACCCGGCGTCTTCGTACCCCGCCGCCGTACCGAGTTCCTCGTCGAGCAGGCTCTTGCCCGGGCCCCCGGGGCGTCCGTCGTGGTGGACCTGTGCTGCGGCTCGGGCGCCGTCGGCACCGCTCTGGCCACCGCGCTCGGCGACGCCGAACTGCACGCCGCCGACATCGACCCGGCCGCGGTGCGCTGCGCCCGCCGCAATGTCGCCGGCGTAGGCGGACACGTGCACGCCGGCGACCTGTTCGCCGCGCTGCCGGCCGGCCTGCGGGGCCGCGTCGACATCCTCGCGGCCAATGTGCCGTACGTGCCCACCGACGAGGTGGGCCTGCTGCCCGCCGAGGCCCGCGATCACGAACCGCTGGTCGCCCTCGACGGCGGCACGGACGGACTCGACGTCCTGCGCCGGGTCGCGGCCGAGGCGCCGCACTGGCTGGCACCGGGCGGCTGTCTGCTGACCGAGACGAGCGAGGCACAGGCGCCCGCGGCCGTGGAGGCGTTCACCCGGGCCGGACTGACGACCCGTCTGGCGGTCTCGGAGGAGTGGTACGCCCATGTGGTGATCGGCACCAGGCGCTGAGCGCTCCGCCGGGATCGCCGCGATGTGCCGTCGGTCGTCCGCGGCCGTCGGGGCGCTACCGAACCGCAGCGGACTTCGCCAGGACCGCTGGTACGGGCCGAAGTTCACTGCGGCGATGTCGATCGGCACCAGAGGACGGGGTACCTCGGAGCCTGGTGTGCCTCCGTGCTGAGCCGCATCAGGGCAAGGCGCGGATACGCCGGCACGGGCGCGCCGCAGCGGGGCCGCGGCGGTTCCTCAGGTCGTCGCCCCGTTGCCCGACGGGCTCGGCGGCGGGGACGGCATCCGCCAGTCGCGGGGGCCGTGGCCGCCGAAGCCGCCGCCCCAGCCGCCCGGGTTCCTGTCGCCGGGTCCGTTGTCGCCGGGTCCCCTGTCGATGAAGGTCCCGGACAGGACGCGGGTGGCGGTGCGGGTGCCGTTGTCCGCGCGGGTGCCGACCAGGACCGCGGTCTCGCCCTTCTTGATGCCGTCGGTCCCGGAACCCTTGGTGCCGTCGTGCAGGACCGTGGTGTCCGAGGTCAAGGTCCATGTCCAGGAGGCGCCGTCCTCGCTCTTGACGGTGGCCTGGTCGCCGGAGATCTTCTCCACGGTGCCGCGCTGCCAGACCCGTACCACCCACTGGCCGGTGTCCTGGTCCTTCACGGTGGCCTCGCCGTGCACGCCCATGCCGCCGAAGTCGAACCACCGGCCGCCGTGCCGGCCCTCGGGCCCGCTCGGGGACGGCGACGCGGAGCCGGACGCGGACGGGGTGGCGCCGCCGCCCGAGCCGCCGGAGGTCGTCGCGTAGGCGACGGTGCCGCCGAGGGCCAGGACGGCGACCGTGGCCGCCGCGATCACCGCGCGGGACCGGGCGGAGCGCCGCCGCCAGACCCTGTCCCAGGTCTCGCCCGACGCGGGCTCGGCCCCGCCCGGGCCTGTCACCACTTCCCAGTCCGGTGTCGTCCCGCCATGCCGGTCCGGCGATCCTCCGGCAGTGGGTTCCTGATCCGTCACGGCTCGCTCCCATCGGCCAAGGCACCGGGCATCCGTATGCCACACCTACCTGTGATTGTGCGATGGGCACCATAAGGGTCAGGTAATCAGTACCTGTGAGAACAGGTGTACGGGTCAGTGCGGCTGCTGGACCCGGGCGATGAGCAGGGCCACGTCGTCGGAGTTGTCCGGCTGGTGCAGGGTGCGCAGCAGCAGGTCGCAGACCTCCTCCAGCGGGCGGTCGGGGCCGTCGAGCAGGGCCAGGAGCGCGTCCAGGCGTTCGTCGAGGGGGTGTTGGCGGGTCTCGACGAGGCCGTCGGTGTAGAAGACCAGCCGGTCGCCGGGCTCCAGGTCGACCGTCGTGGTGGAGAACGCGACCCCGCCGACGCCCAGCGGCGCCCCGGTGGGCAGTTCCAGCAGCTCAGGGGGGTGCCCCTCACGCAGCCGGGCCGGCGGCAGGTGCCCGGCGTTGGCGATGCGGCACTGCCGCAGCTCAGGGTCGTGGACGGCGTACACGCAGGTGGCGATGGAGTGGTCCAGGCCCTCGGTGATCCGGTCGAGGTGCTCCAGGAGCCGGGCCGGGTCGAGGTCGAGGGAGGCGAGGGTGTTGGTCGCGGTGCGCAGCCGGCCCATGGTGGCCGCCGCGTTGATGCCGCTGCCCATGACGTCGCCGACGACGAGCGCGGTCTTGCCGTCCTCCAGCGGGATCACGTCGAACCAGTCGCCGCCGACCTCGCTGGTGGCGCCCGCGGGCTGGTAGCGGGAGGCGACCTCCAGGCCACCGATGACCGGCGGATGGCTGGGCAGCAGGCTGCGCTGCAGGGTGAGGGCGGTGTCGCGGGCGTTCTGGTACCAGCGGGCGTTGTCGATCTGCACCGCCGCGCGCGCCGCAAGTTCGCGGGCGAGCAGCAGGTCGTCCTCGCTGAACGGCTCAGGATTGCGGGTGCGCTCCAGTTCCAGGGCGCCGAGCACCTCGCCGCGCGCGATCAGCGGTACCGCCAGATAGGAGTGCAGGCCCACCTCGGCCAGCTGCCCGGCCGCCTCCTCGGAGCGGGCGATGCGGGGCAGGTCGGCGGCCTCGACCTCGGCGATCATGACCGGCCGGGCCGTGCGCACGCACTCGGTGACCAGGAGGTCGGGGCCGTAGCGGGCCACCTTTCCCGGCCGATCGGCGGCCGCCGGCACCCGAGGAACGTCGTCCGCCCGCACGGCCAGGGCCCGTATGTCGGCCGGCTCCGCGGGACCCAGCGTGCTGCGTCTGCCCTGGACCACCGCCTCGAGCAGGTCCACCGCCGCCCAGTCGGCCAGCTCCGGCACCGCGACCTCCGCCAACTCGCAGGCGGTAAGGTCCAGTTCCAGCGTGGTGCCGATCCGGGTGGAGGCGTCCGCGATGAGTGTCAGCCGCCGCCGAGCGGCCTCGGCCTCCACCCGCGCCCGGTGCTCCTCGGTGGTGTCGAGGATCGACCCGGCCACTCCCAGTACGTGCCCGAACGCGTCCTCCAGCCGGTACAGCGAGATCGACCAGGCGCGCTCCTCGTCCGGATCGGCCGGCGTGCGCCCGACGGTCCGCTGGTCGACGAGCGGCCGCCCGGTCTCCAGCACCCGGCGCGCCGCCGCCTCCAGCGCCTCGACCTCCAGGTTGGGCACGACCTCGGCGATACGGCGGCCGATGTGATCCTCGGCGGGCACTCCGTTCAGCCGCTCCAGGGCCGGGTTGACGGAGACATACCGCAGCTCGGTGTCCAGGACGGCCAGTCCGATGGGGGACTGCGCGATCATCCGCGTGGACAGCGCCACGTCCCGCTCCAGCCGCCGTACCGTCGACCGGTCGGCGCACAGGCCCAGTGCGTAGACGTCGCCCCGGTCGTCCAGCAGCCGCATGTTGCGGAACTCCACCAGGCGGGTGCTGCCGTCCTTGCGCCGGATGGGGAAGGCGCCGGCCCAGCTCTGGCCGGTCACCATCACGTCGGCGAACAGCTTCACGACCAGGTCGAGGTGCTGCTCGTGCACCATGATCCGGGCCGCGTACTGGCCGAGGGCCTCCTTCGCCGGATAGCCGAACAGTTCCTCGGTCTGCGGGCTCCACAGCACGACCCGTCCCTGGGCGTCCAGAACCACCGAGGCCACGCCCAGGACGTCGAGCAGACCGCTCGGGCGCACCGACTCGTCGCCGTCGGTCACCGGAAACCCAGGTGCACTCATCCCACGCACCGCCTTCGTTCCTTGACGCGGCACGCCGTTTCCCCCGTGCCGACTCCCCTGTTCTACCGCGCTCAACCGTCGCTGTGACGCCTGTGTCGCCCACCTCCACCATCCCTCAACACAGGCGGCGGCGTTCTCGAAGTGGTGACGACAGTACCGGCCACGGACCGTCGCCGAAGTGACGGCCCCCGTTACCAATCTGGTCTGTACATGACCATCTGGCGCGGTCAGACTGTCCGCCGAGCAGGCCCGCCCCCACCCTCACCGAGGAGCCCTCGCATGCCTCTGCGCGCCCGGCGACGTCGTCACGCGGCCCTGACCGCAGCCCTCGCCCTCGCCACCGCCGCCCTGCTGTCCGCCGCCCCGCCCGCCTCCGCCGCCGACACCTGGACCGAGGTCGGCTCCGACCGCGCCGACCCGCTGACCGAGAGCCAGGGCCTCACCTCCGTCGAGGTCCCGGCCGGCAGTCCCAACCGCTACACCGGCATCGGCACCATCCCGGTCAGCGTCTCCAGCCGCGGCTGGAACCACGTCGGCGACCCCGACGCCTCCTACGACGGCTACTACGTCGAGCCCTACCAGGCCGACTCCGGCACCGCGAAGATGTACCGCGTCCAGGCACCCGGCGGCGGCTGGTCCGAGTACGTCCACACGCTGAGCCCCGGGGAGGCGCTGAACAACTCCTGGGACGCGATCTCGCCCGACGGCCAGTGGATGCTGTCGGGGGAGTACGGCACCATGACCCGCTTCCTGGTCTTCCCGACACCCGGCGTCAACGCGAGCACCTCGCCCTCGGTGAACCTCCCGCAGGTCGCCACCGTCAACCTCGACCACGCCGTCCGTGACGTGCAGGGCTGCGACTTCTCCGGACCCACGACCCTGCTGTGCTCCTCCGACGACCCCGCGGGCACGCTGTTCGGCATCGCCAAGCCGCTGCTCCAGGTCGACCTGTCCGCCGCGCCGAACGGCACCTCGGACGTCTCCGGCCATGTCACCGCCCTGCGCCAGCTGCCCCTGCGCAGCGGCTGCTCGGGCACCTTCGAGGCGGAGGGCATCGACTACGACCGCCGGGACGGCACCCTGCGCGTGATCGTCGTCTCGCCGGGCTTCTGCGTGCTGACGGACAGCAAGACCTACCGCTTCCACAAGAGCTGAGCCGTTCGCTGGTACGGCCCGGACAGTGGTGCTTTTCTGGGGATGTGACGCGGTTCGCCGGGAACCCGCCGGACCGCGTCACCGCCCATGAGAGGAGCGATCACGATGGACCGTGAGCGACTGCACGAGGAGCCGGTCTCCCTCGAGATCAGCGGATGCAGCAAGGAGGACGCACGGATCGTCTTCGACACGCTGTGCGCGTGTTTCGAGTCCGACCGGGGCGCCGACGAGGTGCCGCAGCAGTTGCACGAGACGCGGCCGATGGTGTGGCTCGGCACGTTCGAGGTGACGGACGCGCACGAGTGTCAGATGCCGACGGGTCTGTCGTCCTCGGTCGAGTTGGACGCGCAGGGGGGTTACTGGGCGATCGAGCGGCTGCGGAGCACGTTGGAGCCGCTGTTCACGGTGCGGGATCTCTCGTCGGCCTCCGGGGACCAGGAGCGGGAGCTGCATGTGATCTTGGAGAGTCGCTGATCCTCGACCCCCCTCCTCCTTTGTGCAACTAGTTGCACAAACGCGGTGCGGTCCTCTACAACTGAGGGACCACACCGCGACGGAGGGGCGCCATGAGCCGTTACCCGCATCTGCTGAACCCGCTGGACCTGGGCTTCGCCACGCTGCCCAACCGCGTCCTCATGGGCTCCATGCACGTCGGCCTGGAGGAGGCCGAGCGCGGCTTCGAGCGGATGGCGGAGTTCTACGCCGCCCGGGCCCGCGGCGGCGTGGGCCTGATCGTCACCGGCGGGATCGCGCCCAACGAGGCCGGCCGGCCGTACGGGGGCGGGGCGAAGCTGACCACCGACGCGGAGGCCGAGCAGCACGCGGTGATCACCGAGGCCGTGCACCGCGAGGGTGGCCGGATCGCGATGCAGATCCTGCACTTCGGGCGGTACGCCTACCACGAGGACCTGGTCGCGCCGAGCCCGCTGCAGGCGCCGATCAGCCCCTTCGTGCCCCGGGAGCTGACCGACGCCGAGGTCGAGCAGACCATCGAGGACTATGCCCGCGCCGCCCGCCTGGCCCGGCGGGCCGGCTACGACGGCGTCGAGATCATGGGCTCCGAGGGCTACCTCATCAACGAGTTCATCGCCGCCCAGACCAACCACCGCACCGACCGCTGGGGCGGCTCCTACGACAACCGCATGCGTTTCCCGGTCGAGATCGTCCGGCGGGTGCGCGAGGCCGTCGGCGAGGACTTCATCATCGTGTACCGGCTGTCCATGCTGGACCTCGTCCCCGGCGGCTCCACGCTGGACGAGGTGATCACGCTCGCCCAGGCCGTCGAGGCGGCCGGCGCGACGATCATCAACACCGGCATCGGCTGGCACGAGGCCCGTATCCCCACCATCGCCACCTCCGTGCCACGCGGCGCCTACACCTGGGTCACCCGGCGGATCATGGGCCGGGTGTCGATCCCGCTCGTCACCACCAACCGCATCAACACCCCGGAACTCGCCGAGGAGTTGCTCGCCGAGGGCTACGCGGACATGGTGTCGGTGGCCCGTCCCATGCTCGCCGACCCGGACTTCGTCGCCAAGGCCGCGGCCGGGACGCCCGAGGCCATCAACACCTGCATCGGCTGCAACCAGGCCTGTCTCGACCACACCTTCAGCGGGAAGATCACCTCCTGCCTGGTCAACCCGCGGGCCTGCCACGAGACCGAGCTGGTGCTCTCGCCGACCCGTCTGACCAAGCGCGTCGCCGTCGTCGGGGCCGGTCCCGCCGGGCTCGCCTGCGCCGTCTCCGCGGCCGAACGCGGCCACACCGTCACGCTGTTCGACGCGGCGAGCGAGATCGGCGGTCAGCTGAACGTGGCCCGCAAGGTCCCCGGCAAGCAGGAGTTCGACGAGACCCTGCGCTACTTCCGCCACCGGCTCGACGCCCACGGTGTGGACGTACGTCTGAACACCCCGGTCGAAGCGGCTGACTTGGCGGACTACGACGAGGTGGTCCTCGCCACCGGCGTCACCCCGCGCACCCCGGACATCCCGGGCGTCGACCACCCGAGCGTCGTCGGCTACCTCGACGTCCTGCGCGGCGAGGCGCCCGTCGGCGAACGAGTCGCCGTCCTCGGCGCCGGCGGCATCGGCTTCGACGTCGCCGAGTTCCTCACCGACGGCGGCGACGCGGCGAGCGAGGACCCGGAGACGTACTTCCGGCAGTGGGGCGTCGACATGGACTACCAGGCGCCCGGCGGGCTCGCCGCGCCGAAGCGCACCGCCCCGCCGCGGACCGTGCACCTGCTCCAGCGCAAGACGTCGAAGGTCGGCGCGGGCCTGGGCAAGACCACCGGCTGGATCCACCGCGCCGAGCTCAAGCACCGCGGCGTCACCATGGTCCCGGGCGTGCGCTACGACCGCATCGACGACGCCGGACTGCACATCACCGTCGGTGAGGAGTCCACCGTCCTGCCCGTCGACACCGTCGTGCTCTGCACCGGCCAGGAGCCGCGCCGCGACCTGTACGACGAGCTGGTCGCCGCCGGGCGTGGCGCACACCTGATCGGGGGTGCGGACGTGGCGGCGGAACTGGACGCCAAGCGGGCGATCCTGCAGGGCACCGAGGTCGCGGCCGCACTGTAGAGCCTCCCTAGGATGTGCCCATGTCCCTCCCGCACGCGATCCTCACCGCCCTGCTCGAGAAGCCGTCCTCGGGGCTGGAGCTGACCCGCCGCTTCGACCGGTCGATCGGCTACTTCTGGTCGGCGACGCATCAGCAGATCTACCGCGAGCTGGGGAAGCTGGAAGCCGACGGTCACATCCGGGCGCTGCCCACCGAGCAGCCGGCCCGCGGGCAGAAGAAGAGCTACGAGGTCCTGCCCGCGGGCCGAGCCGAACTGGCCCGCTGGACCGCCGCCTCCCAGGACCCCAGGCCCCACCGCGACACGCTGCTGCTGCGGCTGCGCGCGTCGGCGGTGGTGGGGACGGAAGGCATCGAGGCCGATCTGCGTCGCCATCTCGAGCTGCACCGGGGGCAGTTGGCGGAGTACGAGGAGATCGAGAAGCGCGACTTCCCGCCCGGCCGGGACACTTCCGAGGACAAGCTGCGCCACCTGGTCCTGCGGGCGGGCATCGAACTGGAGACCTTCTGGACCCGGTGGCTCACCGATGCGCTGGAGGAGTTCGGCGAACTGCCGGACTCCGGCCCGGCGTGAGCCCGTTCGCCGTCACAGGCGGTACGGCTTCGAGCGGCGGCGCAGGAACCAGCCGGACGCGATGACGCCCGCTCCGACCAGCGCGCCGCCCACGCCCAGCGTGACCGGGCCGTAGTCCCGCACGGCACCTCCGAAACCGCCCATGACACCGCGGGACGGCGAGGAGGTGGCGGAGATGGTCGGCGTCGCGGGGGCCGCGACGATGATGGACTGCGTGCCCGCGGTGGTGTTGTTGAAGGAGCACACCACGATGACGGTGTAGGTGCCGGGCCGCACACCCTGCCACGCCGCCGACTGCTGGCTGGTCGTCCCGGAGAGCGCCACCTGGCGCCCCTGGGCGAAGTTCGACTGGCCGCTGTTGAGCAGCGAGGCCGTGCCCCACATGCCGCTGCTGCTGGTCTGGTTGCACACGGTGGTCGTCACCGAGACGGTCGAACCGCTGGTGCTCACCGAGATGCCCGTCCCCACCGCCGAGGCGGACGGGGCGGCCAGGGCCAGGGGCAGCGCGGCGACGGCTGCCACCGCCAGGCCGGAGCGGATCGGAAGCTGGGAGTTGCGCATCAGGACTGCCCTCCGGCGGCACGGTCGGCGGTACATCCCTGGTGCCGCCGAGGGTCGGGGAACACCCGTGCTGCCTCAGGGGCAGCCAATGCGCCCCCGGTCCGCCGCGCATGGGGACGGCCCCCGGTCAGGTGACGGATTCCTTCGTCCGGCCCATCAGCCGGTCGTTACGGTCCGCTCCGCCGAGAACCCGCCCCAGCTGCCGTCGGGCAGCCGTGCCCGGATCCGCACCCGGTGGCTCACCCCCGCCTGCCGGCCCACGTAGAAGGAGTACGACGCCCGTTCGCGCGGCGCGTTCGCGCCGTACACGAGCGAGGTCGCCGTGCGCCCGTCCAGCAGGATCTGGTACTCGCCGACCACGCCGTCCGTGCGCGGCGGGACCCAGGACAGATCCAGGAAGTACGCGCCGTCGGCACGGTGAACGGTCACGCTGAAGGCGGTGGGCGCGGTGCCGCGGCCGTCGTCGGTGCCGGGCGTGGTGAGACGGACGGCCGGCCCGGGCGGGGAGAGGTTGTCGGCCGCGTCGCGGGCGCGGACGGTGAAGACGTACCGGGTGCCCGGGCGCAGTCCGGTGACCACGGTCGCCGTCCGGTTCCCGCCGACACTGTGGATCTTCGCGGACCCCTGGTAGACGTCGTACGACAGCACGGCTGTGTCGTCCCTCGACGCGGACCAGGCCAGCTGCACCTCCCGGCCGCCGACCGCCCGGCCGCTGGTCCGGCCCGGGCGGGTCGGCGGGGTGTCGTCGGCCGGGACGGCGGCGGGAGTCCTCGCGCGGACCTCCCCGCTGGGCGGCCCGAGGCGGCCCTGTGTGTCGCGTGCCCGCACGGTGAAGACGTACATGGTGGACGGCCTGAGCCTGGTGACGTCCACCATGTGCTCGGAAGCGGGCACCTCCGCGGCCTTGGTGGTGCCGCGATACACCTCGTAGACGCGGACCCGGGGCTGGGCGGACACCGCGTCCCACATCACGTGCACACTGCTGGAGCTGCCCGCCGCCGCGGTGACGCCGCCGGGAGCGCCCGGCGCCCGCCCTTCGTCCCCGGCGCCGTCCCAGCCGCAGGAGCAGACCAGGACCAGGCCCGCGACCGGCGCGAGGAGTCGGCGTGGGAGTACGGCGGCAGAGGGCACGGCTTCGCCTCCCGAGAGACAGGCAGGGACAGGACGGCAATGGTCCGTACCAATATGACGCTGTTGTTGCAGGTACATCAAGAGGGCGTCGTCGCGGCACGGGGGTGGTGACGTGGGCCCCTGGCCGTTACGTATGCTGAAGGTCCTCGCGGCTGAACTCTCCTTGGGGGAGGGTCAGTTCATGCCGGTGGCGCGGACCGCTGTCGTCGCTGATCCCGCGCCGGACGCGGGCGGCCGGGCGGCCGGAGCCGACGCGGGCTCAGCTGCCCGGCCCCTGCCCGGACTTCGGGGCGTGCGCCGTACGGCCCCTCAGCGGTAGCCGCACGATCAAAAGGGCAACACATTGGGCTGAGTGTTCGTCAGTGTTCCCCAGGAGAGGTCCCTCATCGTGCGCGTCCCGTCGCTGACGCTGGCCGTGGCCTGCGCCGCCCTGCTCGCCCCGGCCGCGGCCCGGCACCACATCGCCGAGGAGCCCGTCGCCCGGCGCGAGGGTGCTGTCGGGGCCGCCGACCTGCTGGCCAAGGTACGCGGCTGCGCCCAGATCTCGCGCGGCCGCTACCGCAGCGACGAGGGCGCCCCGGCCGCCGTTCCGGTCTGCGCCACGCGGGACGCCGTCTTCTGGAAGGCGGACCTGGACATCGACTGCGACGGCCGGCCCGGCCCGCGCTGCAACCGCCGTACCGACCCGCTGTTCTCCGCCGCCACCGCCTTCCAGCAGTCCGACGGCCGCGATCTGAGCGCGGAGAGCCTGCCGTACATCGTTGTGCCGGCCGTGAGCCGTATCTGGGACCACGGGGTGCGCGGCGGTTCGGTCGCCGCCGTCGTCTACCGCAACCGGGTGCAGTACGCGGTCGTCGGCGACCTCGGCCCCCGCGGGATCATCGGCGAGGCCTCCTATGCCACCGCCCGCGGCCTCGGCATCAACCCCGATCCGCGCGGCGGCGGCGCGGCCTCCGGCGTCACCTACATCGTCTTCAAGGACTCGCAGGTCAAGCCGATCGAGGACCACGCCGCCGCCGTCGCCACCGGACAGCGGCTGGCGCGGCTGTTCGTACGAGGCAAGTGGCCGGGCGTCAGACCGCCGACCAGCCGTCGTCCACCGGCAGCACCACGCCGTTGATGTTGCTCGCCGCGTCCGAGGCGAGAAACACGATGGCGGCGGCCTGCTCCTCGGGCTGGGCGATACGGCCGAGGTTGACGAAGTGCGGGCCGAGCGCGGCCGGGCCGTGCGCTGTCTGGTCGGCGTCCACCGCGATGTTGGTCGCGGTGCCGCCCGGGGCGATGGCGTTCGCGCGGATGCCCTGCTTGCGGTACATCACCGCGAGCGACTTGGTGAGCCCCACCACCCCGTGCTTCGAGGCGGTGTAGGCCGCGCCCGCCGCGCTTCCGCGCAGGCCCGCCTCCGAGGCCGTGTTGACGACCGAGCCCCGGCCCGCCGCCAGCATGTGCGGCAGCACCGCCCGCGTCAGCAGGAACGGCGCGGTCAGGTTGATTCGGATCACCCGCTCCCACTCGGCGTCGCTCACGTCCGCGAGCGCCGACATACGGTCCATGATCCCGGCGTTGTTCACCAGGACGTCCACCCCGCCGAACCGCTCCACCGCCGTCTCGGTCACCCGGTCGACCACGGCCTGCTCGCTCAGGTCGCCCACGACGGCGACCGCGGTGCCGCCCGCCTGCTCGATGTCCTTGACGGTGGCGTGCGCGCCCTCCTCGTTGAGGTCCGCGACCAGGACCCGGGATCCCTCCGCCGCGAAGGCCAGGGCGGTGGCGCGCCCGATCCCCGAGCCCGCTCCGGTGACGATGACGCTTCTGCCGTCGAGTCCGCTGGCCATGGTGGTGCTCCTGTCGTTGTGCGGGGCGGGGCGCCCGGTGCGGCAGGGCCCACCATACGACTTAATGTCTGTGAGTGACATAAAATAGTGCTGGAGAATTCCGGAGGACCGATCACGGAGCCGGAGGAACACATGACCGCAGCCCGCGCACGCACGGGACGACCGCCGCTCACCGAGGAGCGCAAGGCGGAGATCCGGCTGGAGATCGGCCGGGCCGCGGTGGACCTGTTCGTCACCCAGGGCGTCGCGGCCACCACCGGCGAGCAGATCGCCCAGGCCGTGGGCGTCTCCGCACGGACCGTGTGGCGCTACTTCCCCAGCAAGGAGGCCTGCGTACGGCCCCTGTTCACGGCCGGCATCGACATGCTCGCGGCCCGTCTGCGGGAATGGCGGTCCGGACAGCCGCTGGAGGAGATCTTCGCGCCCGAGTACACGACGGGCTTCCAGCTCGTCGCGGGCCCCGACCGGGCCACGGTGGGGGCGCTGGTACGACTGACACGAACCGAGCCGGGGCTACGGGCCGTCTGGCTGCAGACGCACGACGAGGCCGAGCCGGCCTTCGCCGGTGCCCTCGCCGAGCGCGCCGGGCTGCCGGCCGGTGATCTGCGGCCGGTCATCCAGGCGGCGATGTTCAACGCGGCGCTGCGGGCGGCGGTCGAACACTACGCCTGGCACACCGCGGACACGGAGCCCGACCTCGCGACGGCGGAGGCCGAGCTCCTGGCCACCCTGCGCACGGCCCTCAAGGTGGCGGCCGGAGGCCTTTGTTGAGTCGCTGCCGGGTCAGACGCAGGCGCATCCGCACGTAGTCGGCGCCCCCGGGCCCGGGCCGGTGATGCCCGTCCGGCCGCCACCCGTGCCGCAGGTAGAAGCCCTGGGCCCGGCTGTTGCGCGCCCAGGCCTCCAACACGCCCGTCGTCAGCGACGCGTCGCGCAGCAACCTCACGAACTCGGCGTGCAGCCGGCCGCCGACGCCCTGGCCCCAGGAGCCCGGACGGACATGGATCTGGTAGAGCTGGCCCACGGTCGCCGCGTCCACATCGGGTTCGTAGGGAGGTCCCGCCATCAGGATCCCCGCGAGCTCGCCCGCCTGTTCGGCGCAGACCACGGTCATGTCGTCGGCCCGCACGGCCCGCAGCCAGCCTTCCCGCCGACGGGCGTACGCCTCAGGGGAGTCGAACTCCGCCGTCGGCACTCCGCCCGCCGCGTAGTAGGCGGTGCGGGCCTGGGTGTGCAGCTCGGTGATCGCCTCCACGTCATCGACGTTCGCGGTCCGTAAGAGCGTCTGAGTACTGGTCATGATCGGTTGTCGTTCAGGCCTTTCGGTAGGTGTACGCCTCCGCTGCCGCCGCCTCGACCGCTGCGAGGTCGGCTCCGGCCGCCGCCGTGACGACCGCGGCCACCGCGCCCTCCACGAACGGGGCGTCCACCAGACGGGTGTTCGCGGGGAGTTCGTCGCCCTCGGCGAGCAGCGCCTTCACCGTGAGCACGGCACTGCCGAGATCGGTGAGCACGGCCACCCCGGCGCCCCGGTCCACGAACGCGGCCGCCGCGGCGATCAGCTCCGCGCTCGTGCCGAGTCCGCCGCCCTCGGTGCCGCCCGCGGGGGCGACGGGCACCGACGTCCCGCCGCCCGCCAGCCCCTTCGCCAACTCGGCGACGGACGTGGCCACTTCCGCGCTGTGCGACACCAGCACGATCCCGACCGTCTTGTCGTCACTCACCGGCCGCCTCCGCGAGCCCCGCGATCAGCAGCGCCGACGAGGTGGCACCGGGGTCCTGGTGGCCGATGCTGCGCTCGCCCAGATAGCTGGCCCGGCCCTTGCGGGCCTGCAGCGGTATCGTCGCGAGCGCACCCTGCTCGGCCGCCGTCCCGGCCGCCGGGAAGCCGTCGCCGAGCGCGTCCACGGCCGGCACCAACGCGTCGATCATGGTCTTGTCGCCCGGTGCGGCACCCCCGAGCGCCATCACCGCGTCCACCCCGGCCCGCAGCGCCTCGGCCAGCTGACCCTCGTCGACCTCGGCGGCATCGCCCAGCGCCTTGCCGGTGCGGCGCAGCAGCGTGCCGTACAGCGGCCCCGAGGCACCGCCGACGGTCGAGATCAGCTGCCGTCCCGAGAGCGTCAGGACCGCACCGGGGGTCTCGGGCGCCTCCTTCTCCAGCGCCGCGATGACGGCTTTGAAACCGCGCTGCAGATTGCTGCCGTGGTCGGCGTCCCCGATGGGCGAGTCGAGGGCCGTGAGCCGCTCCGCCTCGCGGTCGACGGACGCGGCGGTCGCCGTCATCCAACGGCGGAAGAACTCGGCGTCGAGCACTGGATCTCCTTGCGTGGTAGGTACGTTGACACCCCGGCCCGCGGTGCTACATCCCCCACCGCAGCCCCGGCGTCTTCACCGGCGCGTCCCAGAGACGGAGCAGCTCCTCGTCGACCTGGCACAGGGTGACCGAGGCACCCGCCATGTCGAGGGAGGTCACGTAGTTGCCGACCAGAGTGCGGGCGACGGCCACACCCCGCTGGGTGAGCACCCGCTGGACCTCGGCGTTGAACCCGTACAGCTCCAGCAGCGGGGTCGCGCCCATGCCGTTGACCAGGACGAGGACCGGATTGCGCGGGGTCATGTCGTCCAGGATCGCGCCCACCGCGAACTCGGCGATCTCGCCGGACGTCATCATCGCGCGCCGCTCCCGGCCCGGCTCGCCGTGGATGCCGATGCCCAACTCCAGCTCGCCGGGCGGCAGATCGAAGGTGGGGCTGCCCTTTGCGGGGGTGGTGCAGGCGCTGAGGGCGACGCCGAAGCTGCGGGAGTTCTCGTTGACCTGCCGGCCGATGGCCCCCACCCGCTCCAGCGGCTGGCCCTCGTCCGCCGCGGCGCCCGCGATCTTCTCCACGAACAGCGTCGCGCCGGTACCGCGCCGGCCCGCCGTGTAGAGGCTGTCGGTGACCGCCACGTCGTCGTTGACCAGCACCTTGGCGACCTGGATGCCCTCGTCCTCGGCGAGCTCGGCCGCCATGTCGAAGTTCAGCACGTCACCGGTGTAGTTCTTCACGATGAACAGCACACCGAGGCCGCTGTTCACGGCCGCCGCGGCCCGAGCCATCTGGTCCGGCACCGGGGAGGTGAACACCTCGCCCGGGCAGGCGGCCGACAGCATGCCGGGGCCCACGAAACCGCCGTGCAGCGGCTCGTGCCCCGAGCCGCCGCCGGAGATCAGGGCGACCTTTCCGGCCACGGGGGCGTCGCGTCGTACGATCACCCGGTTCTCCACGTCGACCGTCAGCTCGGGATGTGCCGCCGCCATGCCCCGCAACGCGTCGGCTACCACGGTTTCCGGAACGTTGATCAACATCTTCATGGGTTCCTCCTGGTGAGACGCGCGTCCGGCTCCTGGGCCCGTACTGCTGCCACTCTCGGAAGTATCCGCGCTCGGAGGGAGAAGGTCACGTGGACGGCGGGATCCCGCCGCGTCCCGGGGGCCCGGGCGGCCGTCTCAGTGGGGCGCGAGCTGGTCCCACTCCCTGCCCCAGGACTCGACCCGCCGCCGGTCCAGAACGCACCGCCCGGCGGCCCCGGCCCCGAGTCCCAGTCCGGTCACCGCGAGCGCCGCACCGGCTCCGAAGAGGACGGCCTCGGCGAGCGACTCGGTCGGCCCCGGCGGTTCGGTGGTCAGGTCACCCCGGGGGTTCGTCCACACGACGACATGAGACCCGGCGGTACGGCCCGCGTCCACCAGCGTCCTCCCGGTCCGTGCGGGCCCGCCCGCCGGCGTCCAGCGGACCGTCACCAGGGCCCGGCGGTAGGTCTCCGAGGCCCGGGGCGCGTCCGTGAGCAGAACGGCCTGTACGGGGGCGCGCTCGGCGCGCTGCCCGGCGAAGACGTCGGCGGCGGAGTGGGCCGCCATGAACCCGGCGAACGTGCCGCCCACCGCGACGATCAGCCACACGGCCAGAACGAGCCAGGCCTCCAGAACGTCGTCGTGCCGCCGCAGCGGGTTGGCCCGCCACCGCCACAGCCACCGACTGGTCCGCCCACGTGCGCGCATCGGTCGCACCTCCCTCTCGTCACCACCAGCACCGTGGCAGCCGGGGAGCGCGGTGCGGGATGGGCCGACCAGGGGCGGGTGCGGGGCCGACCGGGACCAGGGGCGGGAAGCGGATGGGCCGATCGGGCCCTTTCGCGGACCGGCGGTCACGGCCCGTCGGTGGCACCGCCGCCGGGCTCGGCGTCCTGCTCGGCCAGTGCCTTGATCGACCGCAGACGGCCCTCCCACTGCTCCGCCAGGGTGTCCAGCCAACGGGTGGCGTGCCGCAGCGGCCGGAGGTCCGCAGCGTAACGGACCTCGCGCCCGGTCCGTCGCCCTCGCACCAGTCCCGCGCGCTCCAGGACGGCCAGATGCTTGGCCACCGCCTGCCGTGTGACCGGGAGGGGCGCGGCGAGGGACGTGGAGGTGGCGTCGCCGTCGCGGACGAGTGTGGCGATGATCCGGCGGCGGACGGGATCGGCCAGCGCCAGCAGGACGTCCTCGGGCGCGTGCGCGCCGCCGTTCGCTCCGGTCATGCCGCGGGCTGCTCGCACTGCTCACGCAGCTGGTCGAGCTTGCCGGGCCAGTTCCGGCTGTTGGCGCGGTGGCGATCGGCGGCCTCGTCGGCGGGCAGGCCGAGCCGGGTGAATCCGCTCTCGACCATGGTGAGCCGGGTGCCTCCCGCACTCTCGTCCCAGGCGAGGGTGAAGGTGACCAGGGTGGCGTTGGCATCGGTCGGTTCCTCGCCCGCGGCGCCCTGGGACCAGCGCCAGGAGAAGGTGTACGGCGTCTGGACGCGGGCCGGAATGGTGCCGTGGACGCCGTGATCGAAGAGCAGGAGGCCGTCGGGGCGCAGCTCGACCTTGACCGGGTCGCCGTTGCCGAACCAGCGGCCCAGGAAGGCGGGTTCGGTGAGGACCGTCCAGACCCGTTCCACGGGCGCGTTGATCAGGATGTCGCGTTCGATGACGTCGGGAAGCATCGCGACCTCGTCTCGTGTGAATGCGCTACCACTAGGTTGCACGTCGAGCACGGAATGCGCAACCATTTGGTTGCGCATATGGGGAGACCGGAGACGGCCAAGGCGATCCCGCGCAGGAACGGCGGCAGGTCGTCCCGGCCCCGCAACCAGGGCCGACCGGCCCAAGTGCGGACATGGCGTCCCGGACACCATGGGGTAGAGGGCCATCCGTGCGTCGTACGCGTTCGTCCGCGTACGGGCGGCCGAACCGACGAGAGGGAGTGACGAGCCATGGCGGACAACGCACCTTCCCAGGCCGTCGAGGCGCACGCGCCGGGTGATCTCGGGCGTCGGCTCGTCGCACGGCGTACGGAACTCGGACTGAGCCGCGAGCAGGCCGCCGACCGGGCCGGCATGGCTCCGGGCTATCTGCGCTACGTCGAGGAGCACCCCGGCGCCGCCCCCGGACCGGGCGTCCTGCTGCGGCTCGCGGAGGCCCTGGAGACCACCGTGCGGGACCTCACCGGCGGTGACACCGAGCTGCCGCCGGGCCCGGGGCGCGCGGGGCGCGAACCGGACTTCGTCGAGCTGAGCGCCACGGAGTGCCGGGCTCTGCTCGACACGCACGGAGTGGGACGCATCGCGGTGCCCACCGCCTCCGGTCCCCTGGTCGTGCCGGTCAACTACAGCGTCGTCGACGGCGCGATCGTCTTCCGCACCGCACCGGGCACCACGCCCGCACGGGCCTCCGGCCACCGGGTGGCTTTCGAGGTCGACCGCATCGACGACGCCTTCAGCAGCGGCTGGAGCGTGCTGGTGCGGGGGTACGCCGAGATCGTGACGGACCCCGCCGAGGTGGGCCGGCTCGCCGAGCTGGCCCACAGCACGCCCTGGGCGGGCGGACGGCGCGAGCAGTGGGTGCGCGTCGATCCCCTCGCCGTCACCGGGCGCCGTATCACGGTGTGATCCGGGACGTTCTGCGCGCGGACGGGGACCGAAGGTCCCTCACCGCGAGGGCTCGCCCGGCGCAGGATGGACGGAACGCTCCAGCGATGTACCCAGGTGAGAGACGGGCTGGCCCATGTATCCGAACGACGGTTTCCGTGAACTCGAACGGCCGGAGTGCCTGCGTCTGCTGGCGAAGGTGCCCGTCGGGCGCATCGTCCACACCCGGCAGGCCCTGCCCGCCGTGCTGCCCGTCAACTTCACCCTGGACGGCGACGGCGCGGTGCTGCTGCGCACCTCGGCGGCCTCCGAGCTGGCCCGCGCGGTCGACGGGGTGGTCGTCGCCTTCGAGGTCGACGAGGTCGACGCGGCCACCCACTCCGGCTGGAGCGTGGTCGTCACCGGCCCGGCGATGGTGGTGACGGACCCCGCGGAGCACGAGCGCCTGATCCGGACCGGCCCGCGATCCTGGGTGCCCTCGCCCCAGGAGGTCTTCGTGCGCATCGAGCCGGAACTCGTCACCGGCCGCGAACTGGTCGGCGGACGCAGCCTGTACGGGGTGCAGCTGGCCCCCTGAACACCCCGGCCCGCCATCGCACTTGACCAGTCGTCCCGGTTCACAGCCCAGCAGCCCGGTGGCACCGTCGCTTTCGGACGGTGCCACCGGG